>DASSIN010000038.1:0-12704 GCA_035691845.1 Candidatus Eiseniibacteriota bacterium | reverse complement strand
GAGGGCGGGCGGCATGGGCCGCGCGGAGGCGCCGCGTTCGGGCGCGGGCCCGCGGCGCCCGCACCCGGCGGCGAGCGTCAGGAGAAGCGCCAGTCCCACGAGCGCCGGGGGCCCCGCTCCGATGGCTCGCGCGCGCGCCGGTGCGAGGCGGCCCGGGCGGCCGACAGGGCCCGCTTGCCGGCGCGGGGTCGGGTGGTACAGTCCTGCCGATGGGCGGGCCGCGCGGCACATCGCAGCGCGCGCGAAGCGCCCGCCTTCCACTCCGGAGCCCGCATGACCCCGCGTGAGCGCGTGATGGCGGCCCTCGCCGGCCAGCCCGTGGACCGGCCGCCGGTGTCGTTCTGGGGCCACTTCTATCACCTCGAATCCTCCGCCGCCGACCTGGTGCGCGCCACGCGCGAGTCCTGGCAACGCCATGCGTGGGACTGGATCAAGCTCAACCCGCGCAAGCACTATCACGTCGAGCCCTGGGGCGTGCGCTACGTCTACACGAGCGTGCCGGGCGAGAAGCCGATGCTCACCGACTGGCCGATCCACGAGGGCGCCGACTGGGCGGCGATCGGACGCCAGCCGCTGGATCGGCCGGCGTTCGCGGAGCAGCTCGAAGCGGTCAGGCTGCTGCGCGCCGCGGTGCCGGGCGAGGTGCCGATCATCCAGACCGTGTTCACGCCGCTCGCGATCCTGGGCGAGATGGTGGAGACGCCGCAGCAGCTGCGGGCGCACATGGACTCGCACGGCGGGCTCGTGCGCGGCGCGCTCGCGGCCGTGACCGACAGCTTCGTCCCGTTCGTGCGCGCGCTGCTCGAGGCCGGCGCCGACGGCATCTACTTCGCCACGGTGGACTGGGCGTCGCGCGACCTGATGTCGCCCGACGATTATCGCGCCTGGGCGCGCCCCACCGACCTCGCGCTGATCGAGGCCGCGCGCGGCGCGGCGTTCAACGTGCTGCACGTGTGCAAGCGCCGCAACCTGCTGTTCGAGCTGGCCGACTATCCGGTGCAGGCGTTCTCGTGGGCGGCGACCGATGCCACCAATCCGTCGCTGGCCGACGGACTCGCGCGCCTGGGCCGCGCGGTGATGGGCGGCATCACGCAGGACGGCGCGCTGCAGCAGGGAGACGCTTCGGCCGCGCTGGCCGAATTGGACGACGCACGACATCAGACTCATGGCCGCCACTGGCTGGTCGCGCCCGGGTGCTCGATTCCGCCCGGCACACCGGAAGGCAATCTGGCCGCGATCCGCGACGCCGTCGAACGGCTCGCGCCGGCCACGGAGCGTTCGCCGCAGCCCGGGTGATCACGCGGCGTCCGGAGACGCCCGGGAGCCGATGCGGCAACCCGCGCCGCGCGATCGGGGCGGCGCGGGAGGTTCGGATGCACCATCCGGACGCAGCAGAGGTGCCATCGTGCGCCGTTGCCTGATGTGCCTCGTCCCGCTGCTCGCCGCCGTCGCGTGGCCGCTCGCCGTCCACGCGCAGGGCGAGCCCAAGGTCCCGCCACCCGTCGGCCCGCCCGCCCGCGAGCCCTCCAGCTCGCCGCCGCACGAGCCGCTGCGGCTGTCCGGCAACATCGGCGTGAGCGAGCTCGCGCCCGACTTCGAGCTGGACGGCTCGCAGCGCCAGCCGGTGCGGCTGTCGCGCCTGCGCGGCACGCGCGTGCTGCTGCTGTTCGCCGAGAGCCACGCTTCGCTCGCGCCGTTCGCCGACGCCGTCCGCCCGCTGGCCGCGGTGGACACGCGGCTCGTGGGCGTGTGCCACGACAAGGCCCGCACGCTGGAGCAGGCCGCGCTGCGCGATCCGCACGCACTGCTGACGCTGGCCGACGTCACGGGCGAAGTGTCGGCGATGTACGGACTGTACGACTTCGAGCACGACGCCACGCGTCCCGGGCTCGTGCTGATCGATCGCAACGGCACCGTGCGGCTGGCGCTGCTCGGCGAGCGGCTGCCGCCCGACGACATGGTGGCGCTGGTGCGCACCGCGTTCGGCGAGGCGCCGTAGCGCACCCTCCGGCGTCGCGCGCCGCGCCGCGCGGGCCCGTCACGCGGGCGCTGCACGGCGCGTTGCGCGACGCCATCGGCATCGTGCGTTGTCCGCCACGCGCGGGCGCGACTGCCCGCGCGGCGCGCGTGTGCGGCGTCCCGCCCATGCAGCTTGCAGCCCACGCCACGCAACGTGCGCGACGCGCGCGCGTGGCACGGGAACGCGCGCGCGCGGCGCGAACATTCCGGCGCGCACCACTCAAATCCTCCGCGCGGCGGGCCGATATCGAGGGGACAGCCCGAGCCACCTCGCTTCGACTCCTGCGCCCGGAGGATGCCGTGAAACCGCCCGTCCCGCTCGCCCTCGCGCTCACGCTCGCGATGGTTTCGTTCGCGCCCGACGCACCGCACGCCGCCGTGTCGTCGCCTCCGCCATCCGAGCCGCGCGACGGCCCGCTCAACATGATCGGTCCCGAGCCGCCGGCGGCGTTCGTGACGTCCGGCGATCGTGCGCCCGACGTGAGCTGGGACGGCCCCAATGGCCGCGCGGTGCGGCTGTCCGATCTCCGTCCGCAGGCCGTGCTGCTGGTGATCGCGCCGGGCGAGGCCGAGCTCGCGGCGCTCGAGCGCGAGCGCGCGGACCTGCTCGACCTGGGCGTGCTGCCGATCGCGGTGCTGGATCGCGGCGCCGGCGCCGCGGCGCGCGTGGCGCGCAGGCTCGGTCTGGAATACGCGGTCGTTCCCGATCCAATGAGCGTGATCGCCGGGCAGTTCAACGATCTCGATCCCGAGACCACGCACGCCGCGCCGGCGTGGGTGGTGCTGGACGGCCGCGGCGTCGTGCGCGGCGTGGACCGCGGAGCGCTGCCGGTGACCGGCTGGGCGCGACTGGCTGCCGGCGCCCTGGCGCTGCCGCAGCCGGGCGCCACGTTCCCGACCTCCGCGCAGTGACGGCCTGACCGCCGGGCCGCGCCGCGACATCGGCGGCACGCGGCCCGGCGCGCGATCAGGCGGCCTGGCGCGCTCCGCGCGTGGGGAGCTCGCGCAGCACGCGCTCGACGTCCTCGACCGAGAACGGCTTCGGCAGCACGCGCTCGACGCCGCGCCGGCGCGCGGTGTCGGCGTCGATCTGCACGCCCCAGCCGGTGACGAGCACCACCGGCACGTGCGGCGCGCGCGCCGCCACCGCCTGGGCCAGCTCCCAGCCGTTCATCTCCGGCATGCCGAGATCCGAGAACACGACGTCGGGCATGCGGTGCGCGATCGCCTCGACCGCTTCGCGGCCGCCCGGCGCCGTGCGCACCGACTGGCCGAGCATCAGCAGCATGTCGGCCATCACGTGCAGCACCGCTTCCTCGTCGTCCACCACCAGCACCTCGCGCCCCGGCAGCGGCGCATGTGCGCTCGCCGGGGCGCCGGAGGCGATCGTGCTGCCGGAGGGGAACCGCAGCACGAACGTGGTGCCGCAACCGGGTTCGCTCTCGACGTCGATCGTGCCGTGGTGGCGCGACACGATCCCCCATGCCACCGACAGCCCGAGCCCCGTGCCCTTGATCGTCTTGGTGGTGAAGAACGGATCGAACACGCGCCGGCACGTGTCCGGATCCATGCCGACGCCGGTGTCGCTCACCCGCACCTCGACCAGCCCGTCGCGGTCCGCGCTGTCGATGGTGACGACGCCGCCCTCCGGCAGCGCGTCCACCGCGTTCAGCAGCAGGTTGGTGAACACTTCGCGCAGCTCGCCCGGGTTGCCGGCCACCGGCAGCGTGGCGCCCGGCCGCACCTCGACCGCCACGCGCACGCCGCGCCGCTTGGTCTCGGCCTCCCACAGCGGGCGCGTCAGCTCCACCACCGATGCCAGGATCACGTCCATGTTCACGGTCTCGAACCGCTCGTCCTGCCGCACGCGCGTGAACTCCTGCACGCGCCGCACCGCCTGCGCGCCGTCCAGCGCAGCCTGCTCGATCACCTCGAGCTGGCGGCGCAGCTCGGGGTCGTCCGAGGTCTGCAGCAGCAGCTGCGTGCGCCCCAGAATCGCGGCCAGGATGTTGTTGAAGTCGTGCGCCACGCCGCCCGCCATCTCGCCCAGCGCGTTCAGCTTCGCCGACTGCAGCAGCTGCGCCTGGGTCTCGTGCAGCTCGACGTACGCCGCGCGCGCGTCCTCGTACGCGCGCGCGTGCGCGATCGCCGCGCTGCACTGGGCCGCGAACAGCGTCGCGACCTCGAGGTCCTCGGGCGCGAACCCGTTCGAGCCCATGCGCACCAGCGTGATCACGCCGATCGGCTGCTCGCGCTCGCACAGCGGAACGCACAGCAGCGCGGAATCCTCCTCCGGCGTGCCCGGCACCTGCACCGCGCGCGGATCGCGGCGCGCGTCGTTCACGATCTCGCCGCGCCCCGACACCGCCACGGCGCCGGTGATCCCCTCGCCCAGCTTGAGCCGGCAGGCGATCACCTGCTCGGCGTAGCTCTCGACGTCCATCGCCACCGGCGCCAGCTCGTCCCCCTCGATCAGGAACACCGTGCACTCGTTGACGTGGATCACCTGCCGCACCTGCTCGGCGATGGTGCGCAGGATGGTGGCGAGGTCGAGCGACGAGGTGACGGCCTGCGACACGGTGAGCAGCGCCGCCAGCTGCTCCTGCCGCCGCGCCGCCGCCGTCCCCGACTCCGCGCCCGCGTCCGTGCCCCCCGCGAGACGGCGGACGATGCCGACGGCATGACGCATCAGACGACTGGGCTCACTGGGCACGCGCGATCTCCCGTCCAAGTCAGGCGTGGGACCCCGGAGTTATCGGCCGCCCCGGGCGGCGCTTGAGGCGCGGAGCTCGGACTTGGCACGGTGCGCGCAACCGCTCGGGCGACGCCCCCGCGGAACGGCCCCTGCCGAGGCGCCATGCTGGCCCGTGTCACTGCTGCCGCGCGCTGGGGGCTCGACGCGTTCGCGGTGGAGTGCGAAGTCGATGTCGGGCCCGGGCTGCCGGGGTTCGTGCTGGTCGGGCTGCCCGATGCGGCGGGGCGCGAGTCGCGCGACCGCGTGTGGCCCGCGCTGCGCCATTCCGGGTTCCAGCTCCCCGACCGGCGCGTCACCGCCAACCTCGCGCCCGCGGAGCGCAAGAAGGAAGGCGCCGGGTTCGACCTGCCGCTCGCGCTCGCGGTGCTGATCGCCACCTCGCAGGCGCCGCCCGAGCGCATGGCGGAGGGCGCCGCGCTGGGCGAGCTGGCGCTGGACGGCGCCGTGCGCGCGGGGCGCGGCACGCTGCTGCTGGCCGAGTCGCTGCGCCGGGCCGGCGTCAGGCGCCTGCTGTGCGCCGCACAGGCTGCGCCCGAGGCCGCGCTGGTCGAGGGGCTCACCGTCCACGCCGTGCACACGCTCGGCCACGCCGTGGACTGGCTGCGCGGCGTGGATCTGCCGGCCGCCGCCCCCGCGTCCGCCGATCCGGACGGCGACTGCGCGCCCGATCTGGCCGATGTGCGCGGGCAGCGCGTGGCGCGGCGCGCGCTCGAGATCGCCGCCGCCGGCGGCCACCACCTGCTGCTGTTCGGCCCGCCGGGCTCGGGCAAGACGATGCTCGCCTCGCGCCTTCCGGGGCTGCTGCCGCCGCTCGAGCCGGACGAGGCGCTCCAGGTCACGCGCCTGCACGCCGCCGCCGGCCTGCGCGAGCCGGGACGCGGGCTCGTGCGCCACCGCCCGTTCCGAAATCCCGATCACTCGGTCACGGTGGCGGGGCTGATCGGCGGCGGGCGGCCGCCGCGCCCGGGCGAGCTGTCGCTCGCACATCACGGCGTGCTGTTCCTGGACGAGTTCCCGCAGTGCCACGCCCCGGTGCGCGACGCGCTGCGCGAACCGCTCGAGAACGGGCGCGTGTGGATCGCGCGCGCGCAGGGCGCGATCTGCTTCCCCGCCCGCGCGCTGCTGGTGGTGGCGATGAACCCCTGCCCGTGCGGGTGGCTCGGACATCCCAAGCGCGGCTGCCGCTGCACCCCCGCCGACCTCGCCCACTACGCCGCGCGCGTCAGCGGCCCGGTGCTCGACCGGCTGGACCTGCAGGTCGAGATGCCGGCGCTGTCGTCGGACGAGCTGCTGCGCGCGCCGGCGGGCGAGCCGAGCGCCGCGGTGCGCGCGCGCGTGAGCGAGGCGCGCGAGCGCCAGCGCCGCCGCGGCGCGCTCAACGCCGCGCTCTCCAACGCCGCGCTGCGCGAGTGCTGCGCGCTGGACTCGGCCGGCCGCCAACTGATCGCCGACGCCGTGGACCGCGGCGGCATGTCGGCGCGCGCCGTGCACCGCGCGCTGCGCGTGGCGCGCACGATCGCCGACCTGGCCGGCGAGCAGCGCGTCTACACGCGCCGCCTGGCCGAGGCGCTGCAGTATCGGGCCTACGAGTCCCGACGCATTCGAGAATGACCGCCAAACGACGGAGCAGGCGGGGTTCGCCGCGGCGGCTGGGGCGCGTCGTCAGTGAAGCAATACGGCTCGTCGCGCCTCGGCGTGCGTGCCCGCGCGGACCTCGACGAAGTAGACCCCGCTGGGCAGCCCGACACCCGCGTCGTTCCTGCCGTCCCAGCCCAGCGCTTGCGGTCCTGCCGGAAACTCGCGATTCGTGGCCAGCGTCCGCACGCGCTCCCCTTCCAGGTCGAACACTTCGGCGGACACGCGTTCGGAACGGGGCAGGTCGAAGCCAATCCTGAACTGGCCGTCCCGCGAGGGGTTCGGGGAAGGCTCCAGCAACAGGAATTGCGCCGGGGCGCTAGGGGACGGAACGGCCGCGACACCGGACCCGTAGACCTTCTGCGCGTAGATGTCGGTGTATGGGTAGACATCCCGCTGGTCGTACCAGGTGACGATGGCGCCTCCCGCGCCGTCCGGGACGATCATGGGCGAGTCCTGGTTGTACGCGGCGGTGCACAGCGCCGCGCCGTTCTCGGCCCACTGTGGCGCCCCCGCGGCGTTCACCCGCTGGGCGTAGACGTCGAAGGACCCGGCGCGCGCGTCCCGCCAGGTGACGATGGCGCCCCCCGCGCCGTCCGATGCGATCATGGGGGCGCTCTGCTCGTTCGTGGCGATGCACAGCGCCACGCCACTGTCGGCCCACTGCGGCACACCCGCGGCGCTCAGCCGCTGGGCGTAGATGTCGAAGTTGCCCACCCCGTTGCGGGCGTCCTGCCAGGTGACGATGGCCCCTCCCGCGCCGTCGGCGACGATCGTGGGATGGGTCTGATCGTTCATGGCGGCGCACAACGCCACGCCCTCGGCCGGCCACTGCGGCGATCCGGCCGCGCTCACCCGCCGGGCGAAGATGTCGAAATTGCCCGCGCCGTTCCTGATGTCACTCCAGGCGACGATGGCGCCGCCCGCACCGTCCGCGGCGATCGTGGGGTTGACCTGGTTGTACTCGGTCGCGCACAGCCTCACGCCGCCGGCAGTCCACTGCGGCACGCCATCCGCGCTCACGTGCTGGGCGTACACATGGTCGCCGCTGACCGTGGAGCCGGTCCAGGTGACGATGCCACCTCCGGCGCCGTCCGGCACGATCGCGGGAAGATCCTGGGATTGGGGGTACGCGCTGGCGCCCAGGGCCACGCCGCTATCGGCCCACTGCGGCACCCCCGCGGCGTTCACCCGCTGGGCGTAGATGTCATAACTCGACCCGCTGCGGCCGTCGATCCAACTGACAATGGCGCCCCCCGCCCCGTCCGGGGCGATCCGGGGGAAGAGCTGGTTGTTCAGGGCGGTGCACAGCGCCACGCCGCTATCGGCCCACTGCGGTACGCCCGCCGCGTTCACCCGCTGGGCGTAGATGTCGGCGTTCCCGTTGCGTCCGTCCCCCCACGTGATGATGGCGCCGCCCGAGCCATCCGCGACGATCGTGGGGTACAAGGCTGGGGTATTGCTCAGCAGCACGCCGTCGGCGGTCCACTGCGGCGCTCCAGCCGAGTTCAAGCGCTGAACGTAGGTGAGGTAGTAGCCGTTGTTCTGCTGGCGGAGGTCCATCCAGGTGATGATCGCGCCCCCCGCGCCGTCCGGGGCGATCGTGGGGTAGTCCTGAAAGCTCCCGGCGGTGCAGACGGGCGCTCCATCCACTCGCCACTGGGCCTGGCACGGCCGCGCCGGCACGGCGCCAAGAGCGAAGGTCAGGGCAAGGAGCGGAAGGAGCTGATGGAGCTGATGGCGGCACATCGCGACCTCCTGCGATCTCTCTGGCGGGGAGACAGGATCGCCGGCGGGGGTCATTTGGGCGCCTCTCCTTCGCTGAAACCGTGCGCGTTACGATACCATCACACCCTCCGAGATATTCGCGCCGACATTTCGAATTCCTTCACCGCACGATCGCCAGGCGCTCGACGCGCGATCCGAGCGGGCACTCGAAGCGCAGGAAGTAGAGCCCGGGCGGAAGCGCGCGGCGCGCCTCGTCGCGGCCGTCCCACGCCAGCTCGTGCACGCCCGGCTCCACCCGGCCCTCGATCAGCCGCCGCACCAGCCGGCCCTGCGGATCGTGCAGCTCGAGCCGCACCGGCGCGGCGGCGGGCAGCGTGAACCGGATGCTCGCGCCATCCCGGATCGGGTTCGGCCGCACGCTCGGCGGCTCGAACGCCAGCGGCGCGCCGCCGCCCACGCCCGACGTCTGGGCGGGCGTCAGCAGCGCGAAGCCGCTCTCGTTGCCGTGCACGTCGAGCGCCGAGAGCTTGTAGTAGCTCCCCGCCGGCCCGGGATCGGCAAAGCCGGTGTCGGCCGGCGCGCCCACCAGGTTCGCGGGCGACGGCGTGAACGTGGACGAGGCGCCGCGATACACGTGGTAGCCGTTCAGGTCGGATTCGGTGTTGGGCGACCAGTGCAGGTGCGTGGCGCCGGCGCCGTAGTTGCCGGCGAGATTGGCGGGCGCGTTCGGCGCCAGGTTGTCCACCGAGTGCCCCGCGACCGGATCGGAGTGCCAGTAGTCGGGCCCCGAGGCGGCCTGCGCGTCCACCATGAACACGGTGTCGTGCGAGCCGGTGGCGGTGGAATCCTGCAGCGTGGCCGCCGGGAACGCGTAGCTGGCGTAGGCGCGCGCCGGCACCGAGCCCAGGAACTCCCACGTGGTGGCGTTGACCCCGGCGCCGAGCGTGCGGATCGCGGGCCCGCCGCTCGCGGGCTCGCCCTCGCGCAGCAGCCGCGCGCCGCGCGCGAGCGCGAGTTGCGCGGCGCCGGTCGTGATCTGGCGCCACACGTTGTAGGTGCCGATCGTGAAGCCGGGGTCGGCGTCCAGGAAGCTCGCGTTCCACACCAGGTGCACGAGGCCGCCCTGGTCGGCGGCGACGTCGGTCACGCTCGTGATCACGGGCTCGGGGCTGCCGATGTAGCCGAAGTGATCGGCGCGCTCGGCCACCAGCTCGTTGGCGCCGGCGTTGTAGAACTGGGTGAACGCGACGAGCGCGCCGCCGCGCGCATCGGCCACGGCCGCGGGATAGAACTCGTCGTTGCCGAACAGGCTGACATAGAGCCCGTTCGCCGCCCACTGCACCGCGTCGTTCGAGCCCAGCCGTTGCGCGTACACGTCGCCGTTGCCGTTGCGCGCGTCGCTCCACACGAAGATCCCGCCGCCCGCGCCGTCGGTCACGGCGAGCGGCGCGGTCTGCGCGCCCGCGGCGGTGCACAGCGGCACGTTGACGGTGGCGATGCCGGACTGGATCTTGGCGGCGTAGATGTCGCCCGCGTCCGCGCGATGGTCCTCCCACGCGACGAACGCGATCGCCGGACCGCCGGCGACGATGGCGGGATTGATCTGGTCGCCGGTGACGGTGGTGACGATTTGGCCGTTGCCGGGGAACGGGGAGGTCCCGTTGTTGTACAGGTAGTTGCAGTACAGATCCGCCCCGGTGGTGCCGTTGGTGCGGTGATCCGTCCACACCACGTTCACCCCCAGCGTGCCGTCCTGCGCCAGGATCGGCGTCAGCTGATCGCCGGCGGCGTTGCACACCAGCACGCCGTTGGCGGTCCACGCCACCGTGGCGTTCGACAGCACGCGCTGGGCGTAGATGTCGAAGCCGGTCGCGCCCGAATTGCGCCCGTCGTGCCAGGCGAGGTACGCGCCGCCCGCGCCGTCGGGCGCCAGGTTGACGGGGCCCTGGTCGCCGGTGAGCGCGCACACCGGGATGCCGTTCGCCGGCCAGCCCGCGGCCACGCCGCCCGACGACAGTCGCTGCACGTAGACGTCGGCGCCGTTGCCTCCCGTGCGGTAGTCGTGCCAGCCCACGTAGGCGCCCCCGGCGCCGTCGGTGACGAGCATCGGCGAATCCTGGTCGTTTGCCACCGTGGTGATCTGCAGTCCGTTCGCGGGCCATCCCGACACCGCCGATCCGGAGGAATTCACGTGCTGGGCGTAGACATCGGCGTTGAACGGATCGTTGCGATGATCCTCCCACGCGATGTAGGCGCCGCCCGCGCCGTCGGACACGATCGTCAGGTGATATTGCGTGTTGGCGGCGGTGCAGATGGGAATTCCTGACGCCCCCCAGTGGGCCACCGCGCCGGCGTCCACGCGTTGGGCGTAGACGTCCGCGTTGCCGGAACGGGTGTCCACCCAGGCGGCGATCATTCCGCCCGCGCCGTCGGTCGTCAGCACGGTGCTGTTCTGGTCGCCGGGCGCCGAGCACACCGAGACCAGGCCCAATGGTGCCGGCCACAGCGCGTAGGCGGGATGCGATGCGAACGGAACGAGCAGCAGCGTGGCGGCGACGGACAGCGAGCGAATGCGCGGCATGGGGAACTCCTGCCGCGGCAGCGCTCGCATCCTGGCGCGACCTGCGGCCGATGGCGGTGCGGGATCGGATTCCCCGGCCGCGGGCCGTCGCGGCGGGGGAACGCGAAGCATTCGGGGGGCCGTGCGAGAGGCTACCACCGCGCCGCCGGCGCGGCGGCGTCATTTCATGTGGTGGGCGCGAAATGGGCCCGGCCCGCGCTGGCGCGCGCTACTGGCGGAAGAACAGGTCCAGGTTCTGCGGGAACACCCAGCCGCCCAGCACCAGCAGCGAGGTGAGCGCGAGCGCGTACGGCGCGGGGCCGGACCGGCGAAGGACGCCGATCACGTTCAGCCACAGCACCAGCGCGAAGATCGCGTAGTTGATCCTCGTCTGCACCGGCGTCGGTCCGGGCGCCACGTGGCGGCGACGGCGGAACAGGAACACGGCGTACAGCGTGAACATCGCGGCGGCCAGGGCGCTCGACACGCGCCACGGCGGCACGTTGGCGAGGCCGGTGAACGACACGGCGAGACCCGACAGGCGCATCAGGTAGTCGGCGGCCGCGGTCGTCACGAGGCCGGCCCGTCCAGCGCGGCGGCGATGTCGTCCCACGCCATCCAGCAGCGGTCGAGGTCGGTGGCGCCGTGCCGTCGATAGAACCGGCGCGCCCGCGTGTTGTCAGGAGCGACGTCCACGCACACGCGGTGGGCGCCGCGCTGTACAAGCCAGCCGGCGGCGGATCGCAGCAGCCGGTCCGCAAGTCCGCTGCCGCGCGCCTCGGGGGCGACGAGCAGCCACTCCAACTCTCCCTCGCATCCGAAGCGGCGCGTCAGGTGGACGGCGGCGTAACCGATCACCGCCTCGCCACGATCCGCGACGAACGCGGCACGCGGCGCGAGCGCGTGGCGGGGATGGTGTTCACCGGCCAGGTAAAGCCGCATGCGCTCGGCCGGCGCGCCACCCTCCCATTGCACCGCTTCGCGGAGCGCGGACATGGCGGGCACGTCGGAGAGCGTGGCCTGGCGGATCGCGACCATGGCAGCGACTATGGCACGGTCGCGTCGGCCATGCTGGCGTGGGCGGCCGGATTCCTGGCCCTGGCTGCGGCTGCACCCGCCGCGGCCCGGGGGCCGGACTTCGGGACATTCATCCAGTGCGGCGCCGGCCCTCGCTGTCGGCCGACCTCGACACACGCACGCTCCCACGCGGCCCGACGCCGCCCGCGGAGCCGGCATGGCCCGCAGCCCCGGGGCCACCTCCGCCTCGCGTCCGTCGCAGGCGGCGTCGCGCGCGCTCCATGGCAAGCGACGTGCCGTCACGTGACACACGCGGTCGTGCGCGGGTCACCGTTGCGATTGCGACGGTTGCGAGCCGCCGTGCGCACGAACGGCGCGCCGGCACGAATTTCCGCCGCGCGGAACTGTCGCGCGGCCCGACGTGTGTCACGGCGCACGCGCACGCGCGGTGTTTCGGATCACCGAACACACGCTCACATCAGCTCGCGCGCTCGCAGCGACACCACGCCGCGGTGCGCGACGATCACGTGATCGAGCACGCCGATTCCCACCAGCTCGCCCACGCCGGTCAGGCGGCGGGTGATCTCGAGATCCTCCTCGCTCGGCTCGGGATCGCCGCTCGGATGGTTGTGCACCAGCACCACGCTGGCGGCCGAGTGCACGATCGCGGGCTGGAACACCTCGCGCGGGTGGACGATCGAGGCGTTCAAGCTCCCGATCGAGACCGTCTCGCGCGACTGCAGCTCGTGGCGGGCGTTGAGCAGCAGCACCACGAAGTGCTCCTTGCGCGCGCGCACCAGATCGCGCACCTGCGACAGCACGTCCTCGGGCCCGCGGATGATGGCGCTCGGCGTGCCGCTCTCGGCGGCGCGGCGGCCGAGCTCGAACGCCGCCACCAGCGCGGCGCCGCGCGCGGGCCCCACGCCCGGCACCAGCAGCCAGCGCGCGCCCGACCATTGCGCGAGCTCGATCAGCGGCCGGCGCGCGAGC
>DASSIN010000037.1:0-6627 GCA_035691845.1 Candidatus Eiseniibacteriota bacterium | reverse complement strand
GCTGATGCTGCTGGCCGGGCGCGCGGCCGAGGCGGGCAACCCCGCGGCGGCCGCGCAGCTCCAGCGCCGCGCATTCGAGCTGGCGCCCGACATCCCGCGCGGCACGCTGGCGGCGGAGTTCCTGCTGATGGCGCGCGATCGCGAGGGCGCGCGCCAGGTGCTGGCGCGCGTGCACGCGCTGGGCACGCCGGACACCGCCACCGCGGTGGTGATCCGGGGACTCGATTCGCTGGCGTCGGCGCCGCCGGCGGGACGCTAGCGGGGCCGGCTCACCCCGCCCGCGCGCCGCCGTGGGATGTCACGCGCGGCGGACCGCCTCACCACGCATCCGCGCCGCGCACGAGCAGCGAGGCGGCGACGGTGACGTAGGGCCGGGGCGAACGGTCGATCCAGTAGTCGTGGCCCACCCCCTCGATCCGAAACTGCACGATCGAGGTGAGCTGGGTCGACACGCCGAGGCCGCCCTCGGCGCCGAAGTTCACCTGGCCCGGCGTGCTGAACATGGATGCGCCCAGCATCACGAACGGCTGGAGCCGGCCCGAGCCCACGAACCGGCGATCGTGCAGCCCGAGCTGCGCCACGTTCGTGTGATCGGACGCCTGATCGGAGCCGGCTTTCCGTCCGAAGCGGTTGAACGTGAAGTCGAGCCCCGCGGCGTCGCTGCGCGTGTACCAGGCGTCGAACGAGGCCCCCACGGCGAAGCCGGAGTCGAGCTCGTCCGCCAGTCTTCCTTCGGGGATGCTCGCGCCGCCGGAGATCCCTCCGTAGACGTCGCCGCGCGCGGCCGCGTGCGAAAGCTGCGCAATGGGAGCGAGGCCCGCGATCAGCAGGGCGACCCGCCACGCGTGCTGCGGTTTCACGTTCGTCCTCCATGATGAGGTGAGCCGCCGAGGGGGCATGGCATCCTAGCCGGACGCCGCCACCCGGTCGAGGGTCGTCCCGCGCGCGGACGGCGTGGCGTGGCTCGGCCGGCAGTTTCGTCCGCTTCGCGGGCGTCCCCGGGCGCGTTCGTGGCCCGCTCCGCCCCGCTGGTGGCCGAGAATCTTGCGTATTCGCCCGGCCCGCGCGCACCCTGCACGTCTTCCACCCTCACTCATCGCAGGAGGTTTCCCCCATGCTCCGCCGTCCCGCGTTCGCCCTCGCCTTCGTCGCGGCGGCGGGCCTGGTGTGCGCCGCCGCCGCGCTCCCGGCCCCCGTCGTCAAGGAGCCCAAGACCAAGCTGCCTGCGCACGCCGCGCCCAAACCCGCGCGGACGACCCACGCCGCCGTGCATCGGGTGATCGATCCGTCCACGTTCGACACCTCCGTCAAGCCCGGCGAGGACTTCTATCGCTACGTGAACGGCACGTGGATGGCGAGCGCGGAGATCCCGGCCGACGAAACGGGCGTGGGGTCGTTCCTCGAGGTGCGCGACCGCAACCAGGCGGTGCTGCGCCGCGTGCTCGAGCGCGCGGCGGCCGGCAAGGCGGCGCCCGGCACGCCCGAGCAGCTGGTGGGCGACTTCTACGCCAGCGGCATGGACAGCGCCCGCATCGACGCCCAGGGCGCGAAGCCGATCGCCGCCGATCTGGCCGCCATTTCCGCGATCCAGTCGGTGGACGATCTGCGTGCCGAGCTGGCGCACCTGCAGACCGAGGCGGTGCGCGTGCCGTTCCCGCTGATCGCGATGCAGGACCTGAAGCACAGCACGCAGATGATGCTGCAGATCCCGCAGGGCGGCCTGGGGCTGCCGGACCGCGACTACTACCTGAAGCAGGATCCCGGCTCGCAGGCGCTGCGCGACAAGTACCAGGCGCACGTGTCGAAGATGCTGCAGCTCGCGGGCGACGATGCCGCCGCCGCCGACGCCGAGGCGAAGTCGGTGATGGCGTTCGAGACGCGGCTGGCGGGCGCGCAGAACACCCGCGTCGAGCGCCGCGATCCCGAGGCCAACTACCATCCGACCACGCTCGACTCGCTGGAGGCGATGGCGCCCGAGTTCCAGTTCCGCAGGTTCTTCGCCGCCGTCGGCCTGCAGGCGCCCGCGGTGGTGAACGTGGCGTGGCCGAAGTACCTGCGCGAGGTGAACGCGATGGTGGCCGGCCAGCCGCTCGACGATTGGAAGGCGTACCTGCGCTGGCACCTCGTGCGCAGCACGGCCGGCGGCCTGTCGAGCCCGTTCGTGCAGGAGAACTGGAACTTCTACGCGCACACGCTGAGCGGCACCGAGGCGATGGCGCCGCGCTGGCGGCGCGTGCTGACCGCGGTGGACGGCGACGTGCGCGGCGGCGGCGGCGCCGGCATCGGCGAGGCGCTCGGCCAACTGTACGTGAAGGAGGCGTTCTCGCCCGCCGCCAAGGCGCGCGCGCGGGAGATGGTGGACAACCTGCGCGCCGCGCTGCGCGAGCGCATCGCGACGCTCGACTGGATGTCCGATGCCACCAAGCAGGCGGCGATCGCCAAGCTCGACGCGTTCCAGGTCAAGGTCGGCTATCCGGATCACTGGCGCGACTACGCCGGCCTCACCGTGGCGCGCGACGACTGGTTCGGCAACATCCGGCGCTCGGAGCAGTTCGAGCTGCACCGCAACTGGGACAAGCTCGGCAAGCCCGTGGACCGCACCGAGTGGGGCATGACGCCGCCCACCGTGAACGCGTACTACAACTCGCGCATGAACGAGATCGTGTTCCCGGCCGGCATCCTGCAGCCGCCGTTCTTCGATCCCGACGCGGACGATGCCGTGATCTACGGCGGCATCGGCACCGTGATCGGCCACGAGATGACGCACGGCTTCGACGACCAGGGCCGCAAGTCGGACGCGGTCGGCAACCTGCGCGACTGGTGGACGCCCGAGGACGCGGCGCGCTACAAGGAGCGCGCCGACAAGGTGGCGCGGCAGTTCGACGGCTACGTGGCGGTGGACACGATGCACGTGAACGGCCGGCTGACGCTGGGCGAGAACATCGCCGACCTGGGCGGCGTGGCGATCGCCTACGCGGCGATGGAAAAGGCGCTGGCGAAGCACGGGCGGCCGGGGCTGATCGACGGCCTCACGCCCGAGCAGCGGTTCTTCGTGTCGTACGCGCGCATCTGGCGGCAGAAGATGCGCCCGGAAACGATCCGGCTGCGCACCGCCACCGATCCGCACTCGCCCGGGCAGTTCCGCTGCGACGGCCCGCTGTCCAACCTGCCCGAGTTCGCCAAGGCGTGGGGCGCCAAGGACGGCGACGCCATGGTGCGCGCCGAGGCCGACCGCGCCCGGATCTGGTAGTTCGCACGCACGACATCGGGGCCCCCGCGCCATCCATGCGCGGGGGCTTCGTGTTGCGATGACGGAAGGCGGCCGATAACGTCACGACATGACCGCCCGCAGTGTCGTCGACATCGTGCGAGCGCTGAATGCCACGAGCGAACGCTATCTCATCGCCGGGGGCCTGGCGGTCGTCGCGCACGGCTACGTTCGGCTCACCCTGGACGTCGATCTCATGCTCGACCTTGCCTCGCCGGGATTGAGCAAGGTCGTTCAGGCCCTGGAGGATCTCGGCTACGAGCCGAAGATCGTTCCCGTGCGCCTCACGGCATTGCTCGACCCCGTTCAGCGGGCCAGTTGGGTGCGTGACAAAGGCGCGGTGGTGCTCAACCTCCGGAGCACCGAGCACGTCCAGACCGGAATCGACGTGTTTCTCGACCCGCCGCTCGACTTCGATCCATGCTGGAGCCGAATGGTGAAGATCGAGGTCGAACCCGGGATGCGGGCGCCGTTCGTGTCGCGAGAGGATCTGCTCGAAATGAAACGCAAGGCCGGAAGGCCGAGGGATCTCGAGGACATTCGCGCGCTCGAGGATCTCGGCCCGCAGGAGCCCAGGTGAGTCCCGCCGATCAGGAATGGCCGCGCGGCTGGGAGGAGGCCGAGCGCGCACAGCGCCGCCTGGAGGCGAGGCTCACGTTCATCGAAAAGCTGGCCTGGCTGGAAGAAACGCAGCGGCTCGTTGAACACATGCAGCGCGCGCGCGCCGGCCGGGTGAACGACGCCGACCGGGAGCGCCCGTGACACCTCGCCGCGCACGCGGCGGATGACCTACGCCGCGCGGCGCAGATAGGACAGCAGGCCGCCCGGGCTCTGGGCGCGCAGCAGGGCGCGCGCGATGCGCGGCAGCGACAGCGGATCGGGGTAGACGAGGAAGCGGTCCTCGAACACCGGATTGAACTTCTTCTTCCAGCGGAACAGCCCCTTGAAGTCGTAGAACCGCGCCAGGCGCTCCATCAGGAACTCGCGCGCGCGGTCGTCGGTGATGGCGCCGGGCGGCAGTGAGGCAGCCGTCGCCACCGCCACGCCCTGCGACGCCTCCTGCGGCGGCCCGTCGACGTCGGTCTCGCCTTCGCGCTCGTCCACCTTCGCCAGCGCCGACAGCGACAGCGACAGCATCGCGTCGCCACGCTCGCGCGCCTGCTCGACCGACTTCACCACCAGGAACTCCATCGTGCCGGTGGGGGCGTCGTGGCGACGGCGCATGAGATCGATCGCCCAGCCGCGGCGCGCGGGGATCGGCAGCCAGGTGCAGAACGCCTCGACCCGCCGGAGCTCGCGATTCCACGCCACCACCAGCCAGTGCTCGCCCAGCCGGGCGGGATCGAACCGCCCCATGCAGAAGCCGCGCTCGCCGCCGGGATGCCCGCGCACCCACTCGGCCGAGATCGCGCGCAGCTCCTCCAGCACCTCGGGCTCCGCGCCCGGCTCGAACGGGCGCTCGCCGGGCGGCCACGAGCGCACCTCCAGTCCCTGGCGCTCGAGCTTGCGCACCGCGCGGCGCACGGTGCCGAGCGCGGCGCCTTCCAGCGTGAAGCGGTCGGTCCACAGCACCGGATCCTCGCCGATGTGCACGGCGCGCCAGCCGAACCGGCGGTACCACGCCAGGTGCTCGGGACGCGCCTGGTAGAACGCGAACTCCCAGTCGTGCTCGCGGCAATACGCCGCGAACGCCTGCAGCAGCGGCGGGATCTCCTCGGGCGGACCCAGCGGATCGCCCACCACCAGCAGCGTATCGGACTCGAACCGATACGCGATCACCGCGCGGCCATTGGGGCTGAAGAAGTAGTCCACGTCGTCCGCCAGCGCGAACGACGCCACGGTGCTGTCGCCGTAGCGCAGCAGCAGCTCGCGCACGCGTTCGATCTCCGCCTGATGGCGGCTGCGGTGCGCGGCCGGCTGGAACCACGCCAGCACGATGCCGATCAGCGTGGTGACGCTCATCAGCTGGATCGAGCTCAGGAACCAGCGCACCACGCCGTGCATGCGCGCGGCGGCCAGGTGCAGGGCGGGATCGCCGATGCCGAACAGCTGGAACAGCGCCTCGTTGACGGCGCGCGACCACGACGCGACCCCGAACCCGTAGCGCGCCTCGATCAGCCAGCAGCCGCCCACCGAGTAGATCGCGAGCCCCATGCCGATCACGAGCGAGCGCCGCCACCACTGCCCGAACGACATCACCCCGCTCTTCACCCGGAACGAGTCGGCGCTGATGCCGAGCATGAACATCAGCGCGGCCGACACGGTGGCCTCCTCGAAGTCGAACGCCTTGAGCACGTTCACCGGCACCGACACGGCGCACAGCAGCAGCGCGGCCACGAACGCGCGCCGCTTGCCACGCCACAACCCGACCGCCGTGCCCAGCAGCAGCGCGCCGCCGAGCAGCGTGAACGTGCGCGCGGTGTTCTCGATGTCGCCGGGGGCGAGGATGTCGGTGGGCAGCAGCCGGCGCACGGCCGCGGTGCGCTCGGGATCGCGCGAGAACAGCGCCGACAGCAGGTCGATCAGCCCCATGGCCGCGACCGCCATCGCCAGCGCGTGCCGGATCCACGCGCGCTCGTGCACGCCCGACGCCGTGCGGAGCGGGGGCAGCGGCTCCCGCGCGCCGCCCTTGGGCGCGGACGATCCGCGCGTTTCGGGGACACCCTGCAGGGTCACGTTCAGACCCTAGCACAGCGCGCTGGCGCGTCGTTCGCGGCGGAGGCTATGCTCACGGGTCCTCCATGCACGCTTCGGACTCACCAGGGATGCGCGCGCCGCGCCCGCGGGCCTGGGCGCCGGCCGTTCGCCGGCTGGCCGCGACCGTCGCGCTCGCCGTGGCGCTCGGCGGCGTTTCGCCCGCGCCCGGCGCGCGCGCGGCCGCCGCGCCGCATGACACGGTGACAGAGTCGCCGCCCGCCCCGCCGATCCTGCATGGTCGCAAGCCGCCCGCGCCCGCTCCGCCGGCGTCCGCCGCCGAGCGCGCCCGGCAGCAGTTCGCACAGGGGCTGGCGTACGAGCGCCAGGGGCTCGGCGCGCCCGCGATCGTGTCGTTCTCGAACGCGCTCAAACTCGATCCCGAGCTGCGCGACGCGAACTACCACATCGGCATGCTGTTCGTGCGGGTCGGGCAGTACCGCGCCGCCGAGCAGGCGTTCGCGGCCGAGCTGGCGCGGCACCCCGATCATCTCGACGCCGCGCGCGAGCTGGGGCTGTCGCACGCGCGGCTGGGGCGCACCGCGCGCGCGATCACGGAGCTCGAGCGCGTGAGCCGGCAGCGGCCGCGCGACGGCGAGACGTGGCGCGCGCTCGGGTTCGCGTACGCGCAGGCCGGGCGCGGCGCGGACGCCGAGCGCGCGCTG
>DASSIN010000036.1:0-3885 GCA_035691845.1 Candidatus Eiseniibacteriota bacterium | reverse complement strand
CCGGCAGCACGCGCGCGCCGGTCACGCCGGCGCTGATCGCCGCCGCCGCGCGGGTGCGCGCGGTGGGCGGCCATCCGCTCGCCGGGCGCGAGGGTCACGGCCTTGCCGCCGCGCGCGCGGGGCTGTTCGCCGGCGCGCGCTTCACGCTGCTGCCGGTCGCGGGCGAGGTGCCGGCGATCGTGCGCACGCTGATCGCCGATCTCGGCGCCGAGGCGTTGCTCGTGGAGCCCGCACGCCACGACGCGGCGCTGGCCCGCACCAGCCACCTGCCCTACCTCGTGGCGCGCGCGCTCGCGGCACATGGCGCGGAGGCGGCGGCGCAGGGCCTGTCCGGGCCGGCGTTCCGCGACATGACGCGCGTGGCGGCCAGCGACCCGCGCATGGCCGAGGCCTACGTGCGCGCCAACGCGCGCGAGGTGGCCGCGGCGTGGCGCGCGCTGCGCGCCGACCTGGACGAGCGCGTGCGGGAGCTCGCGCCTCCGGACAGCTGAACCCGCGCCGTCGGCGGGCGGGGTGGCGCGCGCGCGCGGCGCTGGCTATCATCCGCGCTCCTTCCGAACGACGCGCATGCCCCCGGAGAGCCCCGCCATGGCCGTGGACGTCCTGGTATTCGGTCCCCATCCCGACGACGCGGAGATCGGCTGCGGAGCGACGCTGCTCAAGCTGAAGGCGCTGGGGCACACCACCGGCATCGTGGACATGACCACCGGCGACATGGGCTGGGGCACCCCGGAGCTGCGGCTCAGGGAGTGCGCCGACGCGGCACGCATCCTCAAGCTCGACGTGCGCGAGAACCTGGACATGGGCGACTGCCGGATCGAGGACACGTTCGAGAACCGCTGCCAGGTGGCGGCGGTGATCCGCAAGCACAAGCCGCAGATCGTGTTCGCGCCGTACTACCAGCTGCCGATCGGGCGCGGGCTCGGCCACAACGACCACTACAAGACCGGGCAGATCGTCGCCAACGCCTACAACCTGGCCCACCTGCGCAAGGCGCCGGTGGAGGGCGACACGCACCAGGCGCGCGCGATCTACTTCTATTTCCTGCCGGTGGGCACGCCGCCCACGTTCATCGTGGACGTCAGCGATCACGTGGACGACTGGATGAAAGCCCTCGACTGTCATCAGAGCCAGTTCCACAATCCCGATCGACCCCGCCCCGACCACGCGCCGGCGGTGCACGAGGTGTTCATGACCTACGCGCGCTACTGGGGCTGGCAGATCGGGGTCAAGTTCGGTCAGGCGTTCCTGTCCACGTCGCCGCTGCGCGTGGGCGACCCGCTGATGCTGGTGAAGGACATCGTGCCGCGGATCTGACGCCGGCCGTGGCGGCCCACCCGGCGGGCCGCCGCCCGGATGACGCCGCGGCCCGCCCGAAGGGCCCGATGCGATTGCGCTGCCGCGCGGCCGCCGTCCTGCTCATGCTGCTCGCGTTCGCGCCGCCGGCGCTCGCCGCCGCCGCGGACGCGCGCCTCCACGCGCTGGCCGACGAGTTCCTGGACGGCTGGCTGCAGCGCCGCCCGCACGTCGCCACGCGGCTCGGCGTCCACCGCTGGGATCAGACGCTGGTGCCGATCACGCAGGGCAGCGTCGAGCAGGATCTGGCGTGGCTGTCCGATGTCGGGCGCAGGCTGGATGCGATCCCGCGCGCGGAGCTGTCGTTCGCGCGCGCCCAGGAGTACGACGTGCTGCGCTGGCGGCTCGCGCGCGAGACGTTCGCGCTCGCCGGCGAGCGCAGCTGGCAGCGCGATCCGGGCTACTACCTCGACCTGGTGGCGGCCGGCATCCAGGGGCTGCTCGAGCGCGGCCCCGCTTCGCGCTGCGAGCTGGCGCACGAGCTGACCGGACGGCTCGCCGCCGTGCCCGAGATCCTGCGCGCGGCCACGGTCAACCTGCACGATCCGCCGCGGATTCGGGTCGAGGCCGCGATCCCGCGCTACCTGGCGACGCTGGCGCTGTACCGCGGGCCCGTGGTCGATGTGGCGATGGCGTGCAAGGACACGCGCGCCGAGGGCGATCTGGGCGAGGCCGACTCCGCGGCGATCCGGGCCGTGCAGGGGTTCGTCGCGTTCCTGCGCGACGCAGAGCTGCCGCGCGCGCCGGAGGCGTTCGCGCTGGGCGACAGCCTGTACCGCGCCAAGCTCGCGGCCGACGAGATGGAGGACACGCCGCTCGACTCGCTGCTCGCGCGCGGGCGGGCCGAGCTGGACGCGACGCGCGCGCGCATGGACACGCTGGCCGCGGCGATCGCGCCCGGGCTCGGCGTGCAGGCGGTGCTCGACTCGCTGGCCCAGGATCGGCCCGCCGCGCCCGAGAGTCTGCTGCAGTTCGTGGCGGCGCAGCTCACCGGCGTGCGGCGGTTCCTGCAGACGCACGACCTGATGACGCTGCCCGACCGCGAGGACCTTCTGGTGCGCGAGACGCCGGCGTTCCGGCGCGGCACGTCGTTCGCATCGATGGATGCGCCCGGGCCGTTCGAGAGCGCGAGCGCCACCGCCTATCTGGACGTGGCGCCGGCCGAACCCGGGTGGCCCGCGGAGCGCATCCGCGAGCACCTGTCGTTCTATCACCGCTTCGCGGCGCAGAACCTGGTGATCCACGAGGCGCTGCCGGGGCACTACTATCAGGCGCTGGCGCGCCGCGCGCTGGCCTCGCGGCTGCGGCAGGCGTCGCCGGCCGCGAGCAACGTCGAAGGCTGGGCGCACTACGTCGAGCGCATGATGGTGGAGCAGGGCTTCGGCGACGGCGATCCGCGCGCCGAGCTGGCGCAGCTCTCGGCCGCGTGCCAGCGGCTCGGGCGGCTGGTGGTCGGGATCTCGCTGCACGCGCGCGGCATGACGCTCGATCAGGCGCAGCAGTTCTTCCAGGACCACTGCCTGATGAACGCCACCAACGCGCGGCGCGAGGCGCTGCGCGGCGCGCTCGATCCCACCTACGGCGTGTACGTGCTCGGCAAGTGGCGGCTGCTCGCGCTGCGCGACGAGGTGCGCGGCCGGCTGGGACCCGCGTTCCGGCTGCGCGCGTTCCACGACGCCGTGCTGCGCGAAGGCCCCTCGCCGCTGCCGGTGGTGCGCGCCGGCGTGCTGCACGCGCTGGTGGACGAGCGCGCGCCCGCCGCGCGCGCGGAGCGTCCGTGACCGCGCCGTTCGCGGGCCGCTTCCACCTGCTGCAGCCGCTCGGACGCGGCGGGATGGGCGAGGTGTTCCTGGCGCGCGATGCCGCCACCGGGCTGGTGTGCGCGCTCAAGCGCCTGAAGCCCGCGCCCGGCGATCCGCACACCGTGCTGCGCGAGTTCGAGGCGCTGACGCGCGTGCGGCATCCGGCGGTGGTCGCGGTGCACGAGATGGGGTTCGCGCCCGACGGCACGCCGTGGATCACGATGGAGTACCTGCCCGGCATCCCCGCCGATCGCGCCGTCGCGCGCGGCGACTGGCGCATGGCGGTGCGGGTGGCGGCGCGCGTCGCGCACGGACTCGAGGCGCTGCACGCCGCGCGCGTCGTGCACGGCGATCTCAAGCCCTCGAACCTGATGGTGATCCCGGCCGCGGGTTCCTCGCCGCTGCAGGCCAAGCTCGTGGACTTCGGGCTCGCGGCGCTGCTCGACCGCGACCGCCGCGGGTTCCGCGGCACGCCCGGCTACGCGGCGCCCGAGGTGGCGCGCGGCGCGGCGCAGGCGGTGAGCACCGACCTGTACGGGCTCGGCGCCACGCTCTACCAGCTCGTCACCGGGCGCGCGCCGTTCGAAGGGGCCGACGCCTCGAGCCGGCTGCGGCGGCAGCTCGAGGGGCCGCCGCCCACGCTGCCGCTCGAGGAGGCGGGCGCGCCGCCGGCACTGGTGACGCTGGTGATGCGCGCGATGGCGGCCGAGCCGGCCGAGCGCCCGCG
>DASSIN010000035.1:0-3013 GCA_035691845.1 Candidatus Eiseniibacteriota bacterium | reverse complement strand
GGTGCTGTTCCGCGTGGCCTACCAGTGCGACCTGACCGGCGACCCTCCGGAGCAGGCGTGGAGCGGCGCGCGCGAACAGGAGCACCTGTCGGAGGACCAGGCGCAGCTGGTGGGCGACGTGGTCCACGTGCTGGGCGCGCGCGGGACGGATGTGGACGCCACGCTGGCGCGCGCCGCCGAGCGCTGGTCGCTGCAGCGCCTGGCGGCCACCGATCGCTCGGTGCTGCGCGCCGCCGTGGCCGAGCTGCTGGCGCGCCCCGGCACGCCGGCGCGCGTGGTGCTGGACGAGGCGATCGACATCGCCAAGCGCTACGGCTCCGATGCGTCGGGGCGGTTCGTGAACGGCGTGCTCGATCGCGTGGCGCGCGAGCTGCGTCCGGCGGAGTTCCGATGACGCCGCCGACCGCCGCGGAGCGCACCCCGCCGGCGCCACGCGGCCGCGCCCGCCGGCCCGGCGCGCGCGGGGACGGCGCGTGAAGCTGGCCGTGATCTCGGACGTCCACGCCAACCTGGAAGCGCTGGAGGCGGTGCTGGCCGACGTGGACGCCCAGGGCGTGCGCGGGATCGCATGCCTCGGCGACTTCGTGGGCTACGGCGCCTCGCCCAACGAGTGCATCGATCGCCTGACGCCGCGGATCGAGCAGGCGGTGGTGGGCAACCACGACGTGGCCGCGCTCGGGCGGATCCGGCTCGGCGACTTCAACAACGACGCCGCCACCGCCGCGCGCTGGACCGGGCAGCAGCTGACCGCGGCCCACCGCGCGTGGCTCGAGCGGCTGCCGTACCAGGCCTCGTGGCGCGGCGCGCACATCGTGCACGCCTCGCCGCTCGCGCCCGAGGAGTGGCACTACGTATTGTCGGCGGTGGACGCCGAGGAGGAGATGCGGGCCTACGACGAGCCGTTGTGCTTCATCGGCCACTCGCATTTTCCCGGCACGTTCGGCGACGACGGCCACGGCGCCCAGTACACGCGCGCCCCGGAGGTGAGGGTGCTCGAGGGGCACCGCTACCTCGTCAACGTGCCGAGCGTCGGCCAGCCGCGCGACGGCGATCCGCGCGCCGGCTGGCTGCTGTGGGATCAGGAGGCATGCGTGCTGACGCAGCGGCGCATGGCCTACGACGTGGAATCCGCCATGCGCCGCATCCGCGAGGCGGGGCTGCCGGCGTTTCTCGCCGATCGCCTGCAGTGGGGGGAGTGACGTGACCGCGACGCGCCGCTCGACGCTCGATCACTGGGAGTCGTACTGGAACAGCCACGCCGATCTCGAGCGCACCTACTCGACCGGCGGGCGGCTGGCGCGCGAGATCGAGGCCGACGCTCCGGTCGCGGGCCGGACCGTGCTCGAGGTGGGCGCCGGCTCGGGCCGCGACCTGCTGGCGCTGGCGCGCGCCGGTGCGATCGGCGTCGTGCTCGACTACTCGCCGGCCTCGCTGGCGCTGGTGCAGCGCCAGGCGCGCGCCCAGCAGGTGCCGGTGGCGCTGGTGCGCGCCGACGCGCTGCGGATGCCGTTCCGCGACGGCACGTTCGACGTCGTGTTCCACCAGGGACTGCTCGAGCACTTCCGCGATCCGATGCCGCTGCTGCGCGAGAACGCGCGCATCGCGCGCCCGGGCGGGCGCGTGGTGGTGGACGTGCCGCAGACGTTCCATCCCTACACGCTGATGAAGCAGACGCTGATCGCCGCGGATCGCTGGTTCGCGGGCTGGGAGACGCAGTTCACGCCGCGGCAGCTGGAAACCCTGCTGGCGCGCGCCGGTCTCACCGTCCGGCGCACGTACGGTGAGTGGATGGTGCCGGGGCTCGGCTACCGCGTGCTGCGCGAGGTGGGGAAGCGCGTCGGGCTCGGGCTGCCGCTCGCGCCGCGCGGGCCGCGCGGCTGGCACGAGGGCTGGGAGGCGCTGCGCGCGCGGCTGCTGCGCCATCGCGCGGCGCTGTGGACATGCCACGTGATCGGCACGGTGGCCGAGAAGCGATGAGCGCGCCCCGCATCGTGGCCGTCAACTTCCGCGATCCCGCGCATCCCGAGGCGGGCGGCGCGGAGCTGCACCTGGAGGAGATCCTGCTCGAGGCGGTGCGGCGCGGCGGCGACGTGACGTGGCTCGCGTCCGGGTTCGCCGGCGCCGCGCCCGAGTCGCGCCATCGCGGCATGCGCGTGGTGCGCCGGGGCGCGTGGTGGAACTTCAACCTGGTGGCGCCGCGCGTGCTGGCATCGGAATTCGCCCACCCGGCGCCCGATCTCGTGATCGAGGACATCAACAAGGTGCCGTGCATGACGCCGTGGGGCACGCGCGCGCCGGTCGGCGTCATCATCCCGCACCTGTTCGGCTCGACCGCGTTCCGCGAGGCCGACGCGCTCACCGCCGCCTACGTGGTGGCGCTCGAGGCGCTGATCCCGTTCGTGTACCGCCGCTCGGCGTTCCTCGCGATCTCGGACAGCACGCGCGACGACCTCGTGCGCCGCGGCATTCCGGCCGCGCGCGTCACCGTCGTGCACTGCGGGCTCGATCACGCGTCCTATCGCCGCGATCCCACGGTGGCGAAGAGCGCGCACCCCAGCGTGCTGTTCGTGGGCCGGCTCCGGCGCTACAAGGGTCTCGACGGGGTGCTGCGCGCGTGGCCGCGCGTGCTGGCGCGGCGCCCGGACGCGCGGCTCGTGGTGGTGGGCGACGGTCCCTACCGGCGCGAGCTCGAGCGCCGCGCGCGCCGCGCCGGCGTGGCGGCCAGCCTCGAGTTCCGCGGCTTCGCCGCGCGCGAGGCCAAGGTGCGCGCGATGCAGGAGGCGTGGGCACTGGTGCAGCCCTCGCCCAAGGAGGGCTGGGGCCTCACGGTGGTCGAGGCCGGCGCGTGCGGCACCGCGGTGGTGGCGAGCGATGCGCCCGGGCTGCGCGATTCCGTGCGCCGGGACGTGACCGGGCTGCTGGTGCCGTTCGGCGACGACGCGGCGCTCGCCCACGCGCTGCTGCGCGTGATCGAGGATCGCCCGCTGCGCGAGCGGCTGGCCGCCGCCGGCGA
>DASSIN010000034.1:0-5074 GCA_035691845.1 Candidatus Eiseniibacteriota bacterium | reverse complement strand
CGGGCGCTCCGGCGCGCCGCCCGCGGACAGCGCGCGCGCCATCATCGGCAGGCTCACGTCGTAGCGATACGGCACGTTCATGTGACCGTCGTCGAAGTACTCGGCGTGGTGCGCGATGCCGAGCCGGTCGAGCGCGCGCGTGAACTGCATCAGCCCCAGGTGCAGGTGCCACTCGTCGCGCGTGCCGGCGTCGAGGTACAGCAGCTGGAGCGAGCGCAGCGCGTCGGCGTGGGCGTCGAGCATGCGCAGCGGATCGTGCGCGAGCCAGCGCTGCCACACGTCGTCGCGCCACGCGCCGGTGTCGAGGTCGATCGGCAGGTCGATGCCGAACGGCTGCGTGGCGGGATTGGGCGAATACGCGGCCGCCATGCCCAGGATGTTGAGCGCGTCCATGTCGGCCTGCCTCTTCTGCCGCGCCGCCTGGAACGCGCGCCACCACGCCTCGAGGCCGCCGGCGTTGCGGACCGTGGTGCAGAACTCCGGCACGTCGCCGCGGTAGCAGTAGTCGAACAGCATGTCGCCGCTGTGGGAGCCGACCGCGCCGAACACGTCCGCGTGCCGCATGCCGAGCGCGAGCGCGCCGTAGCCGCCGGACGACTTGCCCACGATCCCGCGCTGCCCGCGCTGCGGAAAGGTGCGGTAGTGGCGGTCCACCCACGGCACCAGCTCCGAGATCAGGTGGTCCTCGTATGGCCCGGTGGCGCTGGAATTGAGGTACTGCGAACCGCCGAACTTGGTGAAGCAGTCGGGCATCACGAGGATCGTCTCATCGCAGCCGTGCGCGATCAGAGCGTTCATACGCTCGTCGAGCGCCGGCGACCACGCGTTGTCGTTCAGCAGCATGCGCCCGCGGCCGGTGAAGCCCGAGAGCACGTAGATCACCGGGTAGCGGCGGTTGGGCTCGGTGGCATACGAGGGCGGCAGGTACAGCGGAATCGTGCGCGTGGCGGGGTCGCCGGCGGGATTGCCCGCCAGCACGCGGCTCTCGAACCGCTCGAACAGGATGTGGCCGCGCCGCGGCTCGGTGGGCGCGGCCGACGGGGCGCGCGTGCCTGCTTCCATCGGCCCACCATACGCGCGCCGCCGAGCGTCCGGCAATCGCGCGCGGGAGCGCGGGCCTGCCGCCCGCCGGGCACACCGAACGTTCGGCGCCGCGCCCGCAACGGACGCTCATGTCGGCGGTTAGCCGTGCCGATAACAGCCGCGGAACGGAGTCCCTTCGCCGGAGATCCCGATGGCGTCGTCCCGCATTCAGAGCCTCGAGCGCCGCGCATGGCTGCTGTGGGGCATCACGTTCGCGTTGATCATCGCCCTCACGGTGGCGGTGACCATGCTGTACGTGCCGGCGCGGGCGCTGCTGCGCGGCGGCGACGCGTCGGAGGTGGATGCGCGCTCGTGGACCGCGCTGGCCGGGCTGGCCGGGCTGGTGGCGGTGTTCTGCCTGTACACGGCGCTCGAGCAGCGCGAGCTGAACCGGCTGCGCGGCCAGCTCCAGCGGGAGCAGCAGGAACGCGAGTCGGTGCGCACGCGGCTCTCCGAGCTGACGGAGCTGTTCCGCGTCTCCACCGCGCTGCAGGTGTCGCTCACGGTCGAGAACATCCTCGAGATCATCGTGCGCCGCCTGGTGTGCACGCTGCAGGCGCAACAGGCGTCCGTCATGATCCTGGACCAGGCGACCGGCGTGCTGGCCACGCGCGCTTCGTACGGGCTCGAGTCGGAGTTCGCCCGCCACGGACGCGTGCGGCTGGGCGAAGGGATCGCCGGCTGGGTGGCGGAGCAGCGGCGGCCGGTGCAGCTGGGCCCGGCGGAGATGGCGGGCCGGTTCCAGCGCCACGTCAAGCGCAACCGCAACATCACCTCGGCGATCTCGCTGCCGCTGTGCGTGGGCGACCGCTGCGTGGGCGTGCTCAACGTGAACCGCATCAACCACACGCGCCCGTTCGAGCCGCACCACGCCGAGCTGCTCGAGATCTTCGCAGAGCACGTGGCCGCGGTGATCGAGCGCGCCGGGACGATCGAGCAGCTCGGCACCCACGCGCGCGAGCTGGAGGCCGACAACCGGCGACTGCAGGAATCGCATCGCCTGAAGGACGTGTTCCTGGGCACGGCCACGCACGAGCTGAAGACGCCGCTCACGTCGGTGATCGCGTACGCCGAGCTGCTGGACGACAACGACAGCCGGCTGTCGCGCGAGCAGCGCAACGAATTCCTGCGCCGGCTGCGCACCGAGGCCGGCCGGCTGCTGGCGCTGATCGACGAGATCCTGGACCTGACGCGGCTCGAGACCGGCAAGTTCGTGCTGAAGCGCGCGTCCGTGAGCCTGTCCGAGATCGCGCACGGCGCGGTCGAGACCACGCGCGCCTCGGCGGCGCGCCACGGCGTGGCGCTGGTGGAGGCGTTCACCGAGCCGCTGCCGCCGGTGTTCGTGGACGAGGTCAAGATGCGGCAGGTGGTCACCAACCTGATCGTGAACGCGATCAAGTTCAGCCCCGAGCAGGGCGCGGTGCGGGTGCGCACCGCGCGCGACGGCGACTGGCTCACGCTCGAGATCAGCGATCATGGCCCCGGCGTGCCGCCGGACGAGACCGCGCACATCTTCGAGCTGTTCGGGCAATCGGTGACGGTGGGCGACGAGCGCGACGCGGGGCTCGGGATCGGGCTCCATCTCGTCAAGCGCATCACCGAGCTGCACGGCGGCCACGTGGGCGTGAACAGCACCGAGGGCCACGGCAGCACGTTCTGGGTGCGACTGCCGCTGCCGGCCGAGGGCGATGCGCCCGCGCCGGCCCCCGAGGACCGCGCGCAGGCCGCGTAGCGCGCGACACGTGGAGCCGCGCGCGGCCGATGCCGCGCCGCGCTACTGCAGGCGCGTGAAGCGCGCGATGCGGGCGCCCATGCGCGTCGTCAGCCGCAGGAAGTAGCCGCCCGCCGGCGCCCGCCGGCCGTCGGCGCGCACGCCGTCCCAGCGCACCTCGTGCGGGCCCGCGCCCAACCGATCGAAGTCCGCCGCCCACACGCGCCGCCCGGTCACGTCCAGCACGTCCAGCCGCGCCGGGCCGTCCTCGGACAGCGAGAACCGGAGCCGCACGTCGCCGCTCGAGGGATCGGGCAGCGGGCGCTCGAGCGCGAGCAGCTGCGGCGGGGCGCCGACCGCGGTGGGCGCGATCGCGCCGGAGTTGGTGAGCGTGTCCGCGACGCCGTTCGCGATCACCGAATCCACGCCGCCCGCCTCCCACGTGGCGTCGATGCGGATCGGGCCGTTCGCCACCTTGTCCCACGAAGGATCGGGCGCGACGCCGGAGCCGGTCTCGGTCCAGTAGGTGCGCACGCCGTGCGCGTGGAGCCGCCCGAGCGCATCCGCCGTCGGGTGCCCGTAGGTGTTGCCGGTGCCGCACGACACGATGCCGATCTTCGGCTGCGTCGCGTTCAGCCAGTCGTTCCAGCTCCCGTACGCCGAACCGTGATGGTGCACCTTGTAGACCTCGACCTTGCCCACCTGCGGCCCGACCTGGGTCTCGATGTTGGTGTTGGACGATGACGTGCCGCTGGGGTAGCCGGTGAGATCGCCGCCGAACACCTCGTCGAACTCGCCGTAGCTCACCTTGAGCACCACGCACTTCGAGTTCTCGTCCGAGGTCGTGATGCCGTCGCCCGCCAGCGCCACGCACGTGATGGTGACCGGATGGGCCGACAGCGAGTCGAGCGTGAACACCTGACCCTTGGCGAGCGTGTGGCGCTTGGCGCCCAGGTAGGTGACGTAGTTCGTGTACGTCTGGCTCGAGTAGCTCTGCGCGCGATCCCAGCCCTGGTCGATCGTGATCCCGGTCAGGCTGGTGATGCAGCCGATGTGATCCGCGTGGTAGTGGCTGGCGAAGTGGAAGTCCACGTGCGTGACGCCGAGCGCCTGCAGCTCCGACAGCACGCGCGCGCAGCTCGGGCCGCTCGTGCCCACCGTGAAGTTGGTGCCCTCGTCGATCAGCGCCACCTGCCCGCCCGGCGTGATCAGCACCGCGCCGTCGCCCTGGCCCGCGTCCAGATGGACGACCTGGAGCTTGCCGTTCAGCACCGGCGCCGCGTGCGCCGCGACGGCGGCGGACAGGGCGAGGCCGAGCACGATCGCCACGCGTACGCGCGGCCGGAGCGGATCGGGGAGGCGGGGCATGGGAGCTCCTGGTCGCGGACGGCGGCCGCGCGTGGCGATCGGTCGCGCCAGGGCGCGCCAACGCCGGCCAGGCGGGCCGGGACTGCCGGAAGATCTGGAATTGCCGTCCACAAGCGCATCACACCGCGGCGCGAGCCGTCAACCGGAACGGCATCGCGCGCCACCGCCAGACGGCAGTTGACCCGGCTCCGGCCGCGTCGCACGCTGGCCGGGATGTCCTCCTCCGCCCCGCAGTCCGGCACGGCACAATCCGGCCGCCCATCCGTACTGACGGAGAGCGGGGGCGCGGTTGCGGCGGCCGCCGCCGCTCCCGGACGCCGGATCGAGCCTCCGCCGCGCGACGAGCTCGAGCGCGTGCGCATGCGCGACCGCGAGGCGCTCGGGCGGTTCTTCGACCGCTACTTCGACCAGGTGTTCGGGCTCGCGCTGCGGCTGCTCGGCGATCGCACCGCCGCCGAGGACGTCACCCAGGAGGTGTTCTTCAAGGTGCACCGCGCCGCGCACACCATCGATCCCGCGCGCGACCCGGGTCCGTGGCTCGCCACGATCGCCGCCAACGCGTGCCGCGACGTGTGGCGCTCGGGCGCGTACCGGCTCGCCCGCCGCAGCGCGTCGCTGGACGACGACCCGCAGCTGGCCGACACGCTCGGCACGCGCGCCGACGATCCCGAACGCGGCGCCATCGTCCGGGAGCGCGAGCGCGCGGTGCAGGATGCGATCCTGGCGCTGCCCGAGCCGCTGCGGCTGTCGGTGATGCTGCACGACTACCAGGGCCTGTCGCACCAGGAGATCGCGGACCTGCTGGGCGTCGAGCACGCCGCGGCGCGCAAGCGCTACTCGCGCGCGCTGCGGGCGCTCGCGCGCCGGCTGAAGGGAGCGCTGGCATGACCGACCCGCGGCCGTTCCCGGGCG
>DASSIN010000033.1:0-3590 GCA_035691845.1 Candidatus Eiseniibacteriota bacterium | reverse complement strand
GGCTCGGGCCCGTGGGCGCGGCGATCGCGTTCCTGCTCGGCAAGCTCAAGGCGTTGAGCGTGCTCGTCACGGTGCTCAAGCTGAAGACGCTGCTCACCATGGCGCTCACGATCGGCGTCTACGCCACGCAGTGGGGCTGGGCGTTCGCGGTCGGATTCGTGCTGCTGATCTTCGTGCACGAGATGGGCCACGTGTTCGTGCTTAAGGCCGAGGGCATTCCCGCCAGCGCGCCGGTGTTCATCCCGTTCCTGGGCGCGTTCGTGGCGATGCGCGCGCACCCGAAGGACGCGTGGTCGGAGTTCAAGGTGGCGGTGGCCGGGCCGGTGCTTGGCTCGATCGGCGCCGGGCTCACGCTCGCCGCCGGGCTCGCGCTGCACCATCCGCTGCTGGTGCAGCTCGGGCGCGTGGGGCTCGCCATCAACCTGTTCAACCTGGTGCCGGTGTCGCCGCTGGACGGCGGCCGCATCCTGGCCCCGCTGCCGCGCGCGTTCTGGGTCGCCGGCTTCGCGCTCGGCGTCGCCGCATGGCTCGCGCTGCGCTCGCCGCTGCTCCTGATCGCGCTCGTGATCGGCCTGATCGGCCTCTACCAGCGCTGGCACCGCCCGATCGCGCCGGCCGCCACCTGGCAGCGCGTGGTGGCCGGCGCGAGCTGGCTCGCGCTGGTCGCCGCCCTCGGCGCGGTGCTGGCGTTCGTGCACTAGAGCCGCCCCGGTCGCATTCGCCGCGGGCATGCCCGTGCGCGAGACGCGCTCACGCGGCCGGGCGGCCGCCGTGCGGGATGCCTTCCTGGGCGCGTTCGTGCTCGGTCACGGGCTCGGCGTCGGCGGCGGGGCGCACGGGGCCGTGGGCCAGCGCCCAGGCCTGCGTGTACTCGGCGCCGAACAGGAACATCTGCGACGAGTAGTAGAGCCACACCAGCACCACCATCAGCGAGCCGGCGGCGCCGAACGCGCTGCCCACGTCGGTGCGCGCCACGTACAGCCCGATCAGCCACTCGCCCACCGCGAACAGCAGCGAGGTGATCACCGCGCCCACCAGCACGTCGCGCCAGCGCACGCGCACGTCGGGCAGGTACTTGAACATCAGCGCGAACAGCAGCGTCAGCACCGCCAGCGACAGCACGAAGTTGAACGACTGCCACACTCCGGCGCCGCCCGGCAGCGCGCGCGACAGCCGCTCCACGATGCTCGCGATCAGCGCGTTCACCGCCAGCGACACCACCAGCAGGAACGACGTGCCGAGCAGCGTCAGCACCGAGAACAGCCGGCTCTGGAGGAAGCTCCACCACCCGCGCCGCGGCCGCGCCTTCACCTCCCACACGGTGTTGAGCGCGTCCTTGAGCGCGCCGAACACGCCCGCGCCGCCCAGCACCAGCGTGGCGACGCCCAGGATCGCCGCCAGCCCGCCGCGCGCCGGCGAGGCGGTGGCGCGCAGCACGTCCTGCAGCACCGAAGCGCCGCGCGTGCCGATCAGCCCGCTCATCGTGGACACCACGCGCCCCGCGACCGCATCGCGCCCGAACGCGAGCCCGGCCACGCCCACGATCAGCAGCAGCAACCCCGGCAGCGAGAACACCGTGTAGTACGCGAGCGCCGCCCCCAGCCGCGGCGCGTTGTCCTCACGCCACGACCGAAACGCGGCCCCGAGCGTCCGCAGCAGCGATGGCATGGCAGACTCGATGCCGCGAATATCGCCCCCGATGCGCGTCGCGCGTCGGCGGCGCCGCGATCGCGTCACGCGGCGTGCGTCCGCAAACGCGCGGGGCGCGCACCCGAAGGCGCGCGCCCCGTCGTGGTGGGACTGCGGGCGTCAGTTCTGGCCGCTGTCCTCCTGATCCCGGTCGCCGCGGTCGTCGCGATTGCGGTCGCGGTTGCGATTGCGGTTCTGCCGGCGGTCGTTCTGGCGCTGCTCCATCCGCTGCTGCATGCGCTCGTGCGCGGCGCGCAGTTTCTCGCGCTGCTCGGGCGTCAGCACGCGGTTCATCTCCAGCATCATCGTCAGCCGCTCGCGCGTGAGCCGCGCCTGCAGGTCGGCGATGCGGTCGATCTGCGAATCGAGGCGCCGGCCCTCGTTGTCGCTGGCCCGCTGCTCCAGGTCCGCGCGCGCGTCCTTGAGCTGGTCGCGCAGCGTGGTCAGGCGCTGGCTGTGCCGCTCGCGGATCGCGCGCATGCGCTCCTGCTGCTCGGCGGACAGATTGAGCATGCGCATCATGCCCTGACCGCGCCCCTGCGCGCCGCCACGGCCGTAGCCGGGCCGGTCGCTCCAGCGCGAGTCGGAATCGTGGTCGCGGGAATCCTGATCGCTCCACTGCGATCCGCGCTCGCCCGGCCGCGGCTCGTCCGCCGGATCGGCGGCGAACGCGGGAGCGAACGAGGCGAGCGTCAGGCAGGCCGCGGCCAGCGCGGCCAGTCTCGATCGTTCGAACATGGAAAACCCTCCTGGTTGCCCGGTCGCGTCCGGCGCGGGGCGCCGGACCGTACCGAATGGTGCATCGCGATGCGGTCCACAGGGGCTCCAGCGCGGAAAATCACCACATCGAACGCGCCGGGGCGTGCCGATGCCATCGGGCAACGCAACCTCCGCGCCAGGGCGATTCGCTGACGTCAGGGCGCGATCGCGCCGGACAGCACCACCGGGCCGGTGGGCGCGCCGCCGGACGAGCCGGCCGGCTCGAGCGTGACGCGCACTCCCGCCGGCGCGCCGACGTTGCTCGCGTGCAGCACGAAGCTGCCGCTCGCGGTCGGCTGCAGCACGCCGAGCCAGCGCGCGGCTCCCACCGTGGCGCCGCCGGGCGCGGGCACGGCCCACGCCACCGCCTGCCGTCCGGAGGGCACCGTGATCGCCTCCGCCACGATCACCGCGTGCCGGCCGCCCGGCTCCAGCGCGGCGCGGCCGCGCGCGGCGCCGGGCCTCGCCGGCGCCAGCGCCACGATGCGCGCGCCCGCCGATGTGAACGCCTGATCGCCGCCCCACGCCTGCAGGTACTCCTGCGACAGCCGCGCCTGCAGCGCGCGCGCGGCCGCCAGCTCCTTGCGCATGCGGCTGGCGTCGCCGTTCGCCATCACCGCCACCACGCCGAGCACGATCGCGAGATACAGGAACAGCCATCCCTGCCACGTGAACAGCGCGCGCGGCGGACCCTGCTGCACCGTGTAGCTGGCGCCCTCCTTCGCCAGCACCGGCTGATTCGCGTCGGCCGCGGCGTCGCCGATCACGAGCATGCGCAGCGCGGGCGGCGCGGGCGCGGCCGGCAGGCTCGCGGCCAGCCGCTGCAGCCCGGAGTGCATGCGCGCCAGCGCGTCCTCGCAGCGCTGGCAGCCGTCGTCCAGGTGCGCGGTCAGCCGCCGGCCGCCGGCGTCGTCGAGCACGCCCAGCGTCTGGGCGGCGCACAGGTCGAGGTGCTCGTCGAGATGGAGGCTCATACCAGCTCCTTCGGCGCCGGCGCGGCGCCGAGCGCGAGCAGCCCCTCGCGCAGCCAGGAACGCGCGCGCGCCTCGTCCACCTCGAGCCGCGCCGCCAGCGCCCGCGGCGCGAGCCCCTCGAGCCACGCGCCCAGCAGCGCCTGGCGCGTGAGCGCGGGCAGCGCCGCC
>DASSIN010000032.1:0-21052 GCA_035691845.1 Candidatus Eiseniibacteriota bacterium | reverse complement strand
CGCGCCAGGTGCGCCTGCGGCAGCCCGGCCACGGCGGTGAACGATCCCCCCGCCCACACCACGTTGCCGACCGTCACCAGCGCGTTCACGGTGTTGTTGGGCTCGGGCGGCCAGTTGGTGACCGAGTTCGACAGTGTCAGCCCACCCAGGTGATGTCGCGGCACGGTGCCGCCCAGGTCGTTGAAGCCGCCGCCCACGTACGTCGTCGCCCCCGAGATCGCCCAGGCGTCGATGACCCCGTCCGCGCCCGGGTTCCAGCTCGACACCGTGCCGTTGGAATTGAGGATCGCCGCGCGCCCGCGACCCACTCCGGCGATGTTCGTGAACGCGCCCGTGACGACCAGCGACCCGCTCACCTCCTGCAACGACGTGGTGGCCCCGTTGGGCGCCGGATTCCAGGTGGAGATCGCGGCCCCCGTGGACGTGTTCAACGCCGCCAGGCCATTCCGTGCGGCGCCGCCGATGCCGGTGAACGAGCCGCCGGCGTAGACGTACGTTCCATCCGTGGCCAGCGCCGCGACGATGCCGTTCGCGTTCGGATTCCACGACGTGGCCGCGCCGCTCGACGTGCTCAACGCCGCGATCGCGTTGCGGGCCACCCCGCCGATGGTGGTGAACTGACCGCCGGCCAGCACGATCGAGGTCCCGATCGGCAGCAGCGTCCACACCCGCGCACTGGCCCCGGGATTGAACGACGTGGCGAGCCCCGTGCCCGCGTCCACGCTACCGATGCGCGCGCGCGGCTGGCCGCCGAGATTCCCGAACGTGCCACCCGCGTACAGCGTGTGCCCGCTCAACGCCAGCGCGTTGACGGTGCCGTCCGTGCCCGGGTTCCACCCCAACACCGCGCCCGTCGACACGCTGATCGCCGCGAGGTTGTTGCGCGTCTGCGGCGCCACGATCGAGAACGCTCCGCCGGCCATCACCGCCCCGCCCTGCAGCGCGAGCGCCACGGCCGGGGCATTCGTCTCCGGATCCCACGGCGTCGCGAGCGCGGTCGTCACATCGAGCGCGGCCAGGTGGCCGCGCGGTTGTCCGCCGACGTTCAGGAAGTCGCCGGCCGCGTACAGCGTGGCGCCGGACCGCGCGAGCGCGAACACCGGCAGATCGGCGCTCGGATTCCAGCCCGTCACCGCGCCACTGGCCGCATCCAGCGCCGCCAGATACGGGCGCGCCACGTTGCCGATGGTGGAGAACGCGCCGCCCACGAACACCGTGGCGCCGTAAGGCACCAGCGCCAGCACCTGGGCGTCGGCGCCGGGATTCCAGGCGGCGAGCGCGCCCGTGGTCGCGTCCACCGCCGCCAGCTTGTGGCGGACCTGCGTCGCCAGCGTGTCGAAGTTGCCGCCCACGTACAGCGTTCCGGCCGCCAGCGCCAGCGATGCCACCTCGTCGTTCGCGCCCGGGTTCCACGCCGTCGCGGCGCCGGTCGCGAGGTTCAGTGCCGCCAGCCGCGAGCGCGCCTGTCCCCCCACGTGCGTGAAATCGCCGCCCGCGTACAGGACGCTGCTGCCGATCGCGAGCGAGACCACGGTCCCGTCGGCCTCGGGATCCCACGTGCTCATGTTCCCGGCCAGATCGAAGGCGGCGAGATCGTTGCGCGTGATGGCGCCCATCATCGTGAACCCGCCCCCGACGTAGAGCACGCCGTTGCTCACGACCAGCGCGAACACGATTCCGTTCGGCGCCGGATTCCACCCCGACACCGTGTGGTCGGCGAGCACGTGCGCGAGGTTCTGCCGCGGCACGCCGCCGACCGCGGTGAAGAGGCCGCCCAGGTACCAGCCGCCCTGCCCGTCCGCGGCCACGGCCTGCACGCTGCCGGCGACCTGCGGCAGCCACACGGGCTGCCCGGTCGTGCTGTCGAACGGCACCGCGCCGCCCGTGGCGGGCCCGATGTGGCTGAACGTGCCACCCACGAACAGCGAGTCCCCCGACAGCACCAGCGCATTCACGGTGCCGTCCACGATCGGCACGCTGCGGTCGACCAGCGCGCGCGCGTCGTCGTCCTCGATCGTTCCCGTGGCCGTGCCGCTCGCGATCGTCGCGCGCACCGGGTTGGAGAGCGTGAGCGTGAACGTCTCGTCGGGCTCGATCGCGGTGTCGCCGTTCACCAGCACGCTGACGTACGTCGTGGTGTATCCCGCGGGGATCATCGCCGTGCCCGATGCCGACTGGTAGTCGCTGCCCGCCACCGCCGTGCCGTTCGCGGTGGCGTAGCCCACGTACACCGGCATCCCCTGCGGCGCCGAGAGCGTGACCGGGAACTCCATCACGGCCGTGCCCGCATTCCCCTCCACACACGAGGCGTTGCCAACGCTGAGCGAGGGCTGGGGATCGGAACCGATGATGTCGCGCTTCCACACCGAGCGGCCGTAGGTGGCGGCCACGATCGAGAACGGGCCGCCCGAAGCCGTCTGGTCGATGTACGTCATCTCGCTGACCTTGACGGTCGGCGGCATGCCGTTGGTCCAGCGCTCCCAGTTGGCGCCGCCGTTCAGCGAGCGCCAGCAACCGAGGTAGGTGCCCACGTACAGCTCGTTCGAAGCGTGGGGATTCGGGACCACGTCGGTGATCGGGATGTTGGGCGGGAAATCGCCGGTCACGCTCGTCCACGTCAGGCCGCGATCGGTGGTGTGATACAGGTGGGACGTGGTGAAGTCGTGCAGGATCGCCCACGCCTCGTTGGCGTCGGCCGCCCACGGATGCGGCACCACTTTCCACACTTCTTCGTTGTCCGGCAGCGACGACGAGCGCTCGTACCAGACGCCGTTGTCGCGAACGTACAGGCGCTGCCCCGCGGTCTGGATCGGCGTGGTCGCGTACAGCACCGCGCCCCCGCTCACGCGCTGCGAGACGGTCAGGTTCTCCACCGCGTACGGAATCGGCGTGGGATTCGACTGCACCCACGTGGCGCCGCTGTCGACGGACTCGTACACGTACGATGCCACCGACGTGAACACGTGCACCGGAAACGCATTGTCGGTGCGCAAGGAGGCCGCGTACGAATTGGGCGGGATGCCGACGTCGTGTGGTTGCCAGCTGGCGCCGCCATCCAGGCTGCGGAAGTGCGGGAACGCGTACGCGCCGGGCGCCAGGCCGGCGCTCCCCCACATCTGGCTCGGCGTGTACTGGTTGAGCGTGACGCCGTAGGCGTCGCCTTCGCTCGAGCCGAGCACGGGATCGGTCCAGAACAACGCCTCGGTGGGCGTGAACAGCACGTTGTTGTCCTGCGTGCCGCCGAGCATGTAGCCCACCTCGGTCTTCTCGCAGTCCACGCTGTAGAACTGCGTGATCGGCATCACGTTGTCGGTCGAATCCCAGTCGAGCCCCTTGTCGGTGGAGTGCGACCAGCCGCCGTCCTCGCCGGCCCACACGCCGACGCCGTTGTCGTCCCACGCGAGCGCGTGGAAGTCGGCGTGCAGATGGGGCGTGATGATCTTGGCCCACGTGGCGCCGCCGTCGGTGGTGCGGTTGAGCGCCACGTTGCCCATCAGCACCGTGTTGGGATCGGTCGGACACACGGAGATCACCGGGCCCATGAAGTTGTCGGACACCGTGTACGAGGGCGACACGTTGGTCCACGAGACGCCGCCATCGGTCGAGCGATAGACGGCGGTCTCGAACACCACGTAGATCCACAGCGCGGGCCCGTTCACGATCGCGGTCACCGCGGCGTCGCCGGTGCCAGAGGTAGGCAGCCCCGCGCCCGCCACCTGCGCCCACGTCTGCCCGGCGTCGTTCGAGCGCCACAGCCCCTGATTGGAGATCGTCGCGAACACGATGCTCGGGTTCGCCGCCACCACGCACACGTCCGTCATCACCCCGGTGAGCTTGCGCGTCCAGGTGACGCCGCCGTCCACCGAGCGGAAATAGCCAATGTCGCTGGCCGCGTGCGCGACCGAGCCGTCGGGCGAATACCGGATGCGCGTGAACGCGTTGGGCGTCGCCGGCATCGTCGCCGGGCTCCACGTGACGCCACCGTCGGTGGTGCGGAACAGCCCGAGTCCGGAGCCGGATTTGTATTCGCCCGTGCCGAGCAGAATCGTGTTGGGATCCGAGGGCGACGTGGCGAAGCTGCCGAACCAGGTCGCGGGCACGCTGTCCGACATCGCCACCGCGCCGAAGCTGAACCGCCACAACCCGCCGCTCGAGCCGAGCGCGCGCACGTTGTGGGCGTCGATGTCGCGCACGCGCCCGGTGACGCGGCCGCCGCCCGGATTGGTGGCGTAGATCGGGCCCACCAACTGCCAGGTGTTGACCGCGCTCACCGACGCCGGCTCGGCCGGCATCGCGCGCGCCGACTCCCACATCGCGCGTTGGGCGGTCGCGTCCAGACGGCCGCGGGTCAGACGATCGAAGTAGTCGTTCTCGAGCCCGGACTCCCTGGGCCCGACGCTGCGCAGCGCCTCGGGATCGGCCACCGCGGGCGCGACCTGGGCCGCGGCGATGTGCGGGCCGGCGAGCGTGGCGACGACGACCGCCGCGGCGGCGAATTTCACGACGGCCTCCAACCGGACGTGAACGGAACCGCTACGAGTTCATGCCCTCGAGGAACTTCTTGTTGGTCTTGGTGTCGCTCATCTTCGACGCCAGGAATTCCATGGCCTCGACCGGGTTCAGCTCGTTCAGGAACTTGCGCAGGATCCACACGCGTTGCAGCACCTCGGGCGTCATCAGCAGCTCCTCCTTGCGCGTGCCGGAGCGGTTGATGTCGATCGCCGGGAAGATGCGCTTGTCCGACAGCTTGCGGTCCAGCACCAGCTCGGAATTGCCGGTGCCCTTGAACTCCTCGAAGATCACCTCGTCCATGCGCGAACCGGTCTCGATCAGCGCGGTGGCGATGATGGTGAGCGAGCCGCCGCCCTCGATGTTGCGCGCCGAGCCGAAGAACCGCTTGGGCCGCTGCAGCGCATTGGCGTCCACGCCGCCCGACAGGATCTTGCCCGAGTGCGGCACCACGGTGTTGTGCGCGCGCGCCAGCCGCGTGATCGAGTCCAGCAGGATCACCACGCTGCGGCCGTGCTCGACCAGGCGCTTGGCCTTCTCGATCACCATGTCGGCCACCTGCACGTGGCGCTCGGCGGGCTCGTCGAACGTGGACGACACCACCTCGCCCTTCACCGTGCGCTGCATGTCGGTGACTTCCTCGGGGCGCTCGTCGATCAGCAGCACGATCAGCATCACCTCGGGATGGTTCTCGGTGATGGCGTTGGCGATCTTCTGCAGCAGGATCGTCTTGCCGGCCTTGGGCGGCGAGGTGATCAGCGCGCGCTGTCCCTTGCCGAACGGGCACAGCAGGTCGATGACGCGCGTCTCGAGACAGCGGTCCTTGGTCTCGAGATTGAGCTTCTCCTGCGGATAGAGCGGCGTGAGGTTGTCGAACAGGATCTTGTCCTTCGCCACCTCCGGGCTCTCGAAGTTGATGGCCTCGACGCGCAGCAGCGCGAAATAGCGCTCGCCCTCCTTGGGCGGCCGCACCTGGCCCGACACGGTGTCGCCGGTGTGCAGGTCGAAGCGCTTGATCTGGGACGGCGACACGTAGATGTCGTCCGGCCCCGGCAGGTAGTTGTAGGTGGGCGAGCGCAGGAAGCCGTAGCCCTCGGGCAGGATCTCGAGCACGCCCTCGGCGAAGATCAGGCCGTTCTTCTCGGTCTGGGCCTCGAGGATCTTGAAGATCAGCTCCTGCTTGCGCAGGCCGCTGGTGCCGAGGATGCCGAGCTCAGCCGACAGCTGGAGCAGCTCGGACATGGTCTTGCCCTTGAGCTCGGTGAGCTCCATGGTCTGCGCTTGCGGGCTCTGCGGGATGGTGGCGGTCGTTTCCATGCGTTCGCCTTCGTCGGCGCGTCGCGGTGCGTTCGCGCCGAAGGCGCGCACGCCGGACGTCTGGCCGTGAGTGCGGATCTCGGATCCGCGGGCCAATGGGTGGTGTGGGGGTCGGGCTCGGATGAGCCTGGGGGTGGGTTCCTCTGGCTTCGGGTTGCGGCGCGAAAATCCAGGGTCGCTCGCGAGTTTCGGGGATGGCCCGCGCGCCCGGGTTCCGGTGGGGGGCGAAACGCTCGTTGGGCGAGTCGGCTGAGCGGGTCGCTGCTTCAGATGCGCGTGGCTGAAAAGAGATTACGGCTCGGGCTTCGCGATTGTCAAGGATCGGAGCCGTCCACTTGGCCGAGGACGGCCGCAGGAGCGCGAACGTGCCCGGCTCCGAGCCTGCCGACAGCGCTCGCTGACCGTCGAGCCAATCCCGGCGCGCCCGTGATCGCCCGGGGCCGCGTTGCATCGCGAGCGGCGGGCGCGTGCGGAAAGGCGGTTGCATGCTGCGCGCATTGGCGCAGGCTGCACGGGGCGCGCGCGCAACTGCTTGCGGAGCGTCGCCGGGATCGCCCCGCGGTGCGTGGCACAGCCATTGCCCCTCTTGCTGGCCGACGAGGGTCGTGGGCCGCGTCCCACCTCCAAGAGCCTGCATCCCAGCGCGGCCGCGACCCCGCCACCACCAGCGCGCCCCGGGTCGAAGACCCGGGGCGTCTTCTTTGTCGCCGCCCGCCGATAGCGGCTTTCATCTGTCGCCGGCCGCCGATAGCGGCCCATTCGCTGCGTTGCTCGGTCGAAGTTGTCCTCGACGTATCTTCCGATACGTCTGCGGGAACTTCTCCCTCGCGCCTTGCGACTGGGCCGCTCTCGGCGGCCTTACGCTCGTGGTGCGCGAGGATTCGCTGCGTTGCTCGCTTGAATTGTCATGCGAACTAGCGCTAGCGCGAGTTGAGTTGAACAAAGCATGACGCGGCTTCGCTGCTCGACCGTCAGCGTTCGTAGGACTCGCGGCGGGAGGCTTCGGACAGCGGGATCAGGTGCGCGGCCGGATCGGCGAGCACCTGGTCGCGCACCTCGGCCAGGCTCGCGCCGCCGGCGTAGCTCACGGCCGAGCGCAGATGGCCGCGGATGCGGCGCAGCACGTCGCGCACGCTGCCCTTGTAGGCGATCTGCATCTCCTGCCCCTCGGCGGGGGTCTCGTAGGCGTGCTCCAGCTCCTCGGGGCGCGCGTCGTCGTAGAGCGCCTCGAACACGGCCTGCGGCGAGGTCATGCCGCGATAGATCTTGCGCTTCTCGCCCGTGGCGGGATCTTCGATCACCATGCCCGGCGACTCGTCGGTGCCGGCCAGCATGCTGCCGAGCATCACGCTCGAGGCGCCGCACACCAGCGCCAGCGCCAGGTCCTTGTCCTCGCGCACGCCGCCGTCGGCGATGATCGGCACCTCCCCGCCCACGGCGCGCCACGCCTCGTGGATGGCCTGCAGCTGCGGCACGCCGGCGGCGGTTTCGAGCCGCGTGCGGCAGCCGCGCCCGGGGCCGATGCCGACCTTGATGGCGTCGGCGCCGAGCGCGCGCAGGAATCGCGCGCCCTCGCCGGTGCCGACGTTGCCGCACACCAGCGGCACGTCCGGCAGCGCGCGCTTCAGCGCCTCGACCGCGGCGCGCATCACCTCGCTGTCGCCGTGGGCGATGTCCACCACCAGCGCGTCGGCGCCGGCCCGCACCAGTTCCTGCGCGCGCTCCACGAAGTCGCCGCGCGCGCCGATCGCGGCGCCGACGCGGAACCGCCCGCGCTCGTCCTTGGTGGAATCCGGGCGTTCGCGCGCGAGGCGCAGATCGCTCTTGGTGATCAGCCCGCGGATGCTGCGCGCGTCGTCCACGAGCGGCAGCTTCTCGACGCGGTTCTCGAACAGCAGCCGCTCCGCCTCGCCGGCGGTGACGCCCGGGCGCGCCGTCACGAGCCGCTCGAACGGCGTCATGAACTCGCGCACCGGCCGCGCGTCCGATCCCTCCACCCACGGCATGTCGCGGTTCGACAGCAGCCCGGCCAGCACCCCGCTGCCGCGCTCGGTCTCCACCAGCAGGCCGGTCACGTGGTGCGCGCGCGCGAACTGGCGCGCCTCGGCCAGCGTGGTGTCCTGCGGCAGCGCGAGCGGATGCTCCACCAGGAACGCGTGGCTGCGCTTTACGCGCTCGACCTCGCGGCGCTCGGCCTCGATCGACATGCCGCGGTGGACGAAGCCGAACCCGCCCTCCAGCGCCAGCGCCGTCGCCATGCGCGCGCCGGTCACGCTGTCCATGTTGGCCGACACCACCGGCAGCTCGAGCGCGATCCCGCGCGCGAGCCGCGAGGTGAGCCGCACGCCGCGCCGGGAGTCCACGCGCCCGTGCTGCGGGCGGAACAGGAAATCGTCGAACGTGCGTCCCGCGAACAGCGAATCGTCGCTCATCGCGGGTCTCCCCGCCCTTCCCGCCGACGCGCCGGGGCTCGCGCGCGGATGCGCGCGGCGCTAGGCTTCCGGGCGTTGCGGGAGATGCTGCTGCTCATCGAACCCTCCGGCGCTGGAGTGTGCCATGAATGCGCTCGACGTACTGAAATACGGGGACGGCGAGGTGGCGAAGGCCACCGACGGCCTCGACGACTGGAACACGCCCGGCGTCACCACGAGCTGGAGCGCCAAGGACGTGCTCGCGCACCTCGCCTCGTTCGAGCGCTTCCTGGAGGAGGCGATGCTCGAGCTGCTGGGCCGCGGACCCACGCCCACGCTGGATGCGATGCGCGCCGACGCCGCCGGCTTCAACGCCGCGCAGGTCGGGTCGCGTCGCAACGCGAGCCTCGACGCGGTGCGGCGCGAATACGACGAGGCGCACGCGCGCGTCATGGGGCTGGCCGCCGAGATCGGCCCCGACCGGCTGCGGCAGCCGGGCACGATCGCCTGGTACGGCCCCTCGTACGCGCTCGACGATCTCATCGTGTACGCGAACTACGCCCACAAGCGCGAGCACTGCGCCCAGATTCGCGCGTTCCGCCTGCGCCACGCCCCCGCCAGGCGCGCGGGCGAGTGACCGGGCGCGTCAGTCGAATTCCCGCACGGGCGGTGGCTGGTCGGGGCCGACCTGGCCGGCGGTGATCCCGGCCCGAAAGTAGTTCTCGCCGCGCACGGGCGCACCCGCCAGCCGTCGCAGCATGGCGAGCTGGCCGACGTGCGCGAGCGCGTCGGCGATCGGGCCCTGGAAGATGCGCGTGCCCGGATGCGCGAGCGGTCGGTCGGCGGCGAGCGTGCGATCGAGCTGCGCGAGGCACGTGAAGAACCGGTCCACCTGCTCGTCCCAGCCGCGGGTCTCGGCATCGGCCCACACGCTCTCGCCGACGCACATCGAGATCGCCCAGTCGAGCAGGTCGCCGATGTGGCCCAGGATCTGAATCGGGGTGCGCGTGGTCTCGCCCGCCTGGAATTGGGCGAACCCGGGCGGGCAGTCGCGCAGCACCTTGCCGCCGCGATAGGCGAGCGTGGCGACCGTGTGACGCAGCAGCGCGCGGGCGTCGTCGTCGGGCATGCGCGATCCCCTACGATCCGCCCGGGCGCGCGGCGCGCGCGAGCGGCACCACCACCCGCACGCTCGCCGGCTGCGTGGTGCAGCCGTCCGGCAGGCCGGCGGGCTCGACCTCGACCCGCACGGTGTCCTGCTGATTGGTGATGCGCACCGGCTGCAGCCTGACGCTGTCGAGCGTCGCGAACGCCGAGCGCGGGCCGGACACGTCCAGCCGCGCGGGCTGGAGCCGCACCGCGCCGGGCCAGCTCCAGCCCGCGGCCGGCGTGCCCACCACGCGCGCGGCCACCGGCACGCCCCGCGTCACGCGACGCTCGACGTCGAGGTCCACCGTGGCCGGGCCGATCAGCCGCGTGACGTGCGCGCCGTCGGGACCGCCGGTCGGCAGGTCGTCGGCCACGATCGCGCGATGGAAGCGGCCCGGGCCCTGGCCGGCGAGCGACAGCTTGAGCGTGGGCTCGGTGAGCTTGAGCCGCAGCAGCTGCTTGCCGCTGCCGCGCAGCTCGGCCATCACCGAGGCCGGCGCCGGATGCTGCAGCGCGAGCGTGTCGGCGAGATCGTCCAGCTCGACCGGGAACGCCAGCACCATGTCGGCCGGCCGATCGAGGTAGACGTTGAGGTACACGAGCACCGCCAGCAGCAGCGCGGCCAGCTTGAGCCCCAGGTTCTCGAGCAGCAGCCCGCGCAGCACGCTCACGCGCCCGCCCCGGGCTGCACGGCGTCCTCGCCGTCGCCTTCGTCCGCCTCGCCTTCGCCGGGTTTGCGCAGCCCGTGGCGCTCCATGCGCGAGTACAACGTGCGGCGCGTGACACCCAGCAGCCGCGCGGCCTGGCTCTTGTTGCCGCCCGAGCGCTCCAGCGCCTGCAGGATCAGCTCGCGCTCCAGCGTCTCGAGCGACAGCCCCTCGGGCGGGATCGTCGGCACCCACGGCTCGCGCGCGCCGCTCCACATGCCGGCCGCGGCCGCGGCGGCCGACGGCGCGAGCGACAGGTGCTCGACGTCGATCGCGTCGCTGCCGGCCAGGATCGAGGCGCGCTCCAGCGCGTGCTCCAGCTCGCGCACGTTGCCGGGCCAGGTGTGGCGCTCGAGCGCGCGCATCGCCTCGGGCGCGACGTGCTCGGGTGGTAGGCCGTGACGGCGCAGGAAGAACTCGACCAGCGCGCGCACGTCGCCCGGGCGCTCGCGCAGCGGCGGCAGCACGATCGGGAACACGTTCAGCCGGAACAGCAGGTCCTCGCGGAACGCGCGCTCGCGCACCATCTCCTCCAGGTCGCGGTTGGTGGCGGCGATGATGCGCACGTCCACCTTGATCGGCTGGTTGCCGCCCACGCGCGTGAACGTCTTCTCCTCGATCACCTGCAGCAGCTTGACCTGCAATGGCATCGGCAGCTCGCCGATCTCGTCCAGGAAGATGCTGCCATGGTTCGCGTCCTCGAACCGCCCCGGCTTCTGGCGCACCGCGCCGGTGAACGCGCCGCGCTCGTGCCCGAACAGCTCGCTCTCGAGCAGCGCCTCGGGCAGCGCGCCACAGTTGACCTTGACCCATGGGCCGTTGGCGCGGCGGCTGGAGAAATGGATCGCGCGCGCGAACAGGTCCTTGCCCGTGCCGCTCTCGCCGCGCAGCAGCACGGTGGAATCGGTGGGCGCCACCTTGCGCGCCAGCTCCAGTGCGTGGCGCACCGCGGGCGACTGGCCGATCACGGTGGCGAGCCCCTCGCGCAGCGTGGCGACCTCGCCCTCCAGCCGCACGTTGTCGTGCACCAGCTGCCGCTCGCGCGCCACGCGCTCGAGGATCACCGTCAGCTGGTCGTGGTAGTCGCCCTCCTTGTCCACGAAGTCGTGGGCGCCCAGCCGCAGCGCCTTGCGCATCATCTCCATGTCGCGGTAGGCGCTCATCAGCACCACGGTCACGTCCGGCCAGCGCGCGCGCACCTGGGCCAGCAGCTCGAGCCCGTCGGGCGGCGGCATGCGCACGTCGGTGACGATGGCGTCGGGCTGCCCCTGCTCCAGTCGGGCGAGCGCCGCCTTGCCGCCGTTCACCCAGTGCGCGTCGTGACCGGCGTCGGCCATCGCCCGCGCCACGAGCTCGGCGTTGCGCACCTCGTCGTCCACCACCAGCACGCGCATCCGCTCTCCTAGCCCTGACCCCGCGCGCGCGGCAGCCGCACCGTGCACGTCGCGCCGCCGTGCGGCCCGTTGGCGATCTCGAGCGATCCGCCGGCCGATTCCGCCAGCCGCCGCGCCAGGAACAGCCCGAGCCCCGAGCCCGTCGGCTTGGTGGTGACGAACGGATCGCCGATGTGGCGCAGCACCTCGACCGGAAAGCCCGGGCCCTGGTCGTGGATCGCGACCTCGAAGCGCGCGCCGCGCTCCACCACCGACACGGCCAGGGCGCCGCCTTCGGGCATGGCCTCCAGCGCGTTCAGCATGAGATTCAAATAGAGCTGTTTCAAGGACTCGTTGTCCAGCCGCACCGGCGCGGGTCTCGCGAAGCTTCCGACGCGCTGCTGCGTCACGTTCCGTGCGGCGCACTCGCCCTCGAGCAGCGCCAGCGTCGCCTCCAGCGCCTCGACCGCGTCGCCCGGCCCGCCGCGGGCGGGCTCGCCGCGCGCGAACTGCAGGTAGCGCGCGACCGTGCGCGACAGCCGGTCGGCCTCCTCCACCACGAATTCCGCCATGCGCTGCGCTTCGGGATCGAGCCGGCCCAGGCGCTGGGCCGAGCCGCGGATGATGGCGAGCGGGTTCTTGATCTCGTGCGCGAGCGTGGCGGTGAGCCGGCCCATCGCGGCCAGGTTCTCGGCGCGCGACAGCCGGCGCTCGAGCGACGCGGCCGACATCGCGTTGCGGATCACGAACGCCGTCAGCACCGCGATGCCGAGCAGCGTGCCGAGCGCGACCAGCAGCAGCGTGCGGCCGAGGTCGCGCACGATCGGCCGGTAGGCCGGGACCGCCTCCACGATCACCGCCCCCACCACGCGGCGCGCCTCGTCGCGCACGGGCGCGAGCCCGGCCTGCAGGATCTGCCCGCCGCGCGGATAGGGGCGCGACACCGTGATCGCCCCGCGCAGCGCGCGCCGCACGGCGCCGCCGGCCAGCGAATCGAGCGGCGTCGCCAGCCCCTCGGCGCCCTCGATGTCGCGCGCGTCCACGAGCACGACGCCGGCCGTGTCCACCAGCGAGGCGTCGACGACGCCCGTCGCCGCGCGCAGCGTCACGAGCTGCACCTGGACCGCGAGGTAGCCGGCGGCCGATTCGCGCAGCCGCGCCTCGGCCACGTCGGTGGCGCCGATCTCGCGCGCGGCGGTGACCGCGCCGCGCGCCAGCCGCACCTCGAACTCCGACGCCAGCGCGCGGCTCACGCCGCGGAACGCGAGCCAGCTCGAGATGCCGGTGGCGAGCACCACGCCCACCGCGAACAGCGTGATGAAGGTGACCGTGCGCTGCACGGGGCCTCCGGCCGGCGGGACGTCGGGCTACGCGGGCTCGACCGCCGCGAGCACACGCAGCGGATCGCCCACGGCGAACGCGCCCGCCCGCACCACGCGCGCGAACCGGCCGCGACGGCCCTGCAACGTGGCGCGCAGCCCGGGACGGATCTCGTTCATGCGTTCGCACGGCGCGCACGGACCGGCCAGCTCCAGCACCGCCGTGCCGGCCGCGAGCCGCGTGCCGAACGGCAGCCCGTTCAGATCGAGCCCGCGCACCGTGACCTGCTCGCGCACCTGCCCGGGTTCGAGCGCGAACTGGGCCAGCGTCTCCTCGTCGATCAGCAGCACCTGCCGGCGGCTCGCGGCGCGCGTGTGGCGATTGCCCGCCAGCCCCTGCTCGAGCAGCGCCTCGACGCGCTCGACACGCCGCACCGGGGCGCGCGATTGCGGGGTCAGATGCAGCGCGACGATCTCGGCCGGCATGGCGCGCACTCTAGTGGCGTCACCCTCCCCGGGCAAACGCGACGCCGCGCGCCGCCCCGCATCCACGGACGCGCGCGGGGCGCGCCGGCAGCGGTCGATCGCGTCATTTTCGCGCGGCCCGGACGACGTGCGCGGCCGTGCGCGGAGCGCGCGCCGGGCGTAACATTGACGTCCCCTGCCACAACTCGGAGATCGTCGTGTCCAGACGCCCCACCCTCGGCATCCTGCTGCTCGGGCTGCTGACGCTCAGCACGTGCGGGAAGGATTCCTCCACCGGGCCGGCGAACGTCACCCCGCCGCGCCTCGCGCTGCAGACCATCACGTACTACCTGTCGCATCCCGTGTACATGACTTCGCCGCCCGGCGACACGCACCGGCTGTTCGTGGTCGAAAAGGGCGGCACGATCCGCGTCATCAAGGACGGCACCACGCTCGGGACCCCGTTCCTCGACGTCTCGGGACTGGTGTCGGCGGGTGACGAGGACGGGCTGCTGTGCCTGGCGTTCGCGCCCGACTACGCCCGCACCGGCGCGTTCTACATTTCGTACACGGATCCATCCAACGCCACCGTGGTGGCGCGCTATCACGTGTCCGGCAACGCCGACGTCGCCAATCCGGCGGGCGAGGTGGTGCTCGCGGCCCCTCATCCCGAGCCGTCGCACAACGGCGGGCAGATCGCGTTCGGCCCGGACGACATGCTGTACGTCGGCATCGGCGACGGGCACGGCGTCACCGGCGGCGATCCCACCGGCACGGGCCAGGATCGCACCGACCTGCTCGGCGACCTGCTGCGCATCGACGTGCGCGGCGCCAGCGGCTACGTCGTCCCCGCCGGCAATCCGTTCCAGTCGCCCGATCGCCCGGAGATCTGGTGCTACGGGCTGCGCAATCCGTGGCGGTTCAGCTTCGATCGCGCCACCGGCGACCTGTACATCGCCGACGTCGGCCAGGACGCGCGCGAGGAGGTGGACGTGGCGTCCAACATCACCGGCCGGGGACGCGGCGACAACTTCGGCTGGAACATCACCGAAGGCACCGCGTGCTTCGATCCTGCGAGCGGATGCAACACCGCCGGCATCACCATGCCGGTGACGGAATACACGCACCCGGCCAATTCGTGCCGCGCGATCATCGGTGGCTACGTGTACCGCGGCCGCGCGATCGCCGGGCTCGCCGGCACCTACTTCTACGCCGACTACTGCAGCGGCGAGGTGCACAGCTTCCGCTACACCGGCGCGAGCGCGGCCGACATCGGCTCGTGGCCCGATCTCAACGCCGGCACCAGCACGATGTCGTTCGGCGAGGACGCCAACGGCGAGATCTACATCATGACCGACGACGGGCGGTTGGCGAAGATCGTGGCGGCTCCGTAGCGCCGCGTCGCCGCAAACGCGCGCGGCGCGCGCAGCCGGAGCCGCGCGCGCCGTGGTGGTCCAGCGAGCACTACCGATAGATCGCCTTCACCCGTCCCCACGTGGTGGAGTGCACGGGAACCGGGCAGTCCACGCGGAACGTGATCTGGCTGGCGTCGCCCCAGCTTCCGTACGCGCGCGTGGGCGAGCAGTCGGGCGCCAGGAACGCCGGATAGTTCGCCGGCAGCGCGCCGCTGTCGGTGTCGCCGAGCCCGATGCCGTTCGCGATCACGAACGTCAGCGTGCACTGCGAGCCGTCGAACAGGCCGGCCGAGTCGATGTTGAGCCGCGACCCCACCGGCTGGTTGTTGACGTACTGCACGGTGGCGATCACGTGCGTGGCGCCGAGCGTGCCGGTCAGATCGTGGATGCCATCCGACCACGGCCCGGTCTTGGACAGGAAGAACGCTCCGCCGTTGAAGGTGTTGTCGAACACGACCGTGCCCGTGCCGGCGATGCGGTGATCCGTCACGGTCTGCGCCGCGGCCTGCACGGCGCACGAGAACGACCACTGCGTGCCGAGCGCGGCGCCGTTCCAGGACGCGCTGTTCAACACGTCGCCCACGCCGTGCGCGGCGTTGAGCGGGGCCACCCACGACTGCGTGCCGCGCCCGAGCAGCACGGGGCCGCCCAGATCGGTCGAATTGTAGGTGCCCGGCACCGGGTCCACCGCCCACGCCGCCGTGGCGAGCGCGAACGTGGCGATGGCGCTGATCGCGTACATCGTGTAACGCTGTTTCATCTGGTCCTCCCTGGGAGAGCGCCGCAGCCGCGGCGCATGTTTGGGGAATCGCTCCGGGGACACTGTCGCGCGCCCGGCAGGGAGGTTCCATGGTCCGGAGGGATGCAGCGGGAGTACTTCTTCCGGCCCATGCCGGTGTCCGCTGGGGGAGTGCGGAGGGAGACAGGAACCGGCGCGGCGGGGCGAAACGACTACAGGCGGGCCATCACCACGGTGATGTTGTCGTAGCCGCCGCGCTCGCGCGCCAGATCCACCAGCGCGTCGCAGGCGGGCGCCAGCTCGTCATGCGCGACGGCGCCGGCGATCTCGTCGTCCTCGACCAGCCCGTGCAGGCCGTCGGTCGTGACCACCAGCGTGTCGCCGCGCTCGAGCGGCTCGGGCACCTCCAGCACGTCGATGTCCACGTGCTCGCCCACCCCCACGCTGCGCGTGACCACGTTGCGGCGGTGATCCACGCGCGCCTGCTCGGGGGTCATCTGCTGCTCGCGCACGAGCTGCGCCACCAGCGAGTGATCCTCGGTCAGCTGCCGGATCGCGCCCTGGCGCACGAGGTAGGCGCGCGAATCGCCGACGTGCGCCACCCACGCGCGGCCGCCGCGGCACGCGACCAGCGTGAGCGTGGTGCCCATGCCGTGGCGGTCGGGGCGGGCCAGGCTCTCCTCGTGCACGGCCAGGTTGGCGGCCTCGACCGCGCGGCGCAGCGCGGAGGTCGGCGCCTCCCCGTTGGCGGACCGCCACACGCCCAGCGCGGCGTCCACCGCCAGCCGGCTCGCCACCTCGCCCGCCAGCGCGCCGCCCATGCCGTCGGCCACCGCGATCAGCACCCCGTCGCGCTCGCGCGCGGCGGCCTCGGGCGGCCAGTAGGCGAAGTGGTCCTCGTTCTGGGTGCGGCGCAGCCCGATGTCGGTGACGCCGTGGACGGCCATCATCGCGCGCTCCCACCCGTCGCGGCGCGGATCGGCGGGCGGCGCGGCGGGCTCGGGCACGATCGGCACGGGATCAGACGGCCTGCCGCGCCGCCGCCGTGGCCGCGGTCTGGCGCACCAGGTGGATGGCGAGCCCGTCGGCGTCCTCGGCCGCCTCGCCCAGCGTCTCGGTCACGGTCGGGTGCGCGTGGATCGCGTGCGCCAGGTCGCGCATGTTGAGGTCGGCGGCGATCGCCAGCGCCACCTCGTGAATGATCTCGCTCGCGCGCGCGCCGATGATGTGCGCGCCCAGGATCTGGTCGGTGTCGGCGTCGCCCACCAGCTTCACGAACCCGGTCAGCTCGTTGTCGGCGATGTTGCGACCGTGCGCGCGGAACGGGAACCGGCCGATCTTGACGGGACGCCCGAGGGCGCGCGCCTCGCGCTCGGTCATGCCCACGCTCGCGATCTCGGGATTCGTGAACGTGGCGGCCGGCACGGCGCGCCAGTTGGTCTGCGCCGGATGGCCGGCGATGATCTCGGCCGCCGCCTTGCCCTGCGCGGAGGCGAAGTGCGCGAGCTGGCGGATGTCGGTGACGTCGCCGATCGCCCACACGCCGCGGGCGGAGGTCTGGAGCTTGTCGTTCACCACGATCTTGCCGCGGTCGCCGAGGCTCACCCCCGCCTGTTCGAACCCCATGTCTGCCGACTGCGGGCGCCGCCCGGTCGCGACCAGCACCGTGTCCACGGTGACGGTCTTCCCGCCCGACAGCGTGAGCGTGACCGAGCCGTCGGCGTTGTTCCTGCGATCCTCCACCTTGGTATTCAGGTGGACGTCGATCTTCTGCTTCTTCATCTCGCGCTCCAGCGCCTGCGCGATGTCGTCGTCCTCGGCCGGCACCAGCCGGGGCAGCATCTCGATCAGCGTCACCTGCGTGCCGAGCGCGGCGAAGAAGCAGGCGAACTCGCTGCCGACCACGCCGCCGCCCAGCACCGCCAGCCGCTTCGGCTGACGCTTCAGCTCGAGCGCCTCCTGGCTCGTGACGATGCGCTCGCCGTCGAGCGCGAACCCGGGCGGCGTGGTGGCGACCGCGCCGGTCGCGAGCATGATCGCCTCGGCCGCCAGCTCGGTGGCGGCGCCGCCCTCGCCCGTCACCACCAGGCGATTCGGGCCGGTGAGGCGCGCGCGGCCGCGCACGATCTCGACGTGGCGCGCGGTGAGCAGCGTCTTCACCCCCGAGGTGAGCTGCTTCACCACCTTGTTCTTCCGCTCCAGCATCCAGTCCCAGTTCACGCGCGGCTCGCCCACCTCGATGCCGAACTCCTTCGCGCGGCGGATCTGCTCGAGCAGGTGCGCGGACACGATCCACGCCTTGGTCGGGATGCAGCCCCAGTTGAGGCACGTCCCGCCCAGCTCGTCCTTCTCGACCACGGCGGTGCGGAGTCCGAGCTGCGCGGCGCGGATGGCGGCGACGTAGCCGCCGGGCCCGGTGCCGACGATGACGAGCTGGTACGAACGGGGATCGGGCATGTGGGCGCTCGGGTGGGCGGAGAACGGAACGCGGGGTCGAAACGACTCTAGGAACCGCCGCGGCGGAGTGTCAAACTCGGGCGTCGGCGCGGTCGCGTGGCATCAAACGCCGCCACCGGCCGGCCGCGCGCGTGGTCAGGGCAGCTTCGGCGCCTTGCGGCCGGTCTTCTGCATGGCCTTCTGCATCGCATCGACCAGCGGCTGACGCATGGCGTCGGGCGGATCGCTCTCCATCGCGCGATGGAAGTACTGGAGCGCCGCCTCGTAGTCCTCGCGGCCCTCGGCCACGATCCCGAGGTTGAACAGCGCCACCGCCTGGTGCGGGTCGCGGCGCACCGCCAGCTCGAAGATGCGGCGGGCCTCGTCGGTGCGACCCATGTTGTAGTGCGCGACGCCATCGTCCACCAGCGCGTTCACCTGGGTCGAGTCGCCCGCGATGGCCAGATCGTAGTGGTGGATCGCGTCGGGCCAGTTGCCGGTGTCGTACAGGATGTTCGCCAGCTCGATGTTGGCGCCCACGGCGGTGGAGTCCTTCGCCAGCACGGCGCGCAGCGAATCGGCATGCGACTGCTGGCCCTCCGAGGCGCCTTCGATCGGCGGCGCATTGCTCCTGTGGTAGCCCACGATCGCGGTCGCGATCAGCGCCATGGCGCACACCACGCCCACGAACAGCCAGATCGTGACCGACGTGCGATCCATGCTGGCGCGCTGCCGGCGCAGCGGGCGGCGCAGGAAGATCACCGGCTCGGCCCGGCCGGTGGGCGAAGGCGGTGCCCCGGGCGCGCCCTCGGGCGGCGTCGCGCCCTCGGGCGGCGCGCCCGGGGCCTGGGCTTCGGGCGTCAGCGGATAGTTGCACGCCTCGCAGCTCGTGACGCCCGGCGGGTTCTTGTGGCCGCAGTCCGGGCACACCACGACATCGGGACTCATGCGGGCAAATATGTCAGGGCCACGCGGGCGCGACAACCGGCCGCGCGCAGCCGGCGGCGGGCGCGGCGACCGGCCGCGCGGGGGAGCGCATGCGCGCAAAGCCGTTGCGACGCGCGGGGCGGCGCTGATAGCTTCGTGGTCTCCATGCGCATGCTCCGAATGCTGCTGGCGGCCGCGCTCGCGCTGCTCGCGTCCACCGCGGCCGCCGAGACGACGCACGTCATCCTGCTGCACACCACCGACCTGCACGGCGCGCTCACCGACTGGGACTACGCCAGCGACCGGCCTGCCACGCGCGGGCTCGTGCGCGTGGCCACGCTGGTGCGCCGCGTGCGCGCGGAGGGCGCCCCGGTGCTGCTGCTGGACGGCGGCGACGCCATCCAGGGCGGGATCGAGCTGGCGCGCCGCGCCGGGCACGCGACCGACACGCCCGACCCGATGATGCGGGCCATGGCGCAGCTCGGCTACGACGCGATGGCGGTCGGCAACCACGAGTTCGACTTCGGCGAGGGCGCGCTGTCGGCGGCGCGCGCCGATGCGGGGTTCCCGTGGCTGTCGGCCAACGTGACGCGCGCGAACGGCGGGCCCGCGTTCCAGCCGTCGCTGGTCAGGACCGCGGGCGGCGTGCGCGTGGGCGTGGTCGGGCTCACCACGCCGGCGGTGCCGGAAATGGAGGATTCGAGCCTGGTACAGGGCTTCCGGTTCCAGTCGCCGGTCGAGGCCGCGACGCGCGAGGTGCGGCGGCTGCGCGAGGTCGAGCACTGCGACGTGGTGGTGCTGCTGGCCCACACCGGGCTCGAACGCGAGCGCGCCGATCAGCCGCTGCACGCGTGGGACATCCCGGACGAGAACTGGGGCTACCGGCTCGCCACCCAGGTGCCGGGCGTGGACGTGATCGTGCTCGGGCACACGCACGCGATCGTGCCCGCGTTCGAGCCCTCGGGCGCGGGCGGCCCGCTCGTGACCGAGGCCGGCAGGTCGGGCGAGGCGCTGGGGCGCGTGGATCTCGAGCTGTCGCGCGCGACGGCGGGCGCGCGCTGGACGATCGAACGCCGCGCGGCGCGCGTGCTGGCGGTGACGGACTCGGTGCCGGCCGACAGCGCGCTCGCCGCCTACGCGGCGCCGCTGCACGCCGCGGCCGAGGCCCAGCTCGACCGGCCGGTCGGCTCGGCCGCGAAGGCGATCGTGTCGCCGCACGGCCGCGACGCCGACGGCGCGGTGTGGGAGCTGATCCAGCGCGCGCAGCTCGACGCCAGCGGCGCCGACGTGTCGCTGGCGGCGCTGCCCGACCCCGCGCTCGCGCTCGCGCCGGGCGCGATCACCGCGCGCGACCTCGCGCGGCTCTCGCCATACGAGAACACGCTCGTCACCCTGCGGCTGACGGGGGCCGAGCTCGCGCAGGTGCTCGAGCAGTCGGCGCGCGCCTACCTCGACTACACGTTCGAGGACGGCCGCGCGCTGATCCAGCCCGGCTGGCCGGGCTACGACGTGGACGCCGCCGAGGGCGTGAGCTACGAGGTGGACCTCACGCGCCCGCCCGGCGCGCGCATCGTGAACCTGGCGTGGAAGGGCCAGCCGCTCGCGCCCGACCAGGTGCTGACGGTGGTGACCACCAGCTACCGCGCCAACGGCGGCGGCAACGTGGCGGCGCTGGTGCACGCGCCGCGCGTGCCGGGCCCCGCGATCACGGTGCGCGAGGCGCTCGAGCGCTACCTGGCGAAGAGCGGGCCGCTGGCGGGCGAGTTCGTCGCCAACTGGAGCCTGCTGCCCGACTACGCCGCCACCACCGAGCGGCCGCTGATCGACCGGCTGGTGCGCCAGGGCGCGGCGCCCAGGGCAGAAGTGATGCAGCTGTTCCCGGACGAGCCCGCGCGCCGCGGCGACCTCGCCTACTGGCTGTCGCGCGCGTTCGGCTGGCGCGAGAAGCGGTTGTCGGGCGCGTTCGCGGACGTGCCCGATTCGCTCGAGCCATGGCTGGACGGACTGCTCAAGCGCGGCGTGCTGGGCGAGCAGGCGTCGGCCCAGTACATCGAGCCGTTCGCGCCGGCGTCGGTCTCGACGGCGCTCGACTGGTGCCTCGCCGCCGCGCGCTACGAGGCGTTCCCGATCGGCGATCCGGGCGAGTTCCGCCGCGGGCTGCTGACCGGCACCGCGCTGGCCCGCGCCGATGGCGGCCCCGCGCTGGCCGGCGCCAGCGGCCAGGCGTTGCTGTCGTCGCGGCCCGCACTGCTGGCCGCGATCGCCAGCCCCACGCTGCCGCTCAC
>DASSIN010000031.1:0-9490 GCA_035691845.1 Candidatus Eiseniibacteriota bacterium | reverse complement strand
GTGGCGGCGTTCGCGCTCAACGCCGGCCCGCGCTGGGAGGTGATCTCGGCCACCGGACCGGCGCCGATCGTGGTCAACGACCTGCTGATCCCGCCGCGCCAGGCCGAAGCGCTGACGCGCGTGCTGCAGCCCGGCGCGCACGTGCACGTGCCGGTCGGCGACGAGCTGATGGTGCTCGGCCGCGGCGCGCTGGCGCTCGATCTCACGCCCGGCACCGACCTGGTGCTGCCGGGCGTGCCCGGCCGCTGGTTCGGTCGCCAGGCGCACGCCCGGCTCGCGACCGGCGAGGTGCGCGTCACCACCGGCGCGCGCTTCCACGGCGCGCGGCTCGCGATCGCCACGCCCGAGGCCCAGGTCGAGGTGCACGGCACCACGCTGGCCGTGATCCGCGAGCCGTTGGGCACGTGCGTGTGCGTGCTCGAGGGCACGGTGATGGTGGGGCGCTCGATGCGCACGATGGCGCCGGTCGCCCACGGTCATCTGCACTACATCTTCACCGACGGCCACCAGAAGACCGACGCCATGCGTCCCAACGAGCGGGTGCAGCTGGCGCTGTTCCGCGCCGCGCGCGCGGACGCGATGGCCCCGTGAGGAGGATGAGATGAAACACGCTGCCATGATTCGAAGCCCGCTCGCTTCCGCGCTCGCGTTCGCGCTGGCGCTCGTCGCGTGCGGGCCCCGTCCCGCGCACGCCCGCTGCGCGGCGCCGATGAGGATGGCGCCCGATTCGATCGGCGCCGCGAGCCTGATCCAGCCGGCGGCGCTGAACCGCATGCTGGCGCTGCCCGCCGCGCGGCGCCCGGCACTGCTGCACGTCGGCTTCAAGGTGCTGTATCGCGGCGGGCACATTCCCGGCTCGCGCTACGCGGGGCCGACCTCCAAGCCCGAAGGCATGAAGGCGCTGCACGACGCGCTCGCGCCGCTGCCGCGCACGCGCACGGTCGTGCTGTATTGCGGCTGCTGCCCGTGGCAGGACTGCCCCAACGTGCGCCCGGCGTACCGCGCGGCGCGCGCGCTCGGGTTCCGCAACGTGCGCGTGCTGTACGTGGCCAAGGACTTCGAGCACGACTGGGCCGACGCCGGCCTGCCGGTGGCGAAGGGCGAGTGACGTCCGCGCGGCGCCCGCGGTGCGATGCCGCGGGCGCCGCATGCGATCACGGCCACGGGCGCGATCGATCACGGCCGCTCGCGCCGGCCGCTCGATTTCTCCCAGTTCACGAACAGCACCCCGCCCGGCGCGTCGAACGGCGGCCGCCCCGGCGCCGGCGTGACCTGGAGCTGCAGCTCCTCGACCGGGCGCTCCGAGCAATCCCAGCAATCGAGCGCCCAGTCGCTGGTGCGGCGGGTGCGCGACAGCAGCATCACGTGCACCATCGCCGAATCCGTGACGGGCGCGTCGTTGCGGTACAGCTGCGCCCACGCCCACAACGCGAGCGAGCTCTGGATCGTGGGCACGAGCGGCGTGTGGACGCCGGAGGCGCCGTGGTAGAACAAGCCCATGATGACGCCGCCGAACCGCGGGTTGAACGGAATGTCCTTCGTCTGCACGCGGTCCATCACCAGCTTCCAGCGCGCGCCGTCCTGGGTGGTGAAGTCGGCCGTGCCCGACACGGAATCGCCGTGCGCTCCGCGGTCGATGGCCAGGATCGCGATGTCGCCCGCGATCGCCGCGACGTTGTTGGAGTATGGGCCCATGTGCGCCTTCTTGGTGAGGTCCTCGCGCTGGTCGGGCGGCCGGCTGGCGATGATGGCCGCGGCGCTGTCGGCGAACGGGTAGGGCCCGGGCAGGATCTGGATCACCGGCCCGCCGCCCGTCACGCGCATCGCCTGCGGGCCGCGCACCGGCTGGATCGCCATCATCCCGTGCTCGTGCTCGTCCATGTCGTGTCCGGCGCCTGCGCTGGCGGCGTGCGAGACCGCGGCCGCGGCGGCGCGCCCGGTGTGTCCGCCGGCGACGACGGTGAAGTGCGCGAGCATGCCGAGCATCCGGTGCGAGCCCTTGCCGATCGGGCAATAGGCCTCGTAGCGCCCGGCGCGCAGGTCGAGCGTCACGCGCGCGCTGTCGCCGGGCGGGATCTGGGGCGTGCTCCTCTCGATCCCGCCGCCTTCGACCTCGAACGCGTGCGGCACCGAGCCCGTGTTGGCGATCGCGAACGTCACCGTGCCCGCCGGCACGCTCGCCACGCTCAACGCCACGGTCCATTCCGACAGCCGCACGCGCACGGTGCGCGCGGCGGCGTGCGCGGGGATCGCGGCCAGCAGCGCGAGCAGCGCGGCGCAGGCGGACGGGAGCCATCGTGTACCGTGGGCGGGCCTGGGAGCGGTCGTTTGGCAGCGGGGGCGCATGGCGGTTCTCCTTCGGGTGGGGGTGAAAGCGGACATCTCGATCACCCGCTTCGACCCGGGCGCGGCCGCGTTTATTCCGGCGCCGGCGCGGGCGCCACGCCCGGGAATAAAATGCGGGCGGCGCGAGTCATGACGAGGAGTGACGTGCGTGGCGGATGACATCCAAGCGTCGGGTCCGGCGCGGGCCGCGCTCTCGGCGCGCGAGCTGGAGCGGTTCGAGCGCTGCGTGCTGCCGCACCTGGACGCCGCGTGGAACCTGGCGCGCCACATGCTGCGCGACGCGCACGAGGCCGAGGACGCGGTGCAGGAGGCGATGCTGCGCGCGTGCCGCCACTTCGGCGGCCTGCGCGGCGTGGACGGGCGGCCGTGGCTGATGGCGATCGTGCGCAACACGTGCCTGACCCAGCTCCGCCGCCGGCGCCCGGCAGGGCAGGCGGTCGAGTTCGACGAGGAGGCGCACACGCCGGAGACGGCGGCGGGACCCGAGCTGGAGCTGGCGCGCGTGCGGGCGTCGGATTCGGTGCGTGAGGCGCTGGCCGCGCTGGCGATCGAATTTCGCGAGGTGATCGTGCTGCGCGAGCTGGAGGGGCTGTCCTACCGCGAGATCGCGACCGTGATCGACGCGCCGATCGGCACGGTGATGTCGCGGCTGTCGCGCGCGCGCCACCAGCTCGCATGCGCGCTGCGCGGCGAAACGGCGGGGCGCGAGGCGGCGGAGCACGGGGGGGACGCGTCGTGACCTGCGAGCAGATCCGCGAGCTGCTGTCGCCGTTCTCGGACGACGAGCTGGACGCCGCCTCGAGCCGCGCGGTCGAGCGGCACGTCGCAGGCTGCGCCGCGTGCGCGGCCGCGCTGGACGAGCTGCGCGCACTTGGGATTCGCGTGCGGCGCGAGGCCGACTACGAGCCCGCGCCCGACACGCTGCGCGCGCGCGTGCTGGCGGACATCGGGCTGGCCCGGCCGGGCGCGTCCGGTCCCCGCGCGGAGACGATCGCGCCGGGGCGTGCGCGCATCGCGCGCGCCAACCCGTGGCGCGGGCTCGCGATCGCCGCCGGGCTGCTCGTGCTGCTCGGCGGTGCGTGGTACGGCGGCCGCATCGGCGCCGGCGAGGACGCGCTGATGCGCGAGGTCACCGCCGCCCACGTGCGCTCGCTCCAGCCCGGACATCTGATGGACGTGGTTTCGACCGACCAGCACACGGTGAAGCCGTGGTTCGCCGGCCGGCTCGACTACTCGCCGCCCGTCACCGATCTCGCCCCCGATTTCCCGCTGATCGGCGGCCGGCTCGACGTCCTGAACGGCCGCCCCGTCGCCGCGCTCGTCTACCAGCGGCGCAAGCACGTCATCAACGTGTTCGCGTGGCCCGAGCCCGGCGCGCGGGATGCGGTCGGCCCGACGACGAGCCGCGACGGCTGGCACGTGATCGAAGCCGCGCACGCCGGCATGGCGCTGCGCGTGGTCTCCGACCTCGACCCCCGCGAGCTCGAGGGGTTCGCACAGCGCCTGATCGCCGCGAAGTGACGCGCGCCGCCCAACTCGCGCCAGCGCGAGTTGGCGTCACGATTGCATGACGTTCGTCTCGAGGATGCCGCGAACCTGTGACCCCGCGCCCCGTCGACGTGGGGCACGCCGCGACGCTACGCCACGTACTTTTCCTTCCAGTGGCGATCGAGCAACTTCGGATCGGGGCGGTGCTCCACATCCTGCGGCAAGTGGATGCTGCCCGCGCGAGCGATTCGTTCCTGCAGCTCGTAGTAGACACGTCCGTTGTCGTAGTCGTGCTTCAGTCGCGGGCTGACGAGGAACCGGTAGTCGGGGGTGACGGTCACGTAGCCCTTGTCGTACAAGCGGTGAATATCCGCGCGCAGCAGCAATCCATTGCGAATGTCGTGCGCGCCGCCTTCGCCGTAGGGGACGATGTGGGCGGCCTCCAGCGCGGGGAGCGAGTGCTCCGTGCTCACCGCGCAGGTACGCTCGTACACGTCGGCCACGGCGATGCGGAACCCTCCCTGGCCGAGGCGCGGACGCAACTCGCGCGCCGCGCCATACCGGGCGAAGGCGGATTCGTGCCGCACGGCCCCGGACGCGATCCCGGCGGCCTGTGGATATTCTCCGCGCGCCAGGCATGCCTCCCACATCCGACGTCCCTCGTCCGCGGCGAGGTCGTAGTACTTGCCGCGCTGGATGCTTCCCGACCAGTCGGCCGGGGCGGGAATCCACTGGTCACGCGCAAAGAACACGGGCGTCGAGAGCAGCAGACAGCCGATCTCGAACTGCCCGGCGGCATCGACTTCGTCGCGCAGCCCGGCGAGCACGCGGATGAATGTGGCGAAGTCGGGCGCGCCGTTGGCCTCACCGAATGATTCCCACGCCATCCAGGCCGGAAGCCTCGATCGCCACGCGAAGAACGCGTAGCCGGCCACGAACGACCCGTGGCGAGCTTTGAGCTTGAACAGGAATGGCGTTCCGGGCGCCGCGTTCAGCAGCCCGCCGGGACGCGGCTGCCAGAAGTTGACCTCGTCCCATTCCCGCCGCGTGGCCAGGAACTCGAACCACTCGAAATCGGTGATCGCGACGTAGCCCTGCATGCGGGTGCTCGATGGCCATGCGGGTCGGAACTCGCGCTAGCGCGAGTTCGCGTAACTCGTCCGTGACATATGCGCGCGTGAATCTAGCCGCGTCACTGCTCCCAAGTCATCCGTGAAGTGCGGTCTGGTATGCGCGAGTCGTGCAACGCCGCCCTGGTGGGCCAGCCGCTCGACCGCTACGCCGCCTCGTTGTGGGGCATTTGGGGGTATTCGCTGGCGGGGAGCGCGCGGCGGACGGCCATCGTGGCGGGCAGCGGCTTGTATTCCTTGGCCTCGATGGGCGAGAACGGGACGCCGCACTCGTCCATCACCACGCGCAGATGCGGGCGGTGGAGGTCCTCCGGGTTCGGCGCGAGCACGATCGCGATGCGGCCGTCGGCCAGCTCCACCATCTGCCCGGGCGGGTACAGGCCCACGGTGCGGACCAGCGCCCACAGCATCGCCGGCTCGAACTTCGCGCGCAGCGGCCCCAGCATCATCGCCAGCGCGTCGTAGGGCGTGATGTCGTGGGCGGCGGGACTGCGGTGCATCTGCAGGCTCACGTACGCGTCGGCGCAGCGGATGATGCGCGACAGCGGGCCCGCCTCCCAGCCCTCCGGCAGCCGGGGATAGCCGCCCTCGCCGGCGTGGTGCTCGAGCGCCGCGCGCATGCAGCGCAGCGTGGTCATGTTGAGCGTGGTCGAGTGGGCGATCAGCTTGGCGCCCTCCACCGTGTGGGCCTCGGCGGCGGCGCGGTCGGCCTCGTCGAACTGCTCGAGCGCGTGGTGAACGCGGTCGTACACCGACGCCTTGCCCACGTCGTGCAGCAGCGCGGCCACGCCCAGGTCGGCCAGCGCGCGGCGGTCGAGCCCGAGCGCGTGCCCCATCGTCACCGCCACCATGCACACGTTGACGGCGTGCGCGTAGGTGTACTCGTCGTGGTGGCCGAGCGTGGACAGTCCCATCACCACCGGCTCGGACTGGAACGCGCCGTCGACCAGCGGCTGCACCACGCGCTTGGCGTGGCGCATCTCGACGCCGTCCTGCAGCGTGGTCGTGGTGAGCACCGAGCGCGCGCCGTGCACGGCCAGCGAGTAGCTGCGGTTGACCACGGCGCGCGCCCCCGGCGGCCGCGTCGCGCCCGGCCCCTGGCCCGGCGCGCCGGCGCCGGCGGCTTCGTCCTTTTCGTCCCACTCCTCGAACGCGCCGGGATCGTACGCGTTCTCGTGCTCGGGCATCTCGGTCGAGGCGTGCACGGCGGGCAGCATGCTGTGGAGCCCGGCGTTCACGCACGCCTCGAGCAGCGCGGGGCCCATGTAGCTGTCGGGCTGCAGGAAGAACTCGAAGAACTTCTCGATGTCCTTCGATCTCACGCTGGCGTCGAACTTGAGTCCGGCGATGTGGCGCTTGCGCAGCTCCTCGAGCAGCGCCTGCTGGAACCGCAGCGTGCTCGCGCGCAGCGGCACGCGCACGCCGTTGACGTAGAAGTCGTTGTTGAGCGCCACCATCACGATCTCGGGCGCCTCCCTGAACACCGGCGCCATCGCCTCGAGGAACGACTCCACCTGGCGCGTGAACACCTGATTGCCCACGCGGTAACTGCGGCCGATGCGCATCAGCGCCAGCACGCGCTGCACGACGGTGATGCCCGCCTTGCGCAGGCGCTCGTCCTGCGGCCGGCCGTGCGGGTCGTCGGCGGGCTTCACGGCCGTCCCCGCGCCGACAGCGCCTCGAGCGCGGCCTGCCGCACCGCCTCGCTGCGGCTGCGCAGCGCGTTCTCGAGCACGTCGAGCGCGGCGGGCGTGCCGAGCCGCGCCAGCGTGCGCGCCACGCCGGTGCGCTGGAACGTCCGGCGCGCCAGCCACCCGCCGCGATGCAGGATCTGCTCCAGCGCGGGAACGCTGGCGTCGTCGGCCAGCTCGGCGAACGCGGCGAACAGCGCGCGCTGGCTGGGCTCGCTGCGCGATTCGAAGTCGGGCGCCTGGATGCGCTGCAGCACGGCCTCGGTGGCGCGCGGATCGGGCTCGCGCGTCAGCATGGCGAGCGCGTGCGCCAGCAGCTGCGGATCGCTGGTGTCGAGCTGGTCCACCAGGATCGGCAGCGCCAGCTCGTGCGGCACGCCGCCCAACGCCTGCACCACCTGCCGGCGCACGCGCGGCTCGGGATGGCGCGCCACCTCCGCCAGCAGCGGCGCGATCTCCGGGCCGCCGATGTGGCCGAGCGCGAACACGACGTTGCGCACCAGATGCCAGCGCGAGTCGCCCAGGAACCGCGCCAGCTTCCCGGGCGCGTCCGCGCACAGCCAGCAGATCGCCGTGCACGCCGCGGCGCGCGAGCGCGCGCGGCCGCACTCCGCCATCACCGCGCACGCCAGCCCGACCGCCACCTCGCCCAGCGCCACCACGCACGACACGAACTGCGCGTGGTCGTCCGCGTCGGATTCGTCCAGGTGCTCGGCCAGGGCCGCGGCCTCCACGCCGTCCAGCTGCTGCTCCAGCTCGGCCGCGGCCAGCGCGCGGCCGGGATCCACGGTGTCGAGCATCCCCAGCGCGCGGCGGGTCTCGTCCCAGTCGGCGCGCTGCAGCGCCGCCACCACCCACGTCCCGAGCGAGCGCGCGAGCGCGGCGCGCATGCTCTCGGAACCGTCGAGCCGCAGCAGCGTGTGCACGAACGGGCCGATGTCGTCGGTCCAGGCGCGCTCCGACACGCGCAGCCACTCGAACGCGAACATGTCGCGCGCCAGCGTGGTGTCGGCCTCGAGCTCCTGCCACGCCTGTTCCACGCTGCCGCCGCGCCCGGGCAGCTCCCAGTCGTCGAACGTGTCCTTGTGCAGCCCCTGCTTGCCGGCGAGCTGACCCAGGTCGCCGCGGATCTCGGAGCCGCTCGGCGTCCACGCGTACACCTGGCCGCGGCGCTCCTCGGCGCCGGCCGTGCCGCCGGGCCGCGACGACACGTAGATCATCTGCTCGAGCGGCACCGCCTCGAACCGCACGCCCTTGAGATTGGCCTGCCACAGCAACGTGACGAGATCGTCCTGGGCGTCGGGGCCGCGGCTGCTGCGGCCCAGGCACTCGATCAGCGTCTCGAGCTCGGCGCGCGGGGTGGCGGCGGCGATCGTCATCTTGCGCATGCCGTCGCGATAGAACAGGAACGGCAGCTGCTCGACCGCCTCCGAGCCGACGTCCTCCTTGCGCTGGTCCACGTGCACCACCAGCTCCTCGTTCAGCCTGATGCTCGAGGACGAGAACGCCAGCTCCCAGTTGCCGTGACGCTTGAGCAGCTCCATCAGCGAGGCGGACAGGTTCTCCTGCGCCTGCTGGACGATCGGGTTGCTCGTCCGGTACAGCCGGAACATGCGCAGCGAGCGCGCGAGCTGGCGCAGCCAGCTCGCAGCCTCCAGCGCTTCGGGCGACAGGTTGTTGGCCTGCGGCGAGCTCGAAAGCGACATGGCATCCAGAGCCTGGGATGCGAAACGGGCCCGCGTGCCGTTGGAGACACGCGCGGGCCGGCCACGGCCACGCGGGATCCCAACCCGGTGGTGGCGCTCCGGCTGTTATCGGCGTGCGTCGGGGGTCGGTTCAGCGCTTCCAGAATCCAGCGCCCGGGGCTCGGCGGAGCCTCTCGCCCGGTTCGGCCCGCGTGCCGGAGCGTCCCGGCGCCGGCGTGCCTTGACCCTGGCCGCGGAGTCCCGTACGCTCCGCCGTCCTTTGGCGCAACCCTTTGCCAGATCGAGGCTCACGCGATGAAGCGCACGTACCGCCCCCGCAATCGGCATCGCAAGAAGACGCACGGCTTTCGCGCTCGCATGAAGACCAAGGGCGGCCGCAAGGTGCTGGCCGCGCGCCGGCGCGAAGGCCGCAAGCGCCTGACCGTGTCCTCCTAGTTCGCCACCGACGTTGGGCTCGTTCCACACGGTCCCGGCACTGCCTCTGCCGGGGCCAACTGTTGTGCGGCCGTGGGTGCCCGGCGCCGGACGCGCGCCGCGCGCGCGCACGCAACCGCCGGCCACGGGGAGCGCCATGCCGGCCGACCGCCGCGAGCGGCTGACCCACGACCACCGTCTGACCACTTCGCGCCACTACGCCGAGGTGAAGGAGCACGGGGTCGCGATGCGCGGGCGCCATTGCCTGCTGGTGGTGCTGCCGAAGGCCGGCGACGCCACCCGGTTCGGGTTCATCGCCAGCAAGCGCGGCGTGGGCGGCGCCGTGCAGCGCAACCGCGCGCGCCGCCGGCTGCGCGAGATCGTGCGGCGGCGCTGGCCGCGCATCCCCGAGCACGGGTTCTGGATCGTGGTGATCGCGTCCAAGGGCGCGCTGACCGCGCCGCACGAGCAGCTCGCGAGCGAGCTGGAACGCCTGCTGGCCTCGGCCGGCGCGCTGCTTCCGATCCACCTGCCGGCGGACGCGCCGCCGGCGGTGGCGCAGACGCCACAGTGATGCGCGCGCTCGCGCTGCTGGCACTGGCCGGCTATCGCCGCACGCTGGCGCCGCTGTTGGGCGGGCTCGGATTCGCGTGCCGGCACGAGCCATCCTGCTCGCACTACGCCAGCGAGGCGATCGCGCGCCACGGGCTCGCGT
>DASSIN010000030.1:0-4430 GCA_035691845.1 Candidatus Eiseniibacteriota bacterium | reverse complement strand
GCAGCATCGGCCGCGGCGCGGGCAGAACCTCGACGCTCCAGCGGGCCTCGAGCCGTTCGCGGCGGGCCTGCCACGCGTCGATTCCCGCCGCGCGCGCCAGCACCAGCGCGGAGGCGGCGTCGCGCGCCTTCGCGCCCGAGCCCGAGCGCACGATCAGGGCGTGTCCGGCGCGATCCTGGACGGCGCGCACCCCGGCGTGTGAGTCCTGCCACTCGCGCGAGGTCGGCGCCCCGCCGGACCACGGCACGCGCACCTCGAAGCGCGGGAGCGCATCGGGCGCGACGCGCAACGCGGCGAGCGTGGCAACCGTGGCGAACACGGCTGCGAGCGCGACGGCGCGGGCAAACATCGCGAACGGGGCGGGCGGACGGCGCGCGTGTTCGCACGCCGGCACGGAGCTGAATCGCTCGCGGGATCGGGGCGGTGCGGCGGAAGCCGGATGCGTGGCGTCGTCCCTGGCGCGCATCGTGGTGGCGGACTCCGGAGGCGGGTCGCAAACAAAACGTCGGCATTCCCTGCCGACGCGCGCAACTTACCGTCGCCCCGCGTCCGGGTCAAGCTTCAATCGCCAGCGGGCACGACGCGCTCGCGGCGCGGCGTGGCAGCGCGCGCCGCACGCGCGTCACGCGCTGCGCGCGACGTCCGGCGTGCGCGCGGACGCCAGCACGCCGCGCTCGCCGGCCGGCAGCACGAAGTAGAACGTGCTGCCTTCGCCGAGCCTGCTCTCCACGCCCATCGTGCCGCCGTGTTGCTCGACGATGCCCTTGCAGATGACGAGGCCGAGGCCGGTGCCGCCCACGCGCCGCGTGGAACCGGAATCGATCTGCGAGAACTTGCGGAACAGCTTGGGCAGATCGGCGGCGGCGATTCCTTCGCCGTGGTCGGTGACGGACACCTGCACGTGGCTCTCGCCGGCGGTGGCGCTGACGACGATGTGGCCGCCGGGCGGCGAGAACTTGATGGCGTTGGACAGCAGGTTGGTGAGCACCTGCACGATGCGGTTGGCGTCCAGCATCAGGTCCGGCAGCGTCGGGTCCAGCACCAGGTCCACCGTGATGCGGCGCTCCTCGATCAACGTGCGCAGGTTCTGGATGGCCAGCTGCACCACCGGCTCCAGCGTATGGCGCTCCATCACCATCGGCAGCGAGGCGGACTCGAGCTTGGAGAAGTCGAGGATGTCATTGATGAGCACCAGCAGCCGTTCGGCATTGGCCTGGGCGATGTTCAGCAGCTTGCGCTGCTGTTCGGTGTTGGCGAAGAACCGGTGGTCGGACAGCAGCTCGATCGCGCCCTTGACCGAGGTGAGCGGCGTGCGGATCTCGTGCGAGACCACGGCCACGAACTCGGACTTGAGCCGGTCCAGCGTCTTGGTGTGCTCGTACAGCTGCGAGTTGCGCACCGCGATCGCCGACTGCGCGGCGAACAGCGCGAGGAAACCCTCGTCGGCGGCGGTGAACCCGCCCGGCTTGTCCACCACGACCATCGCGCCGATCACGGCGTTCTCCGTCACCATCGGCACCGCCAGCAGGCTCGACACCCGCGCGGACGGCAGCGCCGGCAGCTCCAGCGTGGCGCCCTCGGTCGCGCGCCGCACGGGGGCCGGCTCGGACGAGGAGAACCCGAGCGTCCGCTCGGCGTCGAATGCGTGGATGGAATCGTGCTCGCCCGGCGGCGCCAGCTCGTGCACGGCCGCCACGCGCGCCTCCTCGGTGTCCTCGCTGCGCAGGTAGATCACCGCGCCGCGCCCGCCCGACAGCTCCGCCGCCTTGGCGGCCATGATCTGCAGCCGCGGCGCCAGCTCCAGGTTGGCGCTGATCTCCTTGCCGACCTCGTACAGCGTGGTCATCTGCCACGTGGCGAGCCGCACGCGTTCGCGCAGCTCGTGCTCGTGGTGCTGCAGGATGTCGTTCTTCTGGCGCAGCTCCTCGACCAGCTGACGGTTGATGGCGCGCAGCCGCCGGTTGGCGATCGCGCGCTCCACGATCTTCTGGACCTCCTCGAGATCGAACGGCTTGGTGACGTAGTCGTATGCCCCCTGGCGCAGCGCCTCGATCGCCGATGCGGCCGACACGTGGCCGGTGAGCACGATCACCGCCACCTCACCGTCGCGCGCCTTGGCCTGGCGCATCAGCTCCAGCCCCGAGATGCCGGGCAGGTTGATGTCGGTGATCACCACGTCCGGCTGCACCTGGGGCAGGCGCTGCAGCGCCTCCTCCCCGCTGCGCGCGACGTGGACCTCGTACGCCATCGAGCCCAGGAACTCCTGCAGGATGTCCACGATCGATGGCTCGTCGTCCACGACCAGCAGCCGCGCCGCGGGCTCGACCTCGATGCCGCCCGGCGCCGGAACGCCGGAGCGCGCCGGGGTGGCGGGCTCCGGCGCGCGCGGGGTGGGGGTGTCGTCCGTCATCAGTGCGCGAAGCCTCCGGGCAGTCCGGCGACGCGGCGCCGGCCCTGCTTGCGAGCGATCGCCAGCGCGCCCTCGGCGCGGTCCACGAGCTCGGCCACGTCCACGCCGTCGCGCGGGCACGCCGCCACGCCAGCCGTGGCGCTGACGCGTCCGGCGCGGGCGAAGCGATGCTCCTCCAGCGAGCGGCGCACGCGCTCGGCGCAGCGCAGCGCCGGCAGCGCGTCGGTCTCGGGCAGCAGCAGCGCGAAACGCGCGTCCTCGAGCCGCGCCACCACGTCGCTCGCGCGCAGCGTCAGCGTCAGCACCAGCGCCGCCTCGGCCAGCACGGCGTCGGCCGCGGCGGTGCCGTAACGCTCGCGCAGCGCGTCGAAGTGATCGAGCTCGAGCGTGACCAGCCCGACCGGGGGACCGTGCCGGCGCGCGCGCGCCAGCTCCTCCTCCAGCCGCAGCAGGAACGCGCGCGCGTCCGGCAGGCCGGTGATCGGATCGCGCCCGGGCAGGTGCCGCAGCCGCTCGAGCTCGAGCCGCGCGCCGAGCGCGGCCCCGAGCGCACCGGCGGCGGCGCGCACGAGACCGAGCTGCCCGGCGCGGAAGCGCTGGCCGGGACGCCCCTGCAGCGCCAGCTCGCCCAGTCGCTCGCGGCCGCGCATCAGCGGAACGGTGAGCGTGTCGCGCAGGTCCCCGACCGTCGTGCGCCACTCGCCCAGCGCGCACCACGGCTCGATCGCGCCCGCGGCCGTGCGCGCGTGCAGCGCGACGCCTTCGCAGTCGAACGCCGCGCGCAGGCTCTCGAGCGCGCGATCCAGCGCTTCGGGCTCGCCCGGGGCCGCCAGCAGCGCCTCGACCGCCTGCCACAGCGCGAGCGAGGCGCGGCGGCGCCGGACGCGCTCGTCGCCCTGCGGGTCGCCGCCACGAACCGCCAGCGGGGCGTCGCCCGTCACCGGTTCGCTCATGCCGCCCTCCGCGGGTCCGCCGTCTCCGGCACCACGCGCGACTTGAGCTCGCGCAGGCGGATCACGGCGTCCTGAATGCGCGTGGACTCGCGCATCACCACCTCCAGCCGCTCGCGCAGCGCGGGTGGCGCGCCGGCGCTGCCCATCAGCATCAGCTGCACGTTGCCGCGCACGCCCACCAGCGCGTTGGCCACCTCGTGGTGCAGCGACAGATCCTGGTGCAGCCGCGCGTCCCACTGCGCCTGCTCGCTCCACCACGTCTCCAGCACGCGGCCGAGCGCGGCCGAGCCGCGCGCGTCACCGGCGCGCTCGAGCTCGCTCACCAGCCGTGCCAGCTCGCCGCGCAGCTTGAGCCACGGCGGACCTGCCGGTCCCCCGCTCACGCCGCACGCTCCTCGGCCAGCGCCCGCTGCAGCCGCAGCTTGAGCCGCCCCATCGCGCGCGTGTGCACCTGCGAGACGCGCGACTCGGAGATCCCGAGCGCGCGTCCGATCTCCTTCAGCGTCAGCCGCTCGTAGTAGTAGAGCGCCACCACCAGCCGCTCCTGCTCGGGCAGCAGGTTCAGCGTCTTCATCAGCACGAGTCGCGTCTGCTCGGCCTCGAGGCGCGCCTCCAAGTTCGGGGCCGCCGGATCGGCCAGGTGATCCGCCAGGCTCGTGGTCTCGGCGTCCTCGCCGGAGCGCGCCTCGTCGAGCGACACCAGCACGGCGCCGCGCACGTGATCGAGCAGCCGGTAGAAGTCGGAGCGCGACATCTTGAGCTCGCGCGCCACCTCGTCCTCGGACGCGGCCCGGCCGAGCTTCTGGTCGAGCTTGCGGGTGACGCCGTCCAGCGTGCGCGCCTTGCGCCGCATGGAGCGCGACACCCAGTCGAGCGCGCGCAGCTGGTCCAGCACCGCGCCCTTGATGCGCCACACGGCGTAGGTCTCGAACTTGACGCCCTTGCGCGCGTCGAACTTGGCGTGGGCGTCGAGCAGGCCGAGCACGCCGGCCGAGTACAGGTCCTCGTGGTCCACGTTGCGCGGCAGCGTGGCCGCCACGCGCTCGACCACGTGGCGCACGAGCGGC
>DASSIN010000029.1:0-5091 GCA_035691845.1 Candidatus Eiseniibacteriota bacterium | reverse complement strand
CCGCGCGCGCGGCGTCGGTCACGTGCAGGCGCGGCGTGCGCTCGGGCGCGGGCCAGCCGAGCGCGGCCGGCGACGCCAGGTGGAAGCCGATCGCCGACAGCGTGCGCGGGCGCGCGTGGTGCGTGTAGAGCGCCGAGCGCCAGCCCTTGTGGGGATAGCCCACGCGCACGCGCGCGCCGGAGCCCAGCGTCCACACCGCCGTGCGCGGGTTGCAGAAGAAATCGAACGCCACCTCGGGCGCGAACCGGCGCAGCCGCCGCACCAGCGCCAGCGTGTGCGCCGCCCCCGGCCGCTCGGGCGCCACGATCAGCTCGTCCACGCGCGGATCGCCCTCCAGCAGCGGCGCGCAGGCGGCATTCGTCACGTACGCGATCCGCGCCTGCGGGCAGGCGGTGCGGATCGCGTCCAGCGCCGGCAGCGTCAGGCAGATGTCGCCGATGAACCGCGGCCGCACGAGCAGCACGCGGCGCACGCCGGTCGAATGGACGGGAGCGAGGGGCATGGGTAGGCTTCGCGCGTCGCGCGCCACGCCGCCCCGCCCGTGCGGGGCGCAGCGGCGCGCAGTCGACGGGAGCCTAACCCATCCGGCCACGCCGCCGCGCGCGCCGGCGAAAGGAGCGTCCATGAGTCGCAGCGACGGCGCGGGGCGCCGGCAGCCCGCCACCCGAGCGGTGCACGGTCCGAACCCCGCGCACGGTCCGATGAGCACGCCGATCGTGCACTCGACCACGTACTCGTTCCCGAGCCTCGATGCCATGAACGAGGCGCAGGATCGCGGGCAGACGGGCGCCTACTACCAGCGCCTCGGCCATCCGACGATCGCCGCGTGCGAGGCGCGGCTCGCCGATCTCGAGGGCGCCGAGCGTTCGCTGCTGTTCGCCTCGGGCGTGGCGGCGCTGGCGTGCACGTTCCTGGCGTGCCTGAGCTCGGGCGACCACGTGGTCGCGCTCGAGCAGAGCTACGGCGGCACGCACGACCTGTTCAAGTGGGGCGTCCAGCACTTCGGCTGGCGCTGCGAGTTCGTGGACGCGCGCGCGCCCGAGACGTGGGAGCGCGCGTTCCGGCCGGAGACCAGGCTGCTGCACGTGGAGTCGCCCACCAACCCGATCCTCGCTGTCGTGGACATCGAGCGCGCGGCGAAGCTCGCGCACGCGCGCGGCGCGCGGCTGTCGGTGGACAACACGTTCGCATCGCCGGTCGGCCAGCAGCCGCTCGCGTTCGGCGCGGACTTCGTGGTGACGAGCGCCACCAAGTCGATCGGCGGCCACGCCGACGTGCTGGCGGGGCTGGTGAGCGGGAGCGCCAGGGCGCTCGAGCCGGTGTGGAAGGCGCGCAAGATCTTCGGTCCGATCCTGGATCCGGAGGCGGCGTGGCGGATCGAGCGCAGCCTGAAGACGCTGCCGCTGCGCACGCAGGCGGCCAACGCCAACGCGCTCGAGCTGGCGAGCCGGCTGGCCGCGCACGGCGCGGTGGCGCAGGTGTTCTATCCGGGGCTGGCGCGGCATCCGGGGCACGACGTGGCGAAGCGCCAGATGACGCTCGGGTTCGGCCCGGTGCTGGCGTTCGAGGTGCGGGGCGGGGCGCCGGCGGCCGAGGCGCTCGTCAACGCGCTGAAGCTCGTGCACCACGCGGTCAGCCTGGGCGGGGTCGAGTCGCTGGCGTCGCTGCCGGCCTACACCTCGCACATCCAGCTCGGCGCCGAGGGCCGCGCCCGGGCCGGGATTCCCGAAGGGCTCGTGCGGCTGTCGGTCGGGATCGAGGATGTCAACGATCTGTGGGCAGACCTGACCCAGGCGCTCGAGGCCGCTGTCCCCGCGCGCGTCGGCTGAATCCGGCGACGCGGCCTGCGCGGGCGGATCCGGCGGACGCGGCCTGGCGGTGTTCGCATGCCCGCGCCGTGGCCCATTCGTGCGCTGACCACGTGGTCCGGGGGATGACCGGCGCGCGACGTGCGTGATACCATCGCCTCCCGTCTGTGCCCCCATCTGTCGAGGAGGATTCCCCACCGTGAAGCGCCTTGCCCCCGCATTGCTCGCATGGATCGCCGTGGCCTGCTGTGGAACCGCGTTCGCGGCCACGCCCGCGAAGCCGACCAAGGCCCAGCCGGCCGGCGCCTCCGCCGCGATCACGCCGCCGGCGTCGTCCAGCGCCACGTCCCAGGACGCCAAACCCGCTGCCGTGACGTTGCCGACCGCCAAAGCGGCCAAGTCCGGCTCCGAGCCCGATTCGATCCAGATACTCGAGCGCGCCGTGGCGCGCGATTCCAGCAAGTTCGACAATCTCTACCGGCTGGGCGTGATGTACCTGGACCGCGACCGCATCGCCGAGGCCTCGCAGGTGCTGCTCAAGGCCAGCAAGCTGCGGCCCAAAGACCATCGCGTGCTCGTCAACCTGGGCGCGGCGTACGATGCCGCCGGCCACGCGGACCAGGCGCAGGACGCCTACAAGCGCGCGCTCACGCTCACGCCCGACGACTCGGTGGCCACGTGCCGGCTCGCCAGCTCGCTGTACGCGCAGGGCAAGTACGATCAGGCGATGTCGCTGCTGCGCGACATCATCCAGAAGAAGCCGGGCTCCTACTGCGCCTACTTCACCCTCGGGGTGGCGTTCGCGGACGCCGGCATCTACAAGGATGCGATCCGCATGTGGCAGAAGGTGGTGGACCTGGCGCCGACCTCGGCCGAGGCCGTGAGCGCCAAGGAGAGCATCGAAGTGCTGCAAAAATTCGTGACGCCCTGACGCGATTCCGCGCGCTTCGTTCCGGGCCGGGTCGCGTGACCCGGCCCGGTTCTGTTCGCGCTCGTCACCTCCGCGAGATCCGATGATCTACCTCGACCACAACGCCTCCACCCCCGTGCGCCCCGAAGTGGCGGAGGCGATGGCGCGCGTGCTGAGCGACGTGTCCGCCAACCCCTCGAGCGCGCACCGCGAGGGCCAGCAGGCGCGCGCCGCGGTCGAGCGCGCGCGCGCGCAGGTGGCCGCCCTCGTGCACGCGCGCGAGGACGAGGTCACGTTCGTGAGCGGCGGCACCGAGGGCGACCACGCGGCGCTGGTGGGCTCGGCGCTGGCGTCGCAGGCGCGCGGGCGCCGCGTGGCGGTCTCGGCCATCGAGCATCACGCCGTGCACGGCGCCGCGGCGCTGCTGGCGCGGCTCGGGTTTCAGGTGGCGCACGTGCCGGCGACGGGCGACGGGCTGGTGCGCGCGGAAGCGATCGCCGCGCTGCCCGCCGACACCACCGTGCTGGCGGTGATGCTCGCCAACAACGAGACCGGCGTGGTGCAGCCGGTGCCGGCACTGGCCGGGGCGGCGCGCGCGCGCGGGATCGCGCTCGTGTGCGACGCCGTGCAGGCGGCGGGCAAGATGCCGGTGGACGCGGATGCGCTGGGCGCGGAGTTCGTGGTGATCTCGGGGCACAAGTTCGGCGGACCGAAGGGCGCGGGCGCGTTGATCGTGCGACGCGGGGCGCCATACGAGCCGCTGCTGCGCGGCAGCGCCCACGAGGGCGGCCGGCGCGGCGGCACCGAGAACGTGCCCGGCATCGTGGGCCTGGGGCTGGCGGCCGAGCTGGCGGCGCGCGAGCTGGCGGCCGAATCCGCGCGCATCGCCGCGCTGCGCGAGCGACTGGAGGCCGGCGTGCGCGCGCGCGTGCCGGACGCGGTGTTCCACGGCCCGCGCGCGCCGCGGCTGCCGAACACCAGCAACGTGTCGTTCCCGGGCGCGCGCAGCGATCATCTGCTGATGGCGCTCGACGCGCGCGGCATCGCCGTGTCCGCGGGCGCCGCGTGCGCGAGCGGCGCGGTCGAGCCGTCGCCGGTGCTGTCGGCGATGGGCGTGCCGCGCGCGCTCGCGGTGTGCGCGTTGCGGTTCTCGCTCGGCCGCACCAGCACCGACGCCGACGTGGACGCGACACTGGCCGCGCTCGAGACGGCGGTGCCCGCCGCGCGCGCGCTGGCGCCGGCCGGAGCCGCGTGATGCGCGTGCTGGCCGCGATGTCGGGCGGGGTGGATTCCGGCGTGGCCGCGGCGCTGCTGGCCGAGCGGGGCGCGGACGTGATCGGCGTCACGCTCAAGCTGTTCTGCTACTCGGGCGCCGCGCTGTCGCCGCGCGCGTGCTGCACGCTCGAGGCGATCGACGACGCCCGCCGCGTGGCGCAGCGCATGGGCTTCCCGCACTTCGTGGTGGACGCCGAGGAGGTGTTCCGCACGCGCGTGCTGCAGCCGTTCGTCGAGGACTACGTCGCCGGCCGCACGCCGTATCCGTGCGCGGCGTGCAACCAGCACCTCAAGTTCGGCGATCTGCTGGCGCGGCTCGAGCTGGTGGGCGCGGACACGCTCGCCACCGGCCACTACACGCGCATCACGCGCGATCCGGCCGGTGAGCCCGCGCTGTGCCGCGCGCGCGATCCGCGCAAGGACCAGTCGTACGCGCTGGCGCTGATCCCGCGCGCCGCACTGGCGCGCGTCGAGTTCCCGCTCGGCGCGCTCGACAAGGACGAGGTGCGCGCGCACGGCCGGCGGCTCGGGCTTTCGCTGTGGGACAAGCCCGAGAGCCAGGACCTGTGCTTCGTGCCCGACCGCGACTACGCCGGCTTCGTGCGCAACACGCTGGGGGAGACGCGTGGCACCGCGCCCGGCGCGATCGAGGACGCGCGCGGCCGCCGCCTCGGCACGCACCAGGGCGTGATGCGCTACACCGTCGGACAGCGCAAGGGCCTCGGCCTCGCCGCGCCCGAGCCGTTGTACGTGCTGGCGGTGGACGCCGTGCGCAACGTGGTCACGGTCGGCGGGCGCGCGGCGCTCGAGTCGCCGGGGCTCGTCACGCGCGCGGTCAACTGGCTCGTGCCCACGCCGCCCGAGGACGGCGCGCGTATCGACGTCAAGATCCGCTACCACCACGAGCCCGCGCCGGCCACGCTGCACGCGCGCGAAGGCGGCGCGGTCGAGGTGCGGTTCGACGCGCCGCAGAGCGCCGTCACCCCCGGCCAGCTGGCCGTGTTCTACGACGGCGACCGCGTGCTGGGCGGCGCGCCGATCGCGCACGCGCTGGACGCGGCGCCCGCGCCCGCGGCGGCGCCGGCGCCCGAGGCGGTG
>DASSIN010000028.1:0-7269 GCA_035691845.1 Candidatus Eiseniibacteriota bacterium | reverse complement strand
CCAGCAGACGGCGAGCGCGATCCAGGGCGGCGTGCCGCCCGCGCGCGCGATCGAGCGCTGGTGGCGCGCCGGCGGCGGATCCGCGTTCGCGCCGGGCCCTCCGGCCGGCGCGTCACCGCCGCCGGGCAGCCACATCCCGTGAACGCCATGCGGCGCCCCGCGACACTCGCCCCGCAGGCCACGGCGTTCCACATGGCGCGCGCGGCCCGTGCCGGCGCGTGCGCCGCGCACGTCGCGGCGCTCGTCGTCGCGCTGGCGCGGCTGGCGCACTCCGACGGCGACGCCAGTCTGACGTGGGGCTCGGGGGCGGAGGGTCCCGAGCTGGGCATGCGCGCGAGCGCGCCGGCGTTGCGCGTCGGCCCGCTTCGGCTGCGAGGAACGCTGTTCACGCGCGAGCGCGGCGGCTTCGGCGGGCGATCCCAGGTCGCGGACGTCGTGGGCGAGGGGCGGCTCGAGTGGGGCGCGGCGCGCGTCGCCTGGCTCGAATGGGCGCAGGGGCATCACGACGGCTCCGGTCCGGTGACGATCTCACCCCTGCTCGGGGCCGGCGTGTCGGTGCCGGTGCGCGCGTTCACGTGGACGAGCGCGATCCGGCACTGGACCGCGCGCATTCCGCGGCCACCGGTGTGGATCTACACCTGGCCGCCCACCCTGCAGGGCCTGCCGGGTCCGTGGCCGCCGAGCTTCACCGACTACAGCGACGTGCTGCCGTTCTGGATGACGATGCCGCCACGCATCGTGCACGCCACCGAGGCGCAGAGCGCGCTGCGCTGGACGCGGAGCACGCTCGATCTCGAGCTGCGCACGGGCATGATCGCCGGCACCGGCGTGCCGCGCGTCCAGCTCTCGGCGGTGGACGCCACGTTCTGGTGCCTGCCGGGTCTCGCGCTCACGCTCACGGCCGGTCCGCCGGTGCGCGCGCCCGAGGCCGGCGACTTCGTGGGCTATCCCGAGTTCGCGATGGGGCTCCGGTTCGAGCCCGGCCACGCCGCGCACCGCTCGGCCGCGCGCTCGGAGGCCGAGCACGACAGCTGGCGGCTGCGGCCGTTGGACGCCGGCCGCGCGAGCCTCGAGCTGTGGAGCCCGGGGGCGGAGTCGGTCGAGCTGCGCGGCGACCTGACCGGCTGGAGTGCGTCGTCGATGCGGCGTGGCGCGGGAGGCTGGTGGCGCCTCGCGCTGCCGGTGCCGCCCGGCGTGCACCAGGTGCAGGTGCGGATCGACGGCGGCGCCTGGGAGCCGCCGCCCGGCCTCCCGATCGAACCCGCCGGGTTCGGCGGTCGCGCGGGGATGCTGATCGCCGAGTGACCGCCGTGCGGTCGCCCGCACGGCCGGGCGGGCGGCGCCGGTGGCCGTTCGATCCTCGGGTCGGCCCAACTCACGCTCCGGCCTGATATTCCGCACCTGAATCCCCATCGTCCTCCTGCCGATAACCGGACGACCTCCGACCCCGGCCGGAGGCACCAGGGAGGAACCATGCAGGTCAAGGAGCTGCTGTCGCGTCTCGAGGCCCAGGTGCAAGCCGGCGCCGACTTCGATTCCGTGCTGGAGGCGGCCGTCCAGGGCGTGCACGAATTGAGCCCGCGCTTCCACTGGACCGGGATCTACGAGCTGTTCCCGGACAACGTGCTGCGGCTCGGACCGTTCATCGGCGCGCCCACCGAGCACGTGTTCATCGGCTGCGGCCAGGGAATCTGCGGCACGGCGGTGGCCGAGCGCCGCAACCTGAACATCCCCGACGTGAGCAAGGTCACGAACTACCTGGCGTGCAGCTCCGACACGCGCTCGGAGCTGGTGGTGCTGATCCGCTCGGGCGACACGATCCACGCGCAGATCGACATCGACAGCCACGAGCTGGACGCGTTCGACCCGTCCTCGGTGCGCGCGGTGGAGGCGGTGGCGGACTGGCTGGCGCGGTTCTACGACGCGCGCGGCGCGGCGCCGGCGCGGCGCAGCGCATGAGCGAGGGGTCGCCCTCCGGCGAGCCGCACGCGCTGCTCGCCGCCGCCGCGCGGCTGCTGGCGTGCAGCGACGCCGCCGGGCAGGGCGCGGTGGCGGTGGAGCTGCTGGCCGGACTCGCCGGCGCGCGCGTGGCGGCGCTGTTCACGCTCGCCGGCAACGAGATCGCGCACGAGGCGTGGTGGCCCGCGGACGACGCGGTGCGCGCGCGCCATCGACCCTACCTGCGCGGCCTCGGGCTCGAGACCGCGGCGCGCGGCGCGCCCGTGCTCACGCCCGTTCCCGACGAGCTCGGCCCCGGCCGCGCGCGCGTCGAGCGGCTGACCGAGGGGCACCGCACGCTCGCGGTGCTGTGCACGCTCGGGCCGGAGCACGGTGAGCCGGACGCGGGTACGCTGGCGGTCGGGCTCGCGCTCACCAGTCGCGCGCTCGCCCAGCGCGCCGAGCTGGCCGTGCTGCAGGCGGAGCGCGTGCGTCAGGACCGCTGGTTCAAGCAGCTCGACCAGCACATCCGCGTGCTCGACCGCGAGCGCCAGAAGTTCGCGGCGATCGTGAACCAGTCCGACATCTACGTGTTCAGCACCGACGCCGAGCGCGTGGTGCGCTGGACCAACCGCTCGCTGTCGAGCGCGGTGCCGCCGGATTCCGGCGCGAGCTGGGCGGGCCGGAGCTGCGACGCGCTGTGGACGCGGTTCGAGCGCGGCGAGGGCGCATGGCGCTGCCCCGTCACGCAGGCGCTCGACACCCACCGTCCGGCGCACTGCGAGCTGGTGCTGCGCGCCGGCGAGCGCTCGCGGCCGATGTGGGCGACGGCGCTGCCGATCCGCAGCCCGGAAGGGCGCACGCACGAAGTGCTGGTGATCGTGCAGGACCTGTCCGGCGTGGGCGCGCTGCGCCGCGCCGAGGAACGCGCGCAGAGGGTGGTCGAGCTGGCGCCGATCGTGCTGTTCGCGACCGACCGGAACGGCACGTTCACGCTGTCGCAGGGCCGCGCGCTGCGCAAGCTCGGGCTCGCGGCCGGCGAGGCGGTCGGCCGCTCGGTGTTCGAGATGTACGCCGATCACCCCGACATCCTGACCTCGATCCGCCGTGCGCTCGCGGGCGAGGAGGTGGTGGGCATCGCGGTGATCGGCGATCTGGCGTTCGAGGCGCATTACGTGCCGGTGCGGAACGCGGACGGCGAGATCACGGGCCTGATCGGGGTGGCGACCGACGTCTCGGAGCGCATGCGGCTCGAGACCGAGCTGCGGCTGGCGCACGAGATGGAGGCGGCCGGCCACCTGGCGGGCGCGGTGGCGCACGAGTTCAACAACCTGCTCACCGTCATCATGGGCAACGCGGAGCTGATCCGGGGCCGCCTGCACGACGGCCATCCGCTGCGCCGCTACGCGGAGGAGGTGCAGCGCGCGGGCCAGCAGGGCGCGCTGCTCACGCGCCGGCTGCTCACGCTCGGCCGCCCCGGCGAGGGCGACGCGCAGCCGCTCGAGATCGCCTCGCTGCTGCGCGACACGGCGGAGATCGTGCGCGGCATGCTCGGCCCGCGCATCGAGCTCGACATCGCGCTGCCCGCGGACGGCGTCCCGCTGCGCGTGCGCGCCGATCGCGCACGGCTCGAGCAGGCGCTCGCGAGCCTGGTGGTGAGCGCGCGCGACGCGATGCCGCGCGGCGGCCGGCTCACGCTCGGCGCCGACGAGAACGGCGCCGGCAGCGTGGTGATCACGGTCGCCCATGCGCCGGTGGCGGGAGGCGAGCGTCGTGCCGCGGTCACGGCCACGAACGGCGCGGGTGCGGGCCTGGACCCGGGCGCGCGCGGCGCGACGGCCGACGGGCGCGCGCCGGTTCCCGACCAGGCGGAAGCGGCGATGCTGACGCTGGTGCGCGCGGTGGTGCGCCGGCTCGGCGGCACGGTGGCGATCGAGTCCCGCCCGCGCGGCGGCGCCGTGCGTCTGCTGCTGCCGCTGTACACCGAGCCGGCCGCCGAGGCGGCGTAGCCGCGCGCGCCGCGGCAGCAGCGCATGTCGCGGCCGTCACGCGCGCGTCCTCATTCGCCCGCCACGCGCACATGCCAGCGAAAAGGCCCCGGCGGATGCGCCGGGGCCTGCTCGCACATCGGGGGAGCGGTCTACTTGAGCGCCATCTCCTTCATGGCCTTGGCAATCCGGAACTTCAGCACGGTCTTGGCCGGAATCTTGATCGGCTCGCCCGTCTGGGGATTGCGGCCCATGCGCGCCTTGCGCTTCACGACCACGAGCTTGCCGACGCCCGGGAACACGAAGCCGCGCTTCGCTTCCTTCGCCGCCAGCTTCGCGAGCTCCTCGAGGATCTCGGTGCCCTGCCGCTTCGTGAGGTCGAACTTCTCCGCGATGTAGGCGGCGACCTGGGACTTCGTCATCTGCTTCGCAGCCATCAGCCTTCCCCTCCCTACGAAGGTACGAGCGGTGACCCGTTCGGACACGCGGTTCGTGCCCTGGTCGAGGTGGTGTATAGCAAGCGCACCCGCATTTTCAAAGGATTTTCTTCACCCCGCAGCGATTTCGGCCGCGACTGGAGCGGCCAAAATGGCGGAGCAACTTCCGGGCCGCGCCGTTCGCGGCGATTCACGCGGCGCGCGCGGGCGATGTGTCAGTGGGCGCGGATCAGCCGGCGCGTGATGCGCGCGTCGCCGGCGCGGGCCTGCACGAAGTACACGCCCGCCGCCGCGTGCGCACCGCGCTCGTCCGCGCCGTCCCACGCCAGCGTGTGCGTGCCGGAAGGCAGCGCACCGTGCGCGAGCGTGCGGATGCGGCGGCCGAGCGCGTCGAAGACTGCCACGTCGGCAGATCCGGCGCGCGGCAGCGTGAAGCGCAGCGCCACGTTGCCGCGGCTGGGATTGGGCGCCGGCGCAGACAGCGCGATCCCCGCCTCCAACTGCGGCGGCACCGCCGCGGGCACCGTGGTCAGATCCAGCTTCCACATCGAGCGCCCATGGGTGGCGGCGTACAGCGTGCGCGACGGGGCGTGCAGGAACAGGTCGAACACGGTCTGCACCGGCATGCCCACGCCGAACGGGTACCAGTAGTTCCCGAGGTCGCGCGACACGTAGACGCCCACGTCCGTCGCCAGATACAGCGTGGCCGGATGCGCCGGATCCACCACGATGTCGTTGGCGGGGGCGTCGGGCAGGTTGCCCGAGATCGAGGTCCAGTGGGCGCCGTTGTCGGTGCTCTGGAACACGTGCGGCAGGTGTTCGTCCTGGCCGAACCCGGACAGCGTGACGTACACGGTGCCCGCCGTCACCGGGTCGGCCACCACGCGGGTGATCGAGCGCACCGGCAGCCCGGCGCCGATGTCGGTCCAGCTGGCCCCGGCATTGGTCGAGGTCCACACGCGCCCGTCGTCGGTGCCGGCGTAGTAGTAGCTGTCGTTCACGGGCGAGACGTCGAGCGTGGAGATGGTGTGGAACACGACCCCGCTCGGCAGGTTGTCGGTGAGATCGCCGCTCACCGGCGCGTAGCTCACGCCGTTGTCGGCGCTCCTGTATACCCGCTGACTGCCGACCAGCAGGATGTTGTGATTCTTCGGATCCATCACGATCGGCGTGTTCCAGTTGTAGCGATCGGAGCCGTTGAAACCCGACGGTGCGCTTAGGCTGATCCAGCCATTCGTGGTGCGCCGTGGCCCCAAACCGGAGCAGCAATACTGGTATTCGCCGAACTGGACGTTGGAGTTGGTGGGATCGATCACGCACTGGAACCCGTCGCCGCCGATCACGGTGCTCCACGAGCTCGGGCTGCCGAACGAGAAGATGGTGCTGTTGTCCTGCGTGCCGCCCATGACGTGGGCCGCGTTGGCCGGATCCACGCAGCCGGCGTAGAACTGCGAGATCGGCAGCGTGGAGGCGTGCGCCCACGGCGCGCCGCCTGCGGTGGTGGTGAAGAACCCGCCGTCATCACCGACGTACAAGTGATTCGGGTTGCCGGGATCGATCCAGATCGCGTGGAAGTCGGTGTGCGAGATGGTGCTGCCCCCGATGGTGGTCCAGGTCACGCCGCCGTCGGTGGACTTCACCAGGTTCATGCCGCAGGAGTAGATCGTGTTCGGATCGTTGGGGTCGATCGCACAGTCGCCGAAATACCAGCCGAATCCACCGAAGTCGCCCCATCCGCTCACATCCACGGGCGCCCAGGTGTCGCCGGCGTCGGTCGTCTTGTAGAACCCGAGTCCGTCGTAGTTCAGGCTCGCGCCGCCGATGATCTGCGCCACCAGCGTGGAGGGCCGGCTGCGCGCGATCGCGAGTCCGATGCGGCCCACGTTGTCGCTGGGCGCGGGCAGGCCGGCGGTGAGCCGGGTCCAGGTGGTTCCGTGGTCCACGCTGCGCCAGATGCCGCACTCGGGGCCGAACGCGCGCCGGTAGGTGTAGTGCCGCACGCGCTCCCACGTGGCGCAGTAGAGCGTCTCGGGGTGCGCGGGGTTCAGCACCACGTCGCACACGCCGGTCGAGTCGCTGACGTACAGCACCTTGGTCCAGGTCTTGCCGTAGTTCTCGCTGCGATAGAGCCCGCGGTCGGGGCCGGTCGAGAACTGCGTGCCCATCGCGGCCACGAAGATGCGCGCCGAGTCCTGCGGGTCCACCGCCACGCGCGCGATGCGCGCGGTCGCGGCCAGCCCGAGCCAGCTCCACGACTGCCCGCCGTCCACGGTGCGATACAAGCCATAGCCGTCGTAGGAGTCCACCGAGGCGTTGGCCTCGCCCGTGCCCACGTACACCTTGTTCAGGTTCGATGGATCGAACGCCAGGGCGCCGATCGAGAACGCGGTGCCGGCCTGCCCGTCGAAGATCGGCGTCCAGTTGACGCCCGCGTCGGTGGACTTGAACACGCCGCCGTTGGCCGAGCCCAGGTACGCCGTGAACCCGCTCGGGCTCACCGCCAGCGCCGTCACGCGCCCGCCGATGTTGTATGGGCCGAGCTGCTGCCACGTGGCCGTGCCCGCCGTGGTGGACAGCGCCTGCGCGTCGCGATCGGCCTGCGCCTGCGCCACCGCCTCCTGCACCTTGCCCTGATCGATCGTGCCGAGCGGGTACGCGCGCTGCAGCGCGAACCAGTCCCCGGGGTCGTCGCCCGGCCCGTCGTGCTCGACGCGGGCGGCGGGATGGTCGGCGGCGAGCAGCGCGGCGCATACGCACAGCAGGGCGAACGCGGTCAGCAGGGTGCGGGAACGCATGAAGTCTCCAGCGGGGGCGCAAGCCAGGGGGCGCGACGGATACGAGTCTAGACCGGCCGGAGCGGACGCTGCCAGCGCGCAGCTGGCGCGTGCCCGTGCGCGCGCGGAGTC
>DASSIN010000027.1:0-5581 GCA_035691845.1 Candidatus Eiseniibacteriota bacterium | reverse complement strand
GCCGCGCGGCGCGCAGGACCGAGCGACGCCGCCCACGCCGCGTCTCCGCCGGCACGCGCGGCCTCCGTCCCGGAGCCCGGCGCGGCCACGCTGCGCGCCCCCAGGGCGCCGGCGAGCAGCAGATCGAGCCGGGCGGCGGCGTCTTCGCTCATGTCCGCCGTGGCCGGCAGCAGCCACTCGGCCACCGCCTCGCGCGCCAGCAGCTCGGGCGCATCCTCCCAGCGCCAGTCTGCGAGCCTGAGCTCGCCCGTGGAGGCATCGGCGAGGCACACGCCGAGGCGCTCGTCCTCCGGCCACAGCGCCGCGAGCCAGCGCGTCGCCGCCGACTCCAGCAACGCCTCCGTGGTGACCGACCCCGGCGTCAGCACCTCAGTCACCGCGCGCTCGACCAGCCCGCGCGCCGCCGCCGGATCGCCCAGCTGCTCACAGATCGCCACCTTGTGCCCGAGCTTCAGCAGCCGTGCGACGTAGGCGTCGCGCTGGTGCCACGGCACGCCGCACATCGGGATCGGCTCGGGATCCTGCTTGTTGCGGGAGGTGAGCGTCAGCCCCAGCAGCTCCGCGCCGCGCACGGCGTCGTCGAGGAACATCTCGTAGAAGTCGCCGAGCCGGAAGAACAGGAACGCATCCGGATGCTGCTCCTTCACTGCCCGATACTGCGCCATCAACGGCGACAGGCGCGGTGCGGAGGCGGCTGGTGCGGCGCTCGGAGGCATGGCGTGCAGGATACGAACTGCGCGCACGTGCTGCCAGCCCGGCGCGCGAACGTTCGGCCCGCGAAGCGTGGGCGGCGGTGAAACGGAAGGCTCCCGCCACGGGCACGCACCCTGCGGCAGGCGCAAAACGAGAGCGCCAGGTGCACGCACCCGGCGCTCCGTTCCATGCAACGGCCGCGAGGACCTACTCGTCCTCGATCGGCTCGTCGCTCTTGCTCTTGACCTTGCCCGCCGGCGCCGGCTCCTCGGCCGGCGGATTCGCCGCGATGCGTGCCCGAACCTGGTTGCGCTTCGACGTCCACTCCGCCAGCGCGATGTCGTCCTGTTCCGAGAGCCACGCCTTCACCGACAGGATCAGCCGGTGATTCGGCACGTCCACCCGCGTCACCTTCATCGTCAGCGTCTCGCCCGGCTCGAACGCGTCGTTGGGACGCTTGAGATCGTCGATGCCGAGCTGCGAGATCGGCACGAATCCCTCGATCCCCTCGCCCACGTCCACGATCGCGCCGCGATCGAACAGCCGGTTGACGACGCCGGACAGCTCCATGCCCGGCAGGAACCGGTCCGCGAGCTGCGGCCACGGATCCTCGCTCACCTGCTTCAGGCCCAGGCTGATGCGCCGGTGCTCCTTGTCGATCGACAGGATCACGACCTCGACCGCGTCACCCTTCTTCAGCACTTCGCTGGGATGCGCCACGCGCTTGGTCCACGACATGTCGGACACGTGCACCAGGCCGTCGATGCCCTCCTCCAGCTCGACGAACGCGCCGAAATTGGTGAGGTTGCGGACCTTGCCCTTGACACGCATGCCGGGCGGGTACTTCTGGTCGAGCGTGAGCCAGGGATCGGGCTCCACCTGCTTCAGGCCAAGCGAGATCTTCTCGTTGGCCTTGTCCACCTTGAGCACCACCGCCTCGATGGTGTCGCCGATGTTCACCACCTTGGACGGGTGCCGCACGTGGCGCGTCCACGACATTTCGGACACGTGGATCAGGCCTTCGACGCCCTTCTCGAGCTCGACGAATGCGCCGTAGTCGGTGATCGACACCACGCGGCCCTTCACCCGGTCGCCGACCTTGTACTTGTCCTCGACGCCCTCCCACGGGTAGGGCTCGAGCTGCTTCAGGCCGAGCGAGATGCGCTCCTTCTCGGGATCGAAGTTCAGCACCTTGACCCGCACGCGGTCGCCGATCTTCACCAGCTCGGACGGGTGCGACACGCGTCCCCAGCTCATGTCGGTGATGTGCAGCAGACCGTCGATGCCGCCCAGGTCCACGAACGCGCCGAAGTCGGTGATGTTCTTGACCTGGCCCTCGCGGATCTGATCCTTGGCGAGGTCCTTGAGGATCGTCGCCTTCATGCGGTCGCGCTCCTCCTCGAGCACGGCGCGGCGCGACACCACGATGTTCCGGCGGCGCTTGTTCAGCTTGATGATCTTGACCTGCACCGACTGCCCGAGCAGCGCGTCCACGTTCTGCACCTGGCGCAGCGCGATCTGCGAGCCGGGCAGGAACGCCTCGACGCCGTACAGGTCCACCACCACGCCGCCCTTGATCTTGCGCACCAGCCGGCCCTCGACCACCTGTCCGGTGTCGTGGGCCTCCTTGACCCGGTCCCACACGCGCACGAAGTCGGCGCGCTGTTTGGACAGCACCACGAGGCCATCCTGGTTCTCCATCTTCTCCAGGAACACCTCGACGGTGTCGCCCACCTTGATGCTGTGCGGATCCGGGAACTCGGCGAGCGAGATCACGCCCTCGCTCTTGAAGCCGACGTCGACCAGCACTTCCTTGTCGTCGATCGCCAGCACGGTGCCGTGCACGATCTCGCCCTCGCCGATCGAGCGCAGCGACTCCTCGTACTGCCCGAACATCGCCTCCATCATCTCGGGGCTGATGTCGGACTCGTCGTCGGCGTTGAGTGGCAGGGACGGGCGGGACGGGGCCCGCGCCGGAGCTTCCGTCGCGGGGTTGGGGTGGTGCTCAGTGGTGTCCAGCATGAACGTGAAGCCTTTCGGTGAGGGTGGTGGGAGCGCCGCCGCCTGTCGATCAGGCGGCGCCGCGTGACGCCGTGTTCGCCTGGCCGGTCTTGAGGATCGCGATCTCGCGCATCACCGCGTCACCGACGCGCTGGTACAGCGCGCGCCCCGGCGTGAGATCGTCCTCGCGTCCTGCCAGGTCCTTCCAGTGCTGCGGCGGCCCGAACCAGATCCGTACGCGCGCCCGCCGGGTCGCCCACTTCGCGGGCCGGTTGCTGCCGGAGATGTAGCACGGAACGATCGGCACGTCCGCGTTCACCGCCAGCATGCCGACGCCGGGACGGGCCGGGTGCAGCTCGCCGTCCCGCATGCGACTTCCTTCCGGGAACATCAACAGCCCGCCGCCCGCGCGCAGCACCTCCATGGCGCGGGACATGCCCGTCATGTCCGCGACGCCGCGCCGGATCGGGATCGCATTCACGGTGCCGATCACCCACCCGAGAACGGGCGTCGAGAACAGCTCGGACTTGGCGAGGAAGTGCGTTTCCCGCGAGATGGCCGCGCCGATCAACGGCGGGTCCCAGAAGGAAATGTGGTTGGAGGCCACGATCAGCCCGCCGGAGCGCGGAATGCGCTCGCGGCCCCGCACTTCCCATCCGGTCAGCGTTCCGAGGACGGCACTCGCCAGCAACCGGGTGGCACTATAATACGCGCTCAAGCGAACTCCTAATCGCGGCCGCCGTGGGTCCCTGGCGTGAATCCCGTTCCGCCCTGCCCCTGGCTCCGGCTCCCGGCGGCGACGCTCGGCGTCGGATCGCCCGGGAACCTCGGATGCGCCCGCACCACCGCGAGCACCTGCTCCAGCACCTGCTCCGGATCGAGGCGCGTGCCGTCCACCACGACCGCCCCCGGCGCGGCCGCGAGCGGGCTGTCGGCGCGCGTCCGGTCGCGCTCGTCGCGCCGTCCGAGCTCCTCGGTCACGCGGTCGAGCGGCACCGGGATTCCGAGCCCCTCCAGCTCGTGGGCGCGCCGCCGCGCGCGCGCGGTCGGCTCGGCGTCGAGGTAGATCTTCACGTCCGCGTCCGGGAATACCACCGTCCCCAGGTCACGACCCTCGGCCACGAGCGCGCCGTGCACGCGCAGCGTGCGCTGGATCTCGACCAGCCGCCGCCGCACGGCCGGCAGCGCCGCCAGCCGCGACGACAGCTCGCTCACGGCCGGGGTCCGAATCTCGCCCGACACGTCCTGCCCGTCCATCCACACGTGCGGCTCGTCCGCGGAGCCGGACAGGTCGAGCGTGGTCGAGGCGAGCGCGCGCTCGATCGCGGCCGGGTCCTCGGTGGACAGCCCGTTCCACTGGAACTTGAGCGCCAGCGCCCGGTAGAGCGCCCCCGTGTCGAGATACAGGAACCCCAGCCGGCGCGCCAGCGCGCGCGCGGTGGTGCTCTTGCCGGCCGCCGAGGGGCCATCGATCGTGACCACGAAGCTCATCGGGACGGAAGCTCTCCGGGAATGCCGTCGGTCGCGCCGCCCAGGGCGCGGAACTGCTCGCCGAACGAGGGATAGGATGTGCCGATGCCGCGGGCGTCGTCAATCGAGACCTCCCCCCCGGCGCGCGTGGCCAGCACCGCGAACGCCATCGCGATCCGGTGGTCGTCGTGGGCGCGCACCCGTCCACCCGCCACCGGGCCGCCGCGGATCGCGAGCCCATCGGGCGCCTCGCCCACCTCGATCCCGAGCGCGGCCAGCCCCTGGGCCAGCGCCGCCAGCCGATCGCTCTCCTTCACGCGCAATTCGGCCGCGCCCTGCACGCGCGACACCCCGTCGGCCGCGGCGGCGGCCACGGCCCACGCCGGCACCTCGTCCACCAGCCGCGGCAGCCACGCGGCCGGAACGTCGAACGCCCGGAGCCGCGCCGGCCCCGTCACCGTCACGTCGCCCACCGGTTCGTTCGCCTCGTGGCCGCGCACCGTGGTCTCGACGCGCGCGCCCATCGCCTCGAGCACCTGCAGCAGTCCCGTGCGCGTGGGATTCAAGCCGACGCCGGTCGCGGTGACCGAGGCGCCCGGCGCGGCGGCGGCGGCGGCGAGGAAGAACGCGGCGGCGGAGAAATCGCCGGGCACGGTGAGGCCGGTCGCGCGCGGCACCACGGGCCCGCGCACCGCGAGCCGGTGCGCGCCGTCGCCGTCCGCGCGCGCCACCTCGATGCCGAACGCCGGCAGCATGCGTTCGGTGTGATCGCGCGCCGGGCCGGGCAGCTCGACCACGGTCTCGCCCGCGGCGCCGAGCCCGGCCAGCAGCACGCATGAGGCCACCTGCGCGCTCGCCACCTCCAGCCGCCAGCGGATCCCGGTCAGGCGCGCGCCGCGCACGACGAGCGGCGGCAGCCGGTTGCCGCCGCGCGCCACCAGCGTTGCGCCCATCGCGGTCAGCGGCTCGATCACGCGCGCCATCGGCCGCGCGCGCAGCGAGGCGTCGCCGGTGAGCACCGCCAGCAGCGGATGCGGGGCGAGCACGCCCGCCAGCATGCGCAGCGCGGTGCCGGAGTTGCCGCAGTCGATGACGTCGGCCGGCTCGGCCAGCGCCCCGCCGGCGCCGGTGATCGCCAGCGTTTCGCCGGTGACGTCCACGCGCGCGCCCAGCATCTGCACCGCCGCCAGCGTGGCGCGCGCGTCGGCGCCGGGATTGGCGTTGCGCACGCGCGTCACGCCGTCGGCTAGCGCGCCGAGCAGGCAGGCGCGGTGCGTGATCGACTTGTCGCCCGGCGGCGCGAACCGGCCCGTCAGCGGCGGGCCGGGCCGCACGACCATGCGTGCGGCGCGTGGATCGACGCCGGGCCCGGCGCTCACGCGCGCACGCCGCCGCGCCCCGCCGCCGTCAGCGGCTG
>DASSIN010000026.1:0-10974 GCA_035691845.1 Candidatus Eiseniibacteriota bacterium | reverse complement strand
GCGGCCGGCGTGCACGTGCTGACGTGGAGCCCGGCGTGAGCGAGGCGCAGCGCGTGACCGCCGTCGCGACGGACCCGCGCGCGGGCGAGCCCGCGCGCGCGATTCCGTGGCCGCGCCGGCCGGTGCGCAAGTGGGCGGTGTGGCGCTTCAACTGGATTGCGCACCACGCCATCATCGGCGCGCTCGAGCACGCGCGCGTCCACGCGCGCGGCGTGCTGCTCGACGTGGGCTGCGGCGCGCGGCCGTTCGAGCGACTGTTCCAGGGGCGCGTGAGCCGCTACTGGGGCGCCGATCTGCCGGACTCGCGCTTCACCGGCCCCGGGCAACGCCCCGACATCCACGCGCGCGGCGAGCAGCTGCCGGTGCGCACCGCCGCGGTGGACACCGTGCTCGGCGTCTCGATGCTGACGTACTTCACCGATCCCGCGGCGATGCTGGCCGAGGCGCACCGCGTGCTGAAGCCGGGCGGCATGCTGCTGCTCGAGTTCACGCAGATGGCGCCATTGCACGACGAGCCGTGGGACTTCTTCCGGTTCACGCGCTACGGCGCCCAGGTGCTGCTCGAGCGTGCCGGGTTCGAGCCGCTCGATTTCATCCCGATCGGCGGGTTGTGGAGCCGCGTGGGATTGTCGGTGATCGCCGGGCTCAATCGCGTGAACCGCGGTCCCACGCGCGTCATCACCGAGCTGCCGGTGCGGCTGGCGTACGTGATCGTGCAGGTCGCGTGCGTGGCGCTCGACCGCGTGTTCGCCAATCCGCGCGAGGTGCTGGCGCACCTGGTGGTCGCGCGCAGGCGGTGAGCGTCATGTCGCGCGTCATGTCGCGCCCCGCACACGAGCCGGCGCCCACCCCGGTGGCGGCCACGCTGCCCGAGCTGTTGAGCTGGGCCGCGCGGCACCGCGGGGACGCGCCGTGCCTGCTGCGTCCGGCCGACGGCGAGTGGCATGGCTACTCGTACCGCGAGGTCGCGCAGGCCGCGTGGTCGTTCGCCGCGCTGCTCCAGTCGCTCGGCGTCGCGCCCGGCGCCCGCGTCGCGCTCCACAGCGAGAACCGGCCGGAGTGGGGGATCGCGTACTTCGCGATCGCCGCCGCCGGCGCGGTCGCGGTGCCGCTCGACGCCCAGTTGGGCGCGCGCGAGGTGGGCGAGATCCTGGCGACGGCGGAGGCCTCGCACGTGATCGCGAGCGCCCGGCTCCAGCGGGTGTCGGAGCAGGCGCGTGACGCGCGGCGGCCGCAGCTGGCGATCGTGTCGCTCGACGGCGAGGGCCCCGGCACGTTCGCCGAGGCGCGGCGGCGGTTCGCCGGCGCGCCGCAGCCGCCGGTGCGCGCGGTGGCCGGCGACCTGGCGGTGCTGATCTTCACGTCGGGGACCACCGGTCAGGCCAAGGGCGTGATGCTGTCGCACGCCAACCTGCTCTCCAACGTGGAATCCGCGGTGCGCACGATCCCGATCCACGCCCACGACCGCATGCTGTCGGTGCTGCCGCTGCACCACACGTTCGAGTGCACGGTCGGGATGCTGTGCCCGATCCGCGTGGGCGCGAGCGTCGCCTACGCGCGCAGCCTCAAGTCGAACGAGCTGCGCGAGGACGTCCGCAGCTCGCGCGCCACGATCGTGCTCGGCGTGCCGCTGCTGTACGAGAAGCTGGTGGCGGCGATCGAGCGCGGCATCGAGGCCGCGCCGCCCGCGCGCCGGCGGCTGGCGCGCGCGCTGCTCGCGTTGTCGCGGCTCGCGCGGCAGACGCTGCGCGTCCGCCCCGGTCGCCCGCTGCTGACGGGCGTGCGCCGCCAGACCGGCATGGGCCGCGTGCGGCTGTTCGTATCGGGCGCGGCCGCGCTGCGCGCCGACGTGTTCTGGGGGCTCGTGGACCTGGGGTGGACCGTGCTCGAAGGCTACGGGCTCACCGAGTGCTCGCCGATCGTGGCCGCGAGCCGGCCGGAGAACAGCGTGCCCGGCGCGGTGGGCTGGCCGCTCGCCGGCGTCCAGTTGCGGATCGAGAACCCGGACGCCGATGGCAACGGCGAGATCGTGGTGCGCGGGCCCAACGTGATGCTCGGCTACTGGCGGCAGCCCGAGGCCACCGCCCAGGCACTGCAGGGTGGCGAGTTCCACACCGGCGATCTCGGCCGGCTGCTGCCGGACGGGCGTCTCGTCATCACCGGCCGCATCAAGAACATGATCGCGACCGAGGCGGGCAAGAAGATCTATCCCGAGGAGGTGGAGGCCGCGCTCGCGAGTGCGCTGGTGGCCGAGGCGCTGGTGGTGGGCGGTCGCGACCGGGACGGGCGCGAGGAGGTGCACGCCCACCTGGTGCCGGACCTCCCGGCGCTCGAGGCGCTGGCGCGCGAGACCGGCGTCGGGTTCGACGACGCGTTCGTCGAGACCACGCTGCGCGCGCTGGTGGAGCGCGCGGGCGAAGGGCTCGCGCCATACAAGCGCGTGAAGCGGGTGTTCATCCGGCGCGAAGAGTTCGCGCGCACCACGACCGGCAAACTGCGCCGGCCCGCGTCCGGCGAACGCCCGGCGTGACGGCGCGCGGGGGCGCGGCGTCCCGGCCCGCGACCGACGCCGTGACTACGAGGCGCCGCCCGACGCCAGGATCGGCTCGGCGTGGTAGATCACGCCGCCCTCCTCGTCAACGGACAGATGATGGCGCTGCACCATCGGGCCCTTGGGCACGAGGCCGCCGGTCCACGTCTTCTCCATGTTCTCCGTTTCCCACTGCCAAACAAGCGTGAACGTGGCGTCGTTGTTCACGCGAAACGGGATCACCACCTGGCCCTGATCGGGGATCTGCTCCTTCACGTACGTCTTGCCGTCCACCGTGAGCCGCACGCGCGTCATGGGGCGGCCGGTGTGGTTCTCGATCACGGCTTCGTGGCTGGGCAGCTTGTGGAGCAGGTCGCCGTAGTGATGCCAGCCGTACCAGGCGGCGGCGCCGACGACGACGAGGAACAACAGCTTCTTCATGACGGGTTCCCTCCCGGGGCCGCCGGCATCGTGCCGGGGAACGGCGCAACGCTAGTCGCCGGCGCATCGTCGCGCAAGACAAATGCGGCGCGTCGGGCGGCGCGCGGACATCGCGCGCGCGCCGGGCCGCGCATCACTCGGTGAGTGGGCCCTCGCCGCGCGTGCCCTTCTGCTCCTCCGACAGCCGCAGCTCGCCCGGGCGCTCGGGCAGGTGCCGGAACGAGAGGAAGAACACGGTGGCGGCGCAGGCGTAGAGCCCCGCGGTGATCAGGAACGGCAGCGTGTAGCCGAAGTGCTGGATCAGCACGCCCGACAGGATCGCGCTCGACGCCCAGCCCGCGTTCCACAGGATGTTGTTCACGCTGGTGGAGCGGGCGCGCAGCGCGGGCGGCAGCGACTCCATGATGAACGCGTTGACCAGCGGCGTGCTGGCCTGCATCAGCGTGGCGCGGATCAGGAACGCGCCCACCGCGATGCCGAGGTGGCGCTCGGCGCCGAGCGTGACGAGGAACGGCAGCGACAGGAACTGCGAGCCCACCGCCGTGCGCAGCCGGCCGAACCGCCGCGCCAGCAGCGGCCCGAGCAGCCCGGCGAACGCCGTCACCACCTGCGCGGCGCCGAAGAACGTGCCGATCTGCGCGGTCGAGCAGCCGAACCGGCGCGCGAAGTACAGGTTCATGAACGGGATCACGAGCCCGGCGCCGGAGCCGATCAGCAGCGCGTTGACGGCGATCGGCACGAGCGGAGCGTGGGCGCCGCGCGTGGGCGTCGCGTCGCGGTGCGCCAGCGAGCGCTCGCGGTAGCCGCGCATCAGCAGCAGCGGCAGCGCGGCGCATGCGCACAGCGCGGCGCCCGCGAACAGTGTCAGGCGCTCGGCGCCGGCCAGCCCGCCCAGCATCGCGACCGGCGCCAGCAGGTGCGGAATCCAGCCGCCCAGCGAGTCGCCCGCCACGCCCGCCAGCATCTCGGTCGCGAAGAACGCGCTGAACAGGTGGGTGCGCTCGCGCGACGACGAGTGCTCGGCGATGTATGGCGCGGCGCTGATCGCGCACATCGCCTGGCCCACGCCGAACGCGAAGCTGGCCGCCAGGATCGGCGAGGGCGCCAGCGTGACCATGCGCAGCCCGAGCCCGACCGCCTCGATCAGCATCCCGGCGACGATCGAGCGCCGCCGCCCCCAGCGCTCGGCCAGCGCGCCGGCGGGCAGCGCGGCCAGCGCCATTCCGAGGCCGCTGGCCGACACCGCGCGTCCGACGAACGCCGTGTCGAACCCGCGCGTCACGAGGTAGAGGTTGAACAGCACGCCCACGACGGCGTGCGCCACCCACTGCAGCAGCGTGGCGGCGAGCAGCCGGCGCGCGGGGCGCTGGAAGTGGCGCGCGGCGTCGCGGTAGTCGCCCACCGTGCTGCGCAGCACCTGGCGGGCGAGGCCGGTGGCGCTCATCGGGGGGGACGAAGGGGCGCGCGCGGCGCGCGTGCGCGGGACGGGGGCGAAGCGGAGGCGCCCGCACCGCACGGGCGCTTGCAGCCGGGCGGCGTCAGGCGGCGGGCGAGTCGACTCCGCCGTTCGAGTGCCCGTTCGCGGACGCGACGCGCCCGTTCACGCCATTCGGGGACGCCGGCGTGCGCGCGATCATCACGCGCGCCACCGCGCCGTCGGCGTTCGCCAGCGCGAGGCCGTGGCGGGAATCGAAGTGACATGCGTCGCCGACGCCCATTTCCAGCCGCTCGCCGTTGCGCTCGAGCACGATGCTTCCTTCCAGACAGAGCACACACTCCTCGCCCAGCCGGGCGGCGGTTTCCATGCGCCCGCCGATCGGCAGCTCCACCGTGAGCAGCTCGAGCTGGGCGCCGCGGCTGGCCGCGATCACTTCCACCATCGTCGCATCCGGACGCGTCGCGCGCTCGTGCGCGCGCACCACGCGCGCGGCGGGCGGTTCGTCGAGCACGAGCCACGCGGCCGGCGTATCGAGCGCGGCGGCGAGGTGGTGCAGGGATTCCAGCGACGGGGACGTGTGGCCGTTCTCGACCTGGCTCACGAATCCCTTCGAGAGCCCGCTGGCGTCGGCGAGGCGCTGGACCGTCATGCCTCGCAGCAGACGCAGGTCGCGGATCTTTCGGCCGAGCTGCATGGGGGAGAACTCCGAGCGCGAGATGTCGAGACCCTGTCGGCTTGGCAATGATATGACCACGTCAAGGGGCGGTCAATGCCAGAACGGCATGCGGCCGATCAGCCGGAAATGCTCGTTCCGACAGAGGTTTCCAGCCCCTGCAGCTCGCACAGCCGGGCGTAGATTCCGCCGCGCGCGAGCAGCGTCGCGTGGGTGCCCTGCTCGCGCAGCCGGCCGCGGTGGAGCACGAGGATGCGGTCGGCGTTGCGCACGGTGGCGAGCCGGTGCGCGATCACGAGCGAGGTGCGGCCGCGCCCCGCGTCGGCCAGCGCCTGCTGCACCAGCGCCTCGGTGCCGGAATCGATCCACGATGTCGCCTCGTCGAGCACCAGCACGCGCGGGCTCCGCGCCAGCGCGCGCGCGAGCGCCACCAGCTGCCGCTCGCCGGCCGACAGCGTGGCGCCGCGCTCGCGCACCGCGGTGTCGTAGCCGTGCGGCAGCCGCGCGATGAACCGATGGGCGTGCGCATCGCGCGCGGCACGCGCGACATCCTCGCGCGACAGCCCGGGATCGGCGAACGCCAGGTTGCTCGCGATCGTGCCCGAGAACAGCAGCGGATCCTGCAGCACGAACCCGATCTGCCGGCGCAGCGCGGTCATGTCCCACTCGCCGAGCGGGCGGCCGTCCACGCGGATCTCGCCGTGCTGCGGGCGATGGAAGCCGAGCAGCAGGCACGCGAGCGTGCTCTTGCCGGCGCCCGTCGCGCCCACCACGCCGATCCGCTCGCCCGACGCGATCTCGAACGACACGTCGCGCAGCACCGGATGCACGCCATCGTATGCGAACGTGACACGCTCGAGCGCGATGTGCCCGACGAGCACGCCGGCGTACCGCCGGCGCACGCCGTTCGCGCCCGGCGCCGGCGCGCCGTTCGCGACCGCGCGTGCCGCCCCGGGCGCGAACGGCTCCTCCAGCGCCGGCGCGGCCTCGTCGGCGGGCGTGTCGAGCAGCCCGAACACGCGCTCGGCCGATGCCATCGCCTGCTGCAGCACGTTGAACTTCTCGCTCAAGTCCGATACCGGGCGGAAGAACCGCTGCGTGTACTGGATGAACGCGACCAGCGTGCCGAGCGTGATGCCCGACCACATCACCTGGCGTCCGCCGTACCACACGATCAGCGCCACCGCGATCGCGCCGATCAGCTCCATCACCGGGAAGAACACGGCCTGCGCGGCCACCGTGCCGAGGCCGGCGTCGCGATGGGCCGCGTTGGCGGCCTCGAACGCCTGGCGCTGCGCCGCCTCGCGGCCCAGCATCTGCACCGTGAGCATGCCGCCCAGGTTCTCGTGCAGCGCCGCGTTCATGCGCGCGAGGCGCGCGCGCACCTCGCGGAAGTTCCGCCGCATCGGCGCGCGGAACGCGAGCGTGACGAGCGCGATCAGCGGCAGCACCGAGAACGTGACGCCCATCAGCTCGGCGTTCAGCCGCACCATCATCACCACGATCCCGGCGACCGCCACCACGTCGCCGAACAGCGCCACCGCGCCGGCCGTCACCAGCTCCTCCAGCGCGTCCACGTCGTGCGTCACGCGCGTCATCACGCGGCCCACCGGCTCGCGCTCGTGCCACGCCACCGGCAACCGCTGCAGGTGGCGGAACAGCCGCGCGCGCAGCGCCAGCATCATGCGCTGGCCCAGCTCCGCCAGCATCTGCCGCTCGAGCCACGCCAGCGCGAACCCCGCGACCAGCACGATCACGTACAGCACCGCCACCTGGTCGAGGCGCACGAGGTTGTGCTGGCGGATGCCGCGGTCGATCGCCTCGCGCGTGAGCACCGGGCCGGCGAGCTGCAGCAGCGCCTCCAGCGCCACCACCCCGCCCGCCCACGCCACGCCGCGGCGATGGGGCCCGAGCAGCGCCAGCAGCCGGCGCGCGAGCCCCGGATCCCAGCCGCGCGCGGGCGGCGCGTCGTCGCGATCGTGCGGACTCACGAGGCGGCCAGCTCCTCTTCCAGCTGCTGGCGGCGCACCAGCGCGGCGTAGCGGCCGGCGCGCGCGAGCAGCGCCGCGTGCGTGCCGCGCTCGACGATGCGCCCGCGCTCCAGCACGAGAATCGTGTCGGCGTCCTGCACAGCGCGCACGCGGTGGGAGACGAGCAGCAGCGTTCGCCGGCCGCGCTCGGCCATGAGCCCGTCGAGCACGGCGCGCTCGGTGGCCGCGTCCACGCTGGACAGGCAGTCGTCGAGCAGCAGCACGCGGCCGCGCCCGAGCAGCGTGCGCGCGATGGCCACGCGCTGCCGCTGCCCGCCCGACAGCGCGACGCCACGCTCGCCGACCGCGGTCGCGAGCCCGTCCGGGAATGCGCGCACGTCCTCGGCCAGCGACGCGCGCCGGGCGGCGCGCACGATCGCCTCCGCCTCCGGCCGCCAGCCGCCGAACGCGATGTTGTCGGCCAGCGTGCCCGAGAACAGGAACGGCTCCTGCATCACCCAGCCGAGCGCGCCGCGCAGGTCGCCGAGATCGAGCTCGCGCACGTCCATGCCGTCCAGGAACACCGCGCCCGCCGGCGGATCGTAGGCGCGCGGCAGCAGCGACAGCAGCGTGCTCTTGCCGGCGCCGGTCTCGCCCACGATGCCCACGAACTCGCCCGCGCGCACGCGGAACGACACCCCGCGCAGCGCCGGCGCGGGCGCGCCGGGGTATGCGAACGTGAGATCGCGCACCTCGATCTCGCCGCGCGGGAACGGCAGCGGGCGCGCGTCGTGCGCGTTCGCGATCGCCGGCGCGCGCTCGAGCACGTCCAGCAGCCGCGCCCACGAGGCCGTGCCGCGCTGGAGCTGGCTCACCACCTGGCCCAGCGCCACCATCGGCCAGTTGAGCATGCCGAGGTACACCGTGAACGCCACGAACTGCCCCAGCGTGATGCGCCCGGCCACCACTTCGCCGCCGCCGAGCCACAGCGCGAGCACGGTCGCGATCCCCGACAGCAGCGCGAGCGCGGGATCGAACGCGGCGGACGCGCGGGTGAGCGCCAGGTGCCGGTCGCGATAGGCCTCGTTCAGCGCCTCGAGCTCGGCCAGCTCGTGGCGCTCGCGCGCGGCGGCGCGCACCTCGCGCACGCCCGCCAGGCTCTCCTGCACGCGCGCGACCAGCGCCGCGAACTGCGCCTGCAGCGCCTCGAACCGGCGCTGGATGCGCTCGCCCGCGAACCACACCACGAACGACACCAGCGGCAGCGGCAGCAGCGACAGCAGCGTGAGCCGCGGGCTGATGGCGACCATGAACCCGAGCGCCAGCAGCGCGACCGTGAGCGTGTTGCCGCCCTGCATCACCGCCACGCCCAGCATCGTGCGCACCGCGGCCAGGTCGTTGGTGAGCCGCGACATCAGGTCGCCCGCGCGCTCGCGCTGGAAGTACTGCGCCGGCATGGTCTGCAGGTGCGCGAACAGCGTGTTGCGCAACTCGTACTCGATCTCGCGCGCCGCGCCGTTCACGAGCCAGCGCGCGAAGAACCGAAACGCCCCGGCGACCAGCGCGATCGCGAGGTAGACGAGCGCGTAGCGGCCGAGCCTGCCCGCGGTGACGCCGTGGTAGAGGTCGTCCACCGTCCGGCGCAGCACCTGCGGCTGGGCGGCAGCGGCCAGCGCGCCCAGCCCCACGCACGCGAGGCCCGTCACCAGGCGCGCGCGATGGCGCGCGACGTGCGGGAGCAGCCGCCTTCGGAGGGGGATCGCAGCCTCCTGCGACCCGCGCACCGGACGTCAGGGCTGGCGATTGCTGCCGAGAATCCCCTGCAGCCGGTTCGTCCGGGTCTGCCTGAACGTGACGGCCACGTACACCTGATCGTAGTGCAGCGCCGGGGGAGCCGGCGCGGTGCCGAGCGTGGACAGCTCGTACTTCCCGGAGAAACCCGACCACGAGCCGGCCATCACGTCGAGGTGCTCGCTGGCGCGCAGCAGCGCGAACGCCCCGGCGAGCTGCAGGTTGCGCTTGGGCTCGCCGTCGCCCTCCGACATCGTGGCCACGCCCTGGTAGCGGCCGCCCACGAGCAGGCGCGGGCGCACCCACCAGCCGGCGTCGGCCGAGGTGGTGACCAGGTTGGCCCACCGCAGGAACCCCTCCGACGCCGGCGAGCCGGTGTCGTTGTTGTTCTTGCGCGTGATCGAGAAGTAGCGGTACGCGAATCCCGCCGAGCCCTGCACGAAGCCGCGGTCCATCACCGTCGCGCCCGCGTCGAGCGAGCCCTGGAGCTGCTGCAGCCCTTCGCCCAGCAGCGAGGTCCAGCGGTCGTAGCCGAGCGGCGCGCTCCAGTCCACCGACAGCGCCGCGGCCGAGCTGCCCTGCAGCAGGCCATAGCGCAGGCCGAGCGACAGATCGGACAACCCGGTCGAGGTGGAGGAGCCGGTGCCGCGCGCGGTCACGCTCGCCATCGGCAGCGTGTAGCGCAGGCTCATGTGGCGCTTGAGGCCGATTTCCTGCGAGCCGAGGATCGTGCGCTCCTCCCACAGCCCGCCGATCGGGCGCCGCGCGCCGGTCGCGTCGTAGTAGCTGTCGGACGAGAACACGGACGCTTCGACCTGGCTCAGGATCTCGCCGCGCGCGGGCAGCCACGCGCCGGCGCGCGCGACGGAGCTGCAGGCCAGCACGGCGAACGGAATCGCGAACAGCAGACGGGCGGACACCATCGTGCGCGGACGCATCGGCGGGCGGACTGCCTCCATGACCGGTCGTGGGAAAGGACGCGCCAGATTATCCGCGCGCCGGGGGCCGCCGCAAGGCCGGCGCGCGGCGGCTCGCCTGCGCCCAGGGCCTGTGGCAACCTGCCCGGCGTGGCTCTCACCGTGCTCGAATACATCCGCAGCGACGTGTGGACGCTGCCGCGCGCATGCCTCGAGCGGCTGGCGGGCGAGTTCCCGGACGTGCGCGTGATCTCGCCGGCCGACGAGCGCGAGCTGGCCGAGCGGCTGCCGGAGGCCGACGTCGTGCTCGGCCCGGCGGTGCGGCGCACCAACATCGCGCGCGCCGGGCGCGTGCGCTGGATCCAGCTCACCGCCGCCGGCGTGGCATCGTTCCTGTTCCCGGAGCTGATCGACAGCCCGATCGTGGTGACGAGCGGGCGCGGGCTGCATGCGCGGGCGATGGCCGAGCACACGCTGGGCGTGATGCTGGCGTTCGTGCGCCAGCTCCACCTCGCGCGCGACGCGCAGCGCGAGCGGCGCTGGACGCAGGCCGAGCTGTGGCACGCGGGCGCGGGATTCGGCGAGCTCGATGGCGCGACCGTCGGGCTCGTGGGGTTCGGCGCGGTGGGGCATGCGATCGCCGGGCTGCTCGGCCGGCTCGGGCTCGAGGTGATCGCGGTGCGCCGCCATCCGGCCGCCGATCCCGCGCCCGCGCGCGCGCAGTGGGGGCTCGAGCGGCTCCCCGAGCTGGCGGCGCGCGCCGACTGGCTCGTGCTCGTGGCGCCCGGCACGGCCGAGACGCGCGGCATGCTGTCGCGCGAGCTGCTGTCGCGCATGAAGCCGACCGCGCGCGTGGTCAACCTGGGACGCGGCTCGCTCGTGGACGAGCCGGCGCTGATCGAGGCGCTGCGCGCCGGCCGCATCGCGGGCGCGGCGCTCGACGTGTTCGCCACCGAGCCGCTGTCCGCCGACAGCCCGCTGTGGGAGATGCCGCAGGTGATCCTGACGCCGCACGTCTCGGGCGTCGGGCCGCGCTACTGGGAGCGCAGCGTCGAGCTGTTCGCGCGCAACCTGCACCACTTCCAGCGCGGCGAGCCGCTCGAGAACGTGGTGGACAAGCGGGCAGGCTACTGATGGGCGCGGGCGCCGGTCCGCACGCGGCCCACGCCGCCGGCGCCGCGCCGTCCGCCGCCGCGCTCGCGCGCGCGTTCGCG
>DASSIN010000025.1:0-8000 GCA_035691845.1 Candidatus Eiseniibacteriota bacterium | reverse complement strand
CGCGCCGACGGGGACGTCAGTTGTCCGGCGCGCCCCCCGGGCCGGGCGCGGGCGGGCGCCGCTTCGCGGCCGGGCGCACGGCGATCTCGCACGCCCGCCGGCCGCGCGCCACGAGGTCGTCCAACTCGAGCAGCGCGAGCTTCTCCGCGGCGCCGCACGGCAGCGCCATGCACACCGCGTTCACCAGCGCTTCGAACGGCAGCCCCTCGCCCGCGTTCTCGGGCGCGCCCTCGCCGGCCAGCAGCCGGTACAGCGCCAGCAGCGGCTGGCGCTCGGACAACACCAGCGGATCGTCCTCGCCGCATGGCGCCTGCGGGCGCACGATGGCGCGCACCGCGCGGTATGGAAACTCGCGCGCCGCCCGGCCCAGCTCGACGCGCGCCAGCACGCGCAGCTTGAGGTCGTAGCAATCGTTCGGCAGCCACTCGACCTCCTCGAAGCGCGCGAGGCAGCCGAGCGGATGGAACTCGGGGCGGTCGTGGTATTCGGGTTCCCAGCCGGGCTTGAGCAGCGCCAGCGCCAGCATCCGCTCGCCCGACAGCGCATCGCGCACCATGGTGCGATAGCGCAGCTCGAACACGTGCAGCGGCACCACCACGTGCGGGAACACCACCAGCCCCGGCAGCGGGAACACCGGCACCGGTCGTCGCGGCGTCAGCTCCATGCGCGACTCCACCTCGTGCCGGCCGCGCGCGTCAGTCTTCGCGCACGAACTCGAGCACGTCCTGCAGATGGCCCTCGACCTTGACCTTGGGCCAGATCTGCGCGATGCGGCCGGTCTTGTCGATCACGAACGTGGTGCGCTCGATGCCCATCGACTTCTTGCCGTACAGGTTCTTCTGCTTCCACACGCCGTACATGCGCGCGATCGAGGCGTCCTCGTCGGACAGCAGCGGGAACGGCAGGTGCTGCTTGTCTCGGAACTTGAGGTGCGACTCCATCGGGTCCGGCGACACGCCGAGCACGACCACGTTGGCAGCCTCCAGCTCGGCATGGTGATCGCGGAAGTCGCACGCCTCGCGGGTGCATCCCGGGGTGTCGTCCTTCGGATAGAAGTACAGCACCACGGTCTTGCGCCCCTTGAACTGGCGCAGCGAAACCGGCTCGCCGCTGGTGGAGGGCAGGGTGAAGTCCGGCGCCGGCCGGCCGATGATGGGTAGCACGCTGGTGGTCATGCCTGTTCTCCAAAGCGGCGCCGGGCTCCGTGGAAGGAGCCCGGCCCCGGGGACGATGGTCCCGTTCGCGTGGTCAGCGCCCCGCCGGCTGCGTGGCGAGCGCCCGTTCGAGATTCTGCTCCACGACCTTCCAGTCCAGGTTGGCGAAGAACGCTTCGATGTACTTGGCCCGCGCCCGTCCGTAGTCCAGCCAGTAGGCGTGCTCGTACACGTCGAGGCCGAGGATCGGCGTGGCGTTCCAGATCGGGAACGTGTTCTGCGCGTCGCCCACCGCGGTGGTGAGGATGTGCCAGTCGTGGTCGTAGGCCAGCCACACCCAGCCGCGTGCGGCGAGGCCGGCGGCCTTGAAGTCCGCGAGCCACGCGTCGTAGGACGGGAAGTCGCGGGCGATCAGCTCGGCCGTGCGGCCCGCCGGCTTGCCGCCGTTGCCGCCCAGGTGCCCGAAATACAGCTCGTGGTTCTTGACGCCGCCGATCGCGAACGACAGGTCCACGCGCAGCCCCCGATATTCGCTGTAGGTCTGGTTGGCGCTGGCGCGGTCGGCGGAATCGAGCTTCTTCTGGATCTCGTTGGTCTTCGCGATGTAGCCCTTGTACAGCTCGTAGTGCTCCTCCATCGTGCGTGCCGAGATGCCGTTCAGCTCGCGGATGCTCGAGAACTTCTTCGCTTCGAGATCTTTCCAGGGCATGGTGATCCTCCGTGCGTGAAGGAGCGCGCCCGAACGGAGGACCCGCCGGCGGGCCGCCTCACCACCGCGGGCTGGCGCGCGCTCCGAGGGGATGCTGCGCGCGAGATGCCCGAAACCCTAATTCCGTGGGGCGGGGGTGTCAAAGCGCGGCGGACCGCGGAATCCGCGGGGCCCAGCCGTCAATCGTCGTCCACCGCGTCGTCGCGCGACGGCGGCTGCCGCAGCCCGTCGGCGCTCCGGATGCGCCCGGCGCGCACCGAATCGAGCAGCGCGGCCAGATGCGGGCCGCTGATGCTGCAGTCCATGTCGCTCTGCCGGCAGCCCGCCAGCGTGTAGCCGCACCCGCACGTGCAGCGCTCGGAATTGGCGTAGCGCAGGAACAGCATGCGCTTCCCGGGCGCGAGCTGCGACACGTCCATGCCGTTCAGGTCGTCGATCCAGCGGCTCTTGATGGCGGCGGAGTCGGGCTCGGCGTTCTGCAGCGCGCGCGCGATCACGCCGGAATCGGGCTCCGCGGGAGCCGCGGGCGCAACCGCCCTGGGCGCGGGCGGGCGCGCGGTATTGAGCCACACCGCCAGACCGGCGGCCAGCACGATGAGCGCGACCAGCACGACGACGCGTGGATTCATGGATCCCCCGACCCCGAGCCTACTCCGCTTGAATCGGGCGCGGGAAGCTCGTATAGCTGCGGCGTGAGCTGGATCCGGCAGGAATCGACCGCCGGCGTGCCCGCGCCACTGCAGGCGCTGTTCGAGCAGATCCGCGCGCGCTCGGCCCATCACGAGGTGGCGTCGGTGTGGCGCACGCTGGCGCTCGATCCGGCCGGGCTGGAAGCCACGTTCGCGCTGGTGCGTGCGCTGATGGACGACCCCGCGCCGCTGACCCGCGCCCAGGCCGAAGGCATCGCCGTCGTGGTGTCCGTCACCAATGGATGCGGCTACTGCGTGGCCCACCACGGGCCCAGGCTGGCGGCGGCGCTGGGCGACGAGACGCTGGCGCGCGCGGTGGCGCTGGACTACCGCGAAGCCAACCTGCCGGCCCGCGACCGGGTGCTGCTCGACGCGTGCGTGGCGCTGACGTGCGAGCCCGCCGAACGCACCCGGGCCGACGTGGAACGCCTGCGGGAATATGGATTCAGCGACGTGGCGGTGCTCAAGGCCACCGAGATCGCGGCGCTGTATGGCCTGATCAACCGGCTGGTGTCGGGGCTCGGAATCACGCTGGAATCCGGCGTCGAGCCGTGGGAATTCGGTAGCGCCACGTAGCGGCCGCGGTACCAGGCTGGAGCCGCATCGAGAGCCTGTACCGCTGACGCGTCACGCCGCCGCGATCGCCTGCTGGTAGATCGCGAGCAGGCCCGCCAGGTGGCGCGCGGGATCGGACAGCTCGCGCACGCGCGCCGCGCCCGCGGCGCCGAGCCGCGCGGCCAGCGCGGGGTCCGCGAGCAGCCGCTGCACCGCCTCCGCCGCGGCGTGCGCGTCGTCGGGCGGCACCAGCAGGCCGGTGTCGTCGTCCGCCACCAGCTCCGGCAGCGCGCCGATGCGCGACGCCACCACGGGGCGGGCGTCGAGCAGCGCCTCGGCGGCCGAATAGCCGAAGTGCTCGTAGAACAGCGACGGCACCAGCACCACGGCCGCGCGCTTGCGCAGCGCCGCCACCTGCGCGTCGTCGAGATGGCCGCGCCATGCGAGATTGGGCACGCCGTGCGCCTGGGCTTCGAGCCAGGCGCCGAGCGGGCCCTCGCCCGTGACCACCAGCGGCACGGGCGCGATGCGCAACGCGATCGCCGGCAGCAGCCGCACGCCCTTTTCGAGCGACAGCCGGCCCGCGAAGAACACGTACGGCTCGCGCGGAACCGCGGCGGCGGGATCGTCCGCCTGCGGCGCCACGCCGTGCAGCAGCGTGTCGAGCATCCCCGGCGGCACCCCCAGGCTCACCGCCTTGTCGTGCACGAACCGCGACGGCGCGATCCAGCGGCGCACCGGCGCGTACGCGTGCCGCGCCGCGTGCGAGTACGCCTCGAGCGAGCCGATCACGCTCTTGCCGCGCGAGTCCTGCACGCACGCGATCGCCGCCGCGTGCCAGTGCGCGCCGCCGCGGCAGCGCTCGCACGGGGCGCCGTGCGCGAACAGGATCCGGTTCGTGCACCACGGCTTGAAGTCGTGCAGCGTCATCACCAGCGGCACGCCGTGGGCGCCGAACGGCGCCAGCACGCTGGGCGTGAGATAGCGGCTGGGCGCGTGCACGTGCACGATGTCGGGCCGGAACGCCACCCGCAGCGCCTCGGCCTCGCGGCGCGCGGGCTCCGACCACAGCGCGCGCGGCAGCTGCGCGAGCTGGCGGCCGAGTGGCGCGCCTTCCCCGAAATCGGCCGCCGGCGCGAACCGGTCCCAGCGCCCGGCCGCGACGTTGCGCGGGTCGCGCGTGGCGAGGTGCGCCACCTCGTGTCCGGCGGCCGTCAGCCAGCGCGATTCGTCGAGGTAGGTGCGCTCGACGCCGCCGCGCAGGTAGTGGAACGCGTTGATCAGCAGCACTCGCACGCGCCCTCCACTCGCTCCGGCGCGGAGGCGCCGGCGTTGGGCGGCCCGGCGCAGCCATCGCCGTGAGGCCCCATCGGCCGTGCGCCGGCCGTGGGCCGTATCGCCCACCCGCGACGCCCGACGCTCGTTTCACCCGCGAATTTGCAGGCTAACACACGCATCGCGCTTCCGCGGCGCACGTGCGGCGTGCCACAATTTCGCTCCCTCGACATGCCGCGGACCGCTTCGTCATTCGCACTCGCGCTGCTGCTGCTCGCGCCGTTCGCCGGCACGGCCCTCGCCATGCCGGACGGATGGACCGTGCGCGCCGAGCACACCCGGCTCGCGTTCCCCACCACGTTGCGCATGGCACCCGACGGGCGACTGTTCTATCTCGAGCGCGCGACGGGGCGCGTGATGGTGTACCCCACGCCCGACGCGCCGGTCGCCGCCGTGTGGGCCACGCTGCCGGTGGAGTCGAGCACCGAGCACGGCATGCTCGGGCTCGCGTTCCATCCCCAGTATCCCGATTCGCCGTACGTCTACGTCTACTACACCAACCTGTCGCCCAGGGTGAACCGCGTGGTGCGCATGCTGGACATGCGCGACCACGGCGTGAACCTGCAGGTGATCGTGGACGATCTGCCGGCCTACGGCATGTATCACCACGGCGGGCGCATGGCGTTCGGCCCGGACGGGCTGCTGTACGTCACGTTCGGCGACGAGACCGATCCGCAGTACGCGCCCGAGCCGAACGACGTGCGCGGCAAGATCCTGCGGTTCACGCCGCTCGGCCAGCCCGCGCCCGGCAACCCGTTCGGTGCCGGGAATCCCGTGTATGCCACCGGCGTGCGCAATCCGTTCGGGCTCACGTTCGATCCGTTGTTCGGGCTCGGCTACTTCACCGACAACGGCCCCGACTGCGACGACAAGATCGAGCTGCTGGTGCCGGGCGCCGACTACGGCTGGGGCGTCAACGCCCCGTGTGGCACGACGCCGCCCGGCGCGCGCGACGCGCTGGCGATGTTCACGCCCACGATCGCGCCCACCGGGTGCACGATCTATCGCAGCACGCTGGATCCCACGTTCGACGGCGATCTGTTCTTCGGCAGCTTCAACCTGTGCGCCGTGGTGCGCACGCACTTCCAGCCGTGGAACCAGCGCGTCATCGACTCGATGGACCGCTCGTTCGCGCTCACCGGCGGCGATCCCGTCACCGACGTGACGATGGGCGCCGACGGCACGCTGTGGTTCTGCAGCACGGCCGCGATCTGGCACGTGCTCCCGCCGGTGGAGACCGCCGTGCCCGTCGGGCCCGCGCCGGCCGCGTTCCGCGCCGAGCCCAATCCGTTCCACGGCGCGATCGGGTTCGCGCTGCCACGGAGCGCGCGCGGCGCGCGGCTCGAGATCGTGGACGTCGCCGGCCGCCGCGTGCGCAGCTGGGCGCCGCCCCTGCCCGCGGCGATGACCTGGGACGGCTGCGATCCGGCCGGGCGTCCGCTCGCGGCCGGGGTGTACTTCGCGCGCCTGATCGGCGGCGACGGCACGCTCCAGCGGCGGCTGGTGCGGCTCGAACGCTGATCCCGCGCGCGGCGCCCGCGCGCTGGCGCGCCCGGTCACCGCGAAGTCGGCGCGGGCTCCAGCGTCCACTCGACCAGCGCGGCGCCGAGGCCGGGCGCCGGCTCGTAGCACGCCACCATGCCGGGGATGTCGGCGCCCAGCACGCCGCGCAGCACCTCGAGGTGTCGCAGCCCGGCTTCGGCCTGCGCGCGCTCCGGCGCCCCGGCCGCCAGCGCGACGACGCGCCGCCAGTCGCCGCGCGCGAACTGCTCCAGCAGCCGCTCGTCCAGCACGCGCGCCTCCGGCACCTCGCGGTGCAGGGCCCACGCGTGCACGTTGTGCGACAGCATGCCGCCCACCACGAACGCGACGCGCTGCGGCCACGACGCCAGCGCCTCGCGCACCGCCGCGCCCCACCGGCGATGCGCCTCGGCCGGGGCGGGCGCGAGCGACAGCGGCACCACCGGAATGCGGCGCTCGGGCGCGAGGAAGTGCAGCGGCACGGCGATGCCGGAATCGATGCCGCGCACGGTCGAGGCCGCGGCCGCCAGGCCGGCGCGCTGCGCGCGCGCGGCGATCGCGCGCGCCAGCGCCGGCTCGCCCGGCACGTCGTAGCGCACCTCGACGCCGAGCCCGTGTGCTTCGCTGATGCCGGCGTGCCATGCCGCATCGCCGGCCAGAAACGGCCCCTCCGACTCCCAGCGCGCCGACAGCGCCACGATCACCTCGGGCGCATCGGCCACGAACCGCGCGCGCACCACCTCGAGCGCCGACAGCATGTCCGTCGCCTCGCCGCGCACCTCGTCCAGCAGCAGCGTGGGCAGGTGCGGCACGAGCCAGCAATGCGGCGTCAGCACGGCGCCGTCCGCCGCGCCGGACGGCCGCGGCGCGCGCGGGCCCGGGCGATGCGCGCGTCCGTCACGGCCGGCCGCGGAATGCGCGCGTCGCGCGCTCGGCCGCGCGCGCGTTCCCGGTGCCCACGTCCACGCCGCGGTCCGCGGCCGCGGCCAGCAGCTCGCCCGGCAGCGGGAACATCACGCGCTCCTCGGCGATCCGGAACTCCTCGACGCGGTAGCCGCCGAGCGCCACCAGCCGCTGCACGCACGCCTGCACGATGTCCTCGGGCGTCGACGCGCCGGCGGTCACGCCGACGTCGCCCTCCAGCCATTCGGCGAGGATGTCGTCTGCCGATTCGATCAGCCGGGCGCGCGCGCCGTGCGCTTCGGCCACCTCGACCAGCCGGTTGGCGTTGCTGCTCGCGGGTGCGCCCACCACCAGCACGGTGCGGCAGCGCGCCGCCAGCGCCTTGACGGCGTTCTGCCGGTTCTGCGTGGCGTAGCAGATGTCCTCCTTGGCGGGCTCGCGCATGGCGGGGAACCGCCGGCGCAGCACGTCGAGGATCGCGCGGCAATCGTCAACCGACAGCGTGGTCTGGGTGATGCACGCGATGCGCGACGGATCCCGCACCGTCAGCCGCTCCGCGTCGGCCACGTTCTCGACCACCACGATCGCGTCCGGCGCCTCGCCCAGCGTGCCCTGCACCTCGACGTGCTGCCGGTGTCCGACCAGCACGATCGTGGCGCCCTCCTTCGCGTGCTTGAGCGCCTCCAGGTGCACCTTGGTGACGAGCGGGCAGGTGGCATCCAGCGTGCGCAGCCCGCGCGCGAGCGCCTCGCGCCGCACCGCCGGCGACACGCCGTGCGCCGAGAACACCAGCACCGCGCCCTCGGGCACATCGGACAGATCGTCGGTGAAGTGCGCGCCGCGGCGGCGCAGGTCCTCGACGACATGGCGGTTGTGCACGATCTCGTGCCGCACCCACACCGGCGGGCCGTACACCTCCAGCGCCATCGCCACGACGTCGATCGCGCGATCCACGCCGGCGCAGAAGCCGCGCGGGCCGGCGAGGTAGAGCGTGTTCACGGGAGCCCTCCGGGGTGGGGCGCGGCGGCCACCGCGCGGGGCAAGGGATGTCCGAGCGTAGCGCACGCGCCGCGCGCGGGGCCAGCGACGGCCGCGGGCGCCACGCGCCGCGTCGCGCGCGTCACATCCGGGCCG
>DASSIN010000024.1:0-28747 GCA_035691845.1 Candidatus Eiseniibacteriota bacterium | reverse complement strand
CGGGTGCGAACGCGGGCGCGGGGCGTGGCGGCCGCCCGGCGCCCTCGCGGCGCGTGGGCAGCAGTGGCGCGATCTCCTGCATGGGTGCTCCGCGGGGGCGGGACGGCTCCAAATGTTCTCGCGCTGCAATTTCGCCGCTGGAGCCGCGCCCGCGACGCGCCCAAGCCGCCGCGGGGCTGGCAGCCGTCGCGGGACTCGGCGATAATTCCCCGCTGCGCTGCCGCCCCCGCTCCCGCGTGAGCACGTTCCCGGGCGGCGAACCTGCCCGAGCGATCCCGAGGGACATTGCATGTCGCGTACCCGCGTCGTTTCCGCCCTGTGCACCCTGGCCGCGCTGATGATCGGCGGGGCCGCCACCGCCGATGCCCCGCAGAAGGTCAGCCGCATCGATGGCATCGGGATGCTGGACTACTCGCGCGGCCCCTCCGACTACGCGGTGGGCCGCTGGGTCAAGTACCACGTCACCGCCCACAGCGATCTGGGTGTGAACGACGATTACACCGTGACGGTGATGATCGGCGGCGAGGAGCACTGGTGGGGCGAGGACTGCTTCTGGGTCGAGACCTGGACCCAGGTGGCGGGCCAGCCCCCGACGGCGACGGCCACGCTGATGTCGTTCGCCGTGTTCGACGACAGCCTGCCCGTCCAGCACATGCAGCTCTACATGCGCAAGACCATCAGCGGCGTCACCGCCACGGGCGAGCCCGAGCAGCAGCTCTATCGGCGGCCGGTCGCCACGCTCAAGTCGCGCGATCCCGTCAACGAGAAGGTGGCGTGGAACGTGGATTCGCTCGGGGTCGAGTCGATCGACACGGTCAAGGGCAAGCTGGCGTGCCGCAAGGTGCGCATCGAGCAGGGCGTCGGCACGACCTCCCAGAGCAGCGACAGCACCGAATACACCGAGCTGCGCGAGAACCGCACCACGTTCCTGAACCCCTCGGTGCCGCTCACGCACATCGCCCGCGAGGACATCGAGTCCGGCTACACGCGCAAGGTGTGGGCGATCGGCCACTCCAAGGACGCGATCGGGCCGTTCGTGCTCGACCGCTCGCACGGCGTGGCGGCGCTGGTGGACTACGGCGACCACGAGACGCCGCGGCTCGTGCCGGCCTCGGTGCGCCACGACCTGCCGGCCCGCGCCGGATCGACCGCGAGCCGCCGGCGCGGGTGAGCGCGCGGCCCCGGCGCGCGCGGCCTCGTCAGGAGCCGGCGCGCACCAGGATGATGGCGGTGGGATCGGCGTAGGCGATCCGCCACCGGCCGGACAGCGGCGCCACGCGCGCGAGCCGCGTGCGGCGGCGCACCAGGATCCACTGCGCGCGCGTGCGGTCGAGGGCGTCCTCCCACCCGGGCTCGAGATGGGCCGCGCGCGCGTAGTCGTCGAGCACCGGGCCGGCGAACAGCCCGGTGCGCCCGTACACGTACACGCGGTAGCGGCCGCGCGAGGCCCACGCCACGTAGGCGCTCCAGCCGTACTCGCAGAACACGTCGCGCCCGAGTTGGAGCCGGTCCGCCTCCGCCAGCGCGCGGTTGGGCCAGGTGTTGTCCGGGAACCCGGCCGCCGCGCGCGGGAACGCGCCGCCGAGCCCGGGCGCGAACAGGAGCAGCGCGAGCGCCAGCGCCGCGATCCACGCGCCGGTGCGCGCCGCCAGTTCGCGCGGACCGAGCCAGTGCTCGAACGCGCCGAGCGGGCCGCCGCGGGCCCAGTCGCGCTCCGCCAGGTCCCGCGCCAGCTCCGGCGCCCACACGATCGCGGCCAGCGGCGCCGCGCGGCCCGACACGAGGGCGGCCGCCACGCACACGGCCCCGAGCAGCCAGGTGGCCGGCGGCAGCGGGCGCGCGCGGATGCGGGCCAGCACGGTGACCGCGATCCACAGCAGCAGCGGGAAGAACCGCACCTGCCGGAAGTCCGGCCGGCGCCACTCGTCGATCCACGCGTAGGAGCCGGCCTCGCCGCGCGCGGGCAGCGCGTCCTTCAGCCAGCCGAACCCCCACGGCGTGGCGCCGAGCGCCAGCACCGACAGCGCGACCGCCAGCGCCGTGCGGCGGTCGCGCGCGTGATCGGCCAGCGCCCACAGCCCGAGCACCGGCACCAGGAACGCGGTCGGGTGCACGTTCACCCACACCGCGGTGACGAGCGGCAGCGCGATGCGTTTGGCGTCGGTCATCGGCCCGGTGACGAGCGCGCGCGCCAGCACCAGCAGCGGGAACGTGAACAGCAGCGGGCGCGCGAGCAGGTGGAGCCCGAGCACGCCGGCGGCGAGCAGCGTCACGATCAGCGCCAGCGTGGCGTGCCGCGCGCCGCGCACCAGCAGCCGGTCGAGCGCGGCCAGCGCCAGCGCGAACGTGACCGCCGCGAGCACGCACAGCCCGAGCGCGCCGGCGTGGCGCCAGGCGAGCTGCAGCAGCACCTCGCCCAGCCACTCGACGTTCCGCCACGGCGTGCCGGCGCGCGTGTAGGACAGCGCCTCGATCATCCCGGGGCCGTGCGCCAGCGTCTGCTCGCCGGCCCACAGGTGCCAGGGCGTGTCGGTGGACAGCACGCGCGGCCCGATCTGGGTGAGCGCGGCGATCGCGAACACCACGTCGGCGACGCCGGGCCGCCACCATGGGCCCGGCGGGCCGTGAGTCACCTCACGACGATGCGCCGACTCCCGGCGAGCAGGCCGTCCAGCTTCACCGCGACCAGGTACACGCCCGGCGCGAGCACTCCCGGCAGATCGGCTTCGGGCGCGTCCACCTGCCATTCGTGCGATCCCGCCTCCAGCCAGCGTTCCTGGGACGCGCGCACGCGGCGCGCCGCGACGTCGTACAGCTCGACCTGCACGCGTCCCGCGCGCGGCAGGGTGAGTCGAATGCGCCCGGCGCCGTGCAGCGGATTGGGCGTCACCGCGATGCCGAATGGCGCGGGCCTGGCGCGCGGGACGCCGACCACCAGGCCGTCCTCGTGCACCGACAAATCATAGCTGCCGGCGGCGCCGTTGTCGTTGACGGCCACGAGCCCGTACCAGCCGGGGCGGGACGCGACGAAGGTGGCCGATCCACCGGTCAGCTCCAGCGCCGCGCTGGCGCGGCCCGCCCAGTACAGCGAGTCGGCCGGATTGGCGAACAGCAGCAGGTGCACGTCGGCCGGACCGCTGTGATCCAGGTGCAGCGTGTACTGATAGTCCTGTTCCATGTACAGATCCCAGCACTCGAGCACGTCGGTGCTGTCGGTGGTGCGCGCCACGGGCGGATCGCCCGCGGTGATCGGATCGCGCCCCGAATCCCATTCGATCCTGCCGTCCGGCGTGCCGGCGCTGTCCGCACGCACGTGCACGTACATCGTGTCGTAGGGATCGAAGTTGAAGTCACCGACCACGACGTCCACGCGACCCGGTCCGGCGGAGGAGGCGCGCAGGCCGCCGAAGCAGGCGGGCGCCGGCCCGCCGGTGGGATCGAGGAACAGGTCCACGTCCATGTCGTCCGGGGCGCGCACGCCCACCGCGGTCCAGAACGGATCCTGCTGATCGCACGTAAACGCGTCGTGGCCGGCGGACACCGGCGCGCTCGCCGTGGACGTGAGCGGCACCACCGCCTCGCAGCTGTCCGAGTCGTCGAGCGATGACGGCGGCGCCGGCGGCGCAGCGGCGTGCGCGGCCAGTGCGCACGCGACGAGGCACGGAGCGAACCACGCGCCGATCCTGATGCGGGCGGAACCCAACTCTCCTCCGCGTACGATCCTGCGGCCGGACGGCCGCGCACGAAGCGATGACGAGGGGCGTAGGAGTATCAGCGAGTATCAATGATAGAGGAACGTGCGCCGCGGATCAGGTGCGAATGCGCGTCGCACGCGCTGCGACACGCGCCGCGATGGCGCGTCGGGGCAATTGCCCCAGCGCCGGTGTGGCGGAACGGCGGGGCGTCGCGCGGCGCGCGGGAAGCGGACGCGGCGCGGCGCCGGGTGGTTGCGCGTTCGCGCGCGAACACATGGGCCGCGCGGCGGCGCCGCGCGCGAGCAGCGCCTACTCGAACAGGCCGCGGGCGAACGCCTCGGCGTCGAACGGCTCCCAGTCGTCGAGCCCCTCGCCCAGACCCACGATGCTGATCGGCAGCCCGAGCTGATCGGCGATCGCCAGCACCGCGCCGCCGCGCGCCGTGCCGTCGAGCTTGGTGAGCGCGAGCGAGGTGATCGGCGTGGCGCGCGCGAACTCGCGCGCCTGCGCCACGCCGTTCTGCCCGAGCGTGGCGTCGAGCACCAGCAGCACGTGATGCGGCGCGCCCGGCACCAGCCGCGCGCACACGCGCGCGATCTTCTCCAGCTCGGCCATCAGATTGTGCTTGGTATGGAGCCGCCCGGCGGTGTCGATCAGCACCACGTCCAGGCCGCGCGAGCGCGCCGCCGACAGCGCGTCGTGCACGACCGCGGCGGGATCGGAGCCGGAGCGCGCGCGCACCAGCTCCACGCCCGCGCGCTCCGCCCACACCTCGAGTTGTTCCGTGGCCGCGGCGCGAAACGTGTCGGCGGCGACCAGCAGCGTGTGCGAGCCGTCGCGCGCGAAGCGCGCCGCCAGCTTGCCGGCCAGCGTGGTCTTGCCCACGCCGTTGACGCCCACGAGCAGCGCCACCCACGGCCGTCCGCCGCCCGGCGGCGGTGCGAACGCCGCGGCGTGGCCGCCGAGCACCGCGACGGCGGCGCGCTCCAGCGCCTCGCGCAGCGCGAGCTCGGGCGCGCGCCGGAAGATCTCGTCGGCGCGCTCGAGCAGCGTGTGCGTGGTGCCGGGGCCGACGTCGGCGAGCAGCAGCGCGTCCTCCAGCTGCTCGCGCACCGCGGCATCGGGCGGTCCGCGGCGCTGCAGGATCGCGCCGACCTGGTCGGTCAGGCGCTCGCGCGTCTTTTGCAGCCCGTCGCGGAACCGGTTCCAGAGCTTCATGCGCGTGCCGGCGCGTGCGCGACCGCCGACGGCGCTGCGGCGCCGCGGTCGCGCGCTACGACGTCACCAGCTCGGGCGTGCCGTGCCCGTTGCGCTCGCCGCGCGCGGTGCCGGCGCCGTCCGGCGTGGCCAGCTCGCCGTCGAACCGCACCGACACCAGCTTCGAAACGCCCAGCTCCTGCATGGTGACGCCGTACAGACAGGCGGCCGCCTCCATCGACTTCTTGTTGTGGGTGATCACCACGAACTGGGTGCGATCGGCGAACCGCTTCAGCATCCGGATGAAGCGGTCCACGTTGGCGTCGTCGAGCGGAGCGTCCACCTCGTCCAGCAGGCAGAACGGCGAGGGCTTCACCAGATAGATGGCGAACAGCAGCGCGATCGCGGTCAGCGCGCGCTCGCCGCCCGACATCAGGCTGATGCTCTGCAGGTGCTTGCCGCGCGGCTTGGCCGCGATCTCGATCTCGGCCTCGAGCGGATCCTCGCCCGTCAGCCGCAGCTCGGCGTCGCCACCCTCGAACAGCGTCTTGAAGATGTCGCGGAAGTGGACCTGCACCTTCTCGAACGTCTCCGAGAACAGCTGGCTGGCGGTGACGTTGATCTTGTCGATCGCCTCGAGCAGCTGCGCCTTGGCCGACACCAGGTCCTGGCGCTGCTGCGTGAGGAACTGCCAGCGCTCCTTCTTCTTCGCGTACTCGTCGAGCGCGAGCAGGTTGACGGGGCCGAGCCCACGGTAGCGCTCGCGCAGCGATTCCAGCTCGCGCTGCGCTGCGCCGGCATCGAACCCCTCGGGCTCGGGCTCGGGCGTCCAGCCGTCCGGGTCCATCTGGTACTCGCTGCGCAGCCGCTCGAACGTGCGGTCCAGCTCGGCGCGCGCCTGCACGCGGTCCAGCTCGAGCTGGTGCAGCCGCTCGGCCAGCTCGGTGTGCTCGAACCGCCGCTGGCGCGCATCGTCCTCGCCCGCCTTCACCTCGTCGCGCGCCGCGCCGAACCGCCGCTGCAGCGCGACCACGCGCGCGCGCTGGTCGGCCTCGGTCTCCAGCAATCCGGTCAGGCCCGCCTCGAGCCCGCTCACCTCGGCCTCGATCTCCGCGACGTGCGCGCGCGCGGCGCGCTCCTCCTCGATGCGCCCGGCGATGCCGGCCTCCAGCTCGCGCCGCGTCTGCTCGGCGCGTGCCCACGCCGACTGCCACTCGCCCTCCTCGCCCGCCATCGCCAGCCGGCGGCCGCGCGCCTGCTGGGCGCGCGCGGCGGCCTGGTCGTGGCGGGCCTCGAGCGCGCGCACCGCGCCGTCCAAGTCGGCGAGCTGCGCGCGTGCGTGCTCCAGCTCCGTCTGGTACTGCGCCAGGTCGGTGTCGGCTTCGGTGCGGGCGCGCGCCAGCGTGTCCAGCTCCGCGCTCACCGCGGCGATCTCGCGCCGTCGCTCGGCCGCCTGGTCCTCGGCCCACGCGCGCTCGCGCGCGGCGCCTTCCAGCTCGTGCGCCGCCGCGGTGACCGCGGCGCGGCGGGCATCCACCTCGTGCTGGGACGCCGCGCGGCGCTCCAGCGCCTGCGCGCGGCGCGCCTCGCACGCGGCGCGTTCGGCCTCGGCCGCCTCGACCGCCAGCGCGCGCTCGGCGAGCGCGCCCGACAGCGTGCGGATCTCGCTCTCGCGGTGCAGCAGCCCGCTCAGGTTGCGCACCGAGCCCGCGCGCACGCGGCCGCGCTCCCACACCTCGCCGTCCAGCGACACGAATCGCAGGCCGGACTCGGACTGCGCCGCGAGCCGTGCGGCGGCGGCGCGATCATCGACCACCACGACCGAGCCGAGCAGCCGCTCGACCAGCGGGCCGTAGCGCTGGTCGCATCGCACCAGCTCCGAGGCGCGACCCACCACGCCCGCGCCGCGTGGCGCCTCGTGCGCCGGGCTCGCGGTCAGCGCCGACAGGTCGATCAGCGTGGCGCGGCCGCTGTCGAGCGCCCGCAGCCGCTCGAGGCACCCCTCCAGCGCCGCGTGATCCTCGACCAGCACGAACGCGGCCGCCTCGCCCAGCGAGGCCTCGAGCGCGTCCAGCTGCGCGGCCGGCACCTCCAGCACGTCGGACACGATGCCGAGCACGCCCGCCGGGCGGCCATCGCCCAGCAGCGCGCGCACGCCCTCGGACACGCCGTCGAAGTTGCGCTTGAGCTCGAGCAGCGTCGCGAGCCGCGACTCCACCGCCGCCGACTCCTCGCGCATGCGCGCGAGCGTGGCCGCCGACGCCGCCAGCTCCCCGGCCAGATCGGCGAGCCCCGCGTCCGTGGCCGCCAGCTCGCCGGTGGCGCTCGACAGCTCCGCCTCCACCTCCTGGCGGCGGGCCTCGAGCGTGGCCGAGCGCTCGGCCAGCGCGCGCACGCGGCCCTCCAGCTCCCCGAGCCGCGCGCCGGCGGCGTCGCGGCGCTCGGCCAGCGTCGTGTGGCGCGAGCCCAGCCGCTCCACCATGCCGCGCTTCTCCGCCTCGGCCGAGAACAGATCGAGCGACAGCTGCTTGCGCTCGCCCGCGGTCGAGCGGCGCGCGCGCAGCTCGGCCTCGACCTGCGACAGCTCCGCCTCGCAGCGCTCGTCCTCGGCCTGCACGGCCGCGCGCTGCTCGCGCAGCTCCGCCAGCCGCCCGGTGGCCTGCGTCTCGCGCGTGCGCGCCTCCTCCAGCCGTTCGCGCAGCGCCGCCTGCTCGCGGAACGCCTCCTCGGCGCGGCGCAGCAGCCCCGCCGCGCGCTCGCGCAGCAGCGTCACCTGGTGCTCGGCCTTGCCGCGCGCCTCCTCGCGGTCGCGCAGCCCGCCCTGCGCCGTGGACAGCTCGCGCTCGATCTCGAGCAGCGCCAGCTTGCGGTCGGCGAGCGACGCCTCCAGCTGATCGAGCGCCGCCGTCACGCCCTCGCGCCGCACCGCCTCCTCCTGCCATTCGTCGCGCGAGGTCGTCTCGCGCTCCCGCAGCGCGCGCACCGCGCTGGCGGTGAGCTTGAGGTCGAGGTCGCGGATCTCGTCGCGCAGCCGCTGGTGCTTGCGCGCCTTGCCCACCTGGCGCGCCAGCGAGCGCAGCTCGCGCTCGATCTCGAACACGATGTCGTTCAGGCGCGTCAGGTCGCCTTCGGTGGCGTCGAGCTTGTTCAACGCCTCCTTCTTGCGCGCCTTGTACTTGGTGATCCCGGACGCCTCCTCGAACAGGAACCGCCGGTGGCCCGAGTTGTCGGACAGCACGTGGTCCACCATCGAGCGCTCGATCACGGAATAGGCGTGCGAGCCCATGCCGGTGTCGAAGAACAGATCGCGGATGTCCTTGAGGCGGCACGGCGTCTTGTTGAGGAAGTACTCGCTCACGCCGGAGCGGAACACGCGGCGCGACACCGTCACCTCGGAATACTCGGTGGGCAGGATGCCGCGATCGTTCTTGAACGTGAGGTGGACCTCGGCCAAGCCGAGCGGCTTGCGCGTGGGGCAGCCGTTGAAGATCACGTCTTCCATCGAGTCGCCGCGCAGCGTGCGGGCGCTCTGCTCGCCCATCACCCAGCGGATGGCGTCGGAGACGTTGGTCTTGCCGCAGCCGTTCGGACCGATGACGCCGGTGATGCCGTCGCCGAACTGCAGCTCGGTCTTGTCGACGAACGACTTGAATCCCTGGACTTCCAGCCTGTGGAGGAACATCCCTATTCCCCTTCCTGGCGCGGTGCGGTGTCGGCGCACGCGCGGCCGAGCGATTCGGCCGCTTCCACGATCTCTTCGTCCCGCAACGTGCGGGGGTCCAGCCGCAATCGCCCTCCGCGGATGTAGCCGATCACCGGCGGCTCGCCCGATCGCGCGCGCGCGTCGAGCTGGTCCGGCGTGAATCCAGGCACCTCCAGCGTCACCACGAAGCCCGGCAGCCGTTCGAGCGGCAGCGACCCGCCCCCGGCCTCGCCGTGCCCCTCGGCCACCGCCAGCTTCGCCGCCGGCAGCCGTGCCGCGAGCAGCGACTTCAGCCGCTCGGCGCGCGCCTCGAGCTCGTCCCGGCCGGCCGCCAGCATGGCCAGCGCCGGGATCTCGCGAATGGCGCGCGGCGGGTCCGCGTACGCCGGCAGCGTGGCCTCGAGCGCCGCCAGCGCCAGCTTGTCCACGCGCAGCGCGCGGGCCAGCGGATCACGCCGGATGCGATCGAGGTGCCGCTTCCGGCCGAGCACGAGCCCCGCCTGCGTGGCACCCAGGAGTTTGTCCCCGGAAAAGGTAACCACGTCGCAACCACCGGTCAATCGTTCTCTTACCGTCGGCTCGTGCTCGATGCCGATCCCGGCCAGGTCCACGAGCGCCCCGCTGCCCAGGTCCTCGATCAGGGTGACGCGCCGCCGGCGCGCGAGCGCCGCCAGTTCCGGCAGCTCGGGACGGGCCACGAATCCCGCGATGCGGAAGTTGCTGGGGTGGACGCGCAGGATCGCGGCGACGTCGCGGTTCCGGGCGAGCGCGGCCTCGTAGTCGCGCAGGTGGGTGCGGTTGGTGGTGCCGACCTCGATCAGCCGCGCCCCGCTCTTCTCGAGGATCTCCGGGATCCGGAACTCGCCGCCGATCTCGACCAGCTCGCCGCGCGAGACGATCACGCCGCGCCCGGCCGCGAGCGCCGACAGCGCCAGCAGCACCGCGCCCGCGCCGTTGTTGACGACCAGCGCCGCCTCGGCGCCCGTCAGCCGCGTGAGCCAGCGCTCGACCCCGGCCGCCCGCCCGCCGCGCCGCCCGGTGGCGAGCTCGAACTCCAGCGAACAGTAGCCCCGGGCGACGTCCCCCACCGCGCGGGCGGCCGCATCCGACAGCGGCGCGCGCCCCAGGTTCGTGTGCAGCACGATCCCGGTGGCGTTCAGCACCCGGCGCAGCGTGGGCCGGCTCTCGGCCGTGGCGCGCGCCAGGGCGCATTCTGCCAGGGCGGCCGCTTCGGGCACCGGGGCGCCGTTTCGGGCCAGGCGGGCGCGCTCGGCTTTCAGCTCGTCGCGCACGGCCTCGACCAGCACGGCGCGCGGCAGGCGGTCGGCTGCCTCACGCAAAGCCGGCTGCTGCAGCACGGTCTCCACCGCCGGCAGGCGGCGCAGGGCGGCGGAGCGGGGTTTGCGGGGGGCTCGGGACGGCATGGCCGAAGAGCCTACCGGTTTCGCGGGCGGCCCGTCGATGCGACTGGCGGTAACACGGAACTCAGGCTTGATAGGGCCGGGCCATAGAAAAGGTCATGGCCATGCTAGGCTGCCATTCAGCTCTAGTGCAGGGCCGGTCGAACCGGTACGCGCAACTGGATCGCGTCTCGGACGGGATGCCCATGCATCAACGCTGCCCGGTAGGATGCGCTGAGGGCAGCCGCGCTGGCTGCTGCAACGATTTTGTCCGGGTGGCTCTCGCCCCCGGATCGATAGGTCCCCATCGGCCGACCTTGCTCGTCGAGCATGACCACGATCCACACCTCGACGGGCTGGGTCAATTCACAGTCACGGCACTCCGCCGTGACGGGCGACATGGGCCGCGCCCCATTCCCGGAGTGGTAAAGGTCGGCTTCGGTGAAGTCTTCCGGGGCCTCGATCGGGAGCAGCCCGTCGAGCACGAAGCGATAGCGCTGGCCGCCCTGCACGCGCTCAACCCTGGTCGCAGCCGACCACGTCGTCGTGAACATGCCGTGTTTCATCACCACCGGCATCGTCCACTCTACTTCGTCGACGTAGCCGCGACCCGTCACCCTCATCACGCCTGTCACCACGTAGCGGCCGTCGTGTTCGGCGACGATCGGAATCGTCGTCGGGGGCCACTTGTGGCCATCCATCACCAAAGAGGTGTCGCGCACTGTCAGTCCAGGAGGGCAGCGTAGGACAATGTGCGCCTCGACCCGCGACTCCGATTCACAAGTCACGTACAGCAAGCGGCCGCCACTGCCTTTCCCGCCTTCCACGTAGCCACCGAACGTGGCGGACGGACCAAAGCCCCGCATTTCGGCCGCGGCAGGACGGTTGCAAACCACCGAAGCGACCAAAGCCCATACAGAGACGGCGACCTTCATACACGCCCCCCACCTCAACGTATTACGACAAAGCGTGTACTCGCGATGCCAGCAGAACAAGCCAGCCTAGCAAACACCATACTGGATCCGCCGATGCTGCGGGGTACGGGAATTCGAACAGGGACACCCGGCACGGTCACATAACCGGACCAGAGAGTCGATATTCTGCGCCCACTAACGTCGAATAGATCGACCCTCGCGGGGTCCGCTCCAGCAGCAAATGCCAAGACTCTCACGGCGCCTGTGCCATCCACCTCAGGCCAGACGCTCGGGACCTTCCGAGCCAATCCACTCGTCCGGGCTCCGCCGTCGTGTTGACCCCCGCCCCCGCCACCGCCGCCACCACCACCGTTGCACTGCGACGGCGCAAGCCCATGCTCGCAAAACAAATCACATAATGGCCCCAAGTCCCCAGAGTGCAAGTTCAGATAGCTGCTGAAGAACGTAAGAATGTCCTTTTCAGTCCCAGTCATTCCACGAGCCGCACCCAACGTGAACGTGTGACTCGCATCTTCAGCATACGCGTCCGAACATCCCGTCGGCGGTTGGTCGTCGTTTGATGCGTCAAAGATGTCCCACAGAGTCGCCGCCACCGTCATCTCGTAAGTCGCTCCACTGTCGTTCAGGGAGTAGCTCCCCGTTGGGTTGCCCAATGGGTTCTGCGTCTGCGCAAATCCTCGTTCCAGGTCACCCCAGAACTTGTCCTTTGTTGTGCTGTCTGAGTAGATGCCGATGTCGGTGAACGTCCGCGCAGCCGCAGTGCTGCTCGCAATGACGCCAAAGTAATCTGCCCACCCCTCTGACCACGCAAAGGCGGTGGACGCTTGGGGAGGATTTCCCACAGTCGACTGCGTCCACAAGCTATGACTCTTTGCGGTGTCGACGATGCTGGTGGCGAAATGGTATCTGTGTGCAATTAGGTGGCCGTATTCGTGAAGGAGCACATTCTCGTCGAGTTCATCTGGGCTGTAGGTACCTGTGGCTTCATACGCACCAGCTACATCGATTATAGTTCCAGTTGTGTCCGCCATGGCCGATTCGGACCACATCATTGGCGTCCAGCGGACAGCTGTAGCGTTCATGACGAGGTTTGGGTTCGTGAAGTCCAGGCGCTGTGCCAGCCAGTCCCAGCCCCGCAGCATCGTCGTGTAGATGTACATGGCGGCGTTTGGTCCGTAGTTCGAGCTGGGAGGACAAATGGAGCCCATCTGAAGCACGGAGTGATTTGGATCAGTGCCCGCGCAGGCAACAATTGCGTTGGAGTCGAAAGTCCATATTGGCTCGTCCAGCGTACTCCGGCGGACGATAATGGCTGTGACGCCATTGAATTGTGTTGAGTCAGAATAGTAATAGGCTCTTACGAAAGGGTTGATCGGCTCGCCGTCGCTGGCGCGAAGAACGTCAACACATGGAAACGTGAAGTATCCGTTCGGGTCAGTGCTCGTGACGGCGAGCTGTTGTTCCTGGCCATTGGACGCGCTGTCATAGAGGGCAGCCACGATGGATCGCATTGGGAGCTGGACGTCTTCTGGGCACTTATTGAAAACCAGACGCCCCGTTACGACCACTTTCCCGATGGGCCAGGACCAACGTATGTCGCAATGCGGGTCGTGCATGCAAAGTGACTGGATCTCGTCTGGCTGATGGCCGTCGAACCCTGCAAAGCGAACCCTAATCTGGTGGACGCCCTCGGTGAGTGGGTAATCGATCTCCCCATGAGCTTGGATCGACTGGTCCGAAATGCAGTTCGAGCTGCCCCCAAGGCAGGGTTTGCGTCGTGGTGAGTGCTAGCGTGTGGTCGATCCATATCTCGAAGTACTGGCCGTCGACTTCATTGGAGGTCTGGACTTCAATGTGGATCGTGCGGTCCTTGCACGTGGCCACCTTGTAGCACGTGCTCGACCAGCCATCTCCGCTGACCTGGTCCGCGGTCGCTACGAGACAGGTATTGAAGTCTCCGGGCGCAGGGAACCTCAGGTCGTCGCTGATGATCCCGCTTGGCGGCGCAATGACCGGCGGGCTGCAGGAAACGGCATAGGGATCCGTAGACTGCGCCCAGGACGTGCTCACCCAGCACAGAGACAAGAGCAGAGGAAACAGGGCTCTGGCCATCGCTGCCCCCCAGAAGTAGGTTCAGCCCGGGAAGACGATCTGCGCGATGGGGTGAGGGATAGACGAGTAATTTGGGTGTGTCCAGAAAAAAGCGCGAGCTACGGCGGGTCCGGGGCTGGGGCCGGGTGGGTGGCTGGCGCCGTAGCTCGGTTGCCAGGACCACCGGGGAGGGCTGCGAAGCTCTCCCCGGTGGTTATGTTGTGCTCAGTGTCGGGCCTTCTTGCTCCCGCGGCGCGACATCCAGGCGACCAGGAACACGACCGCCAGGGCCAGCAGCACGTAATTGATCAGGTGCATCCCAACACCTCCTTCCAAGGGCCGTATCCCTACTGGGCCTTGAGTGCCTTCAGCAGCTGAATGCCGGCGGGGCCGAGCAGCACGACGAGCAGCGCCGGCAGGATCAGGAACACCAGCGGGAACGCCATCTTCACGCTGGCCTTGCGCGCGAGCTGCTCGGCGCGCTGGCGCCGGCGCGTGCGCATGGATTCGGCATGAGCGCGCAGCGAGGCCGCGATGCTCGTGCCCAGGCGGTCGGTGTGGATCAGGATCGCGACCAGCGAGTAGATGTCGTCGACGCTGGTGCGCTCGGCCAGGTTGCGCAGCGCGTCGGTGCGCGACATGCCGGCCTGCATCTCGCGGTTGACGAGCCCCAGCTCGTCCGACAGCACCGGGCTCGCGATGCGGATCTCCTGCCCCACGCGCTGCAGCGCGGCGCCCATGCCGAGGCCCGCCTCGACGCACACCACCATCAGGTCGAGCGCGTCCGGCAGCGATCCCAGGATCTCGTCGTGACGCTGCCGCTGCCGCACGGCCACGTACATCGTCGGCAGGTAGAAGCCGAGCACGCCGAGCAGCACCGACACGAACACCACGTTGCCGACCGGCCGCGCGGTGAAGTAGCCGACCGCCATCCACGCGATCGGCAGCGCGATCGCGCACAGCACCTTGCTGCCGAGCAGGATCATCGGCGCGTCGCCGCGCCGATAGCCGGCGCGCACGAGGCCGGTGCGCAGCGCGTCGCTGCCCTCGCGCGACGGCAGGAACCCGCCGAGCTGCGCGATCAGCCGCATGATCACGGGCGGGCGATCGCCGTAGCTGACCTGGGCGTTGCCGTGCTGGGCGCGCAGCTGGCGCAGCCGCACGGCCACCGGACTGCGCTCGGTGGCGACGTGGACGGAGACGGCGTAGGCGGCCGCGCTGACCGCCGCGAAGATGAGCAGACTGGTGACGAGGATCATCATGGCTACACCCGAATCCGCACGATGCGGCGGATGATGAGCATGCCGAGCACCTGCATCGCCCCTGCGGCGACCAGGACCATTCGGCCGCTGTGGGTCTCGATCATGGGCCGGAAGTAATTGGGAACGAGCGCCACCGTGTAGAGCGCCATGCCGAGCGGCAACAGCGAGAGGATCCAGCCGGTGAGCCGGCCCTGCGCGGTGAACGTCTGGATGTCGCCGAGGATGCGGAACCGGTCGCGGATCAGGGTGGCGGTGCTGGCCAGCACCACGGCCAGGTTGCCGCCCGTCTCGCGCTGCAGCAGCACCGCGGTGACGAAGAACCGCAGGTCGAGCGAGTCCACGCGGTCCGCGAGGTTGACCATCGCCTCGCGCATGTCGACGCCCAGCGACTGCTCCTCGACCGTGATCGCGAATTCGCCCCGCACCGGGTCGGGCGACTCCTCGGACACGATCTGCAGCGCCGAGCTGAACGACAGCCCCGCGCGCAGCGCGCTCACCAGCAGATCGAGCGCGTCCGGGAACTCGCGCGCGAACGCCTTCATGCGCTGGTTCTTGCGATACACCACGTAGATGTATGGCACGGGCGCCAGCACGGCCATGGTGAGCAGCGCGGCGAAGATGCGGTGCAACGCCGCCATGCCGAGCACGTAGCCGGCCATCGCGAACAGCGCGATCAGCAGCACCAGCACGCCGGCGCGCATGTTCATGCCGGCCTGGTACAGCAGCAGCTCGAGCCGCTGCCCGATGCTCAACGCCCGCAGGATGCGGTCGAACCACGGCAGCGAGCTGTAGCGCACGTCGCGTTCGACGTCGTGCAGCTCGGCCTTGCCGCCCACACCCGTCGAGACGCGGCTCAGCATCGCCTTCTCGGCCGCGCTCTGGCGCTCGTAGACGATGCCCACGACGCCGAGCGCGACCGCCATGAACACCAACAGTGCGACGATCAGGATCATCGGGCAGCCCCCATGCGGCGGCCCCGCTCGAAGATATCGGTGGGAACGTCGGTGCCGGCCAGGCGCAGGCGGTCGAGGCAGCGCGGCACGAGGCCGGTGGCCTCGAAGTAGCCCTGCACGTGCCCGTCGGCGCCGATGCCGGTCGGAACGTAGCGGAAGATCTCCTGCATCGTGACGACCGGGCCCTCCATGCCGAGGATTTCCTGGATCGACAGCACCTTGCGGCTGCCGTCCGAGACGCGCGAGACGTGCACCATCAGCTCGAGCGCCGAGGCGACCTGCTCGCGGATGGCGCGGTCGGGCAGCGCGTGGCCGGCCATCAGCACCAGGTTCTCGAGCCGGTGCAGCGCGTCGCGCGGCCCGTTGGAGTGCAGCGTGGTCAGCGAGCCGTCGTGGCCGGTGTTCATGGCCTGCAGCATGTCCAGCACTTCCTCGCCGCGCACCTCGCCCACCACGATGCGGTCGGGCCGCATGCGCAGCGAGTTCTTGACCAGGTCGCGCTGCGTGATCTGGCCGCGGCCTTCGATGTTGGGCGGCCGCGTCTCGAGCCGCACCACGTGCGGCTGCTGCAGCTGCAGCTCGGCCGAGTCCTCGATCGTGATGATGCGCTCGTCGTCCGGGATGTAGCGCGACAGGATGTTGAGCAGCGTGGTCTTGCCGGAGCCGGTGCCGCCCGTGATCAGCATGTTGAGCCGGGCGCGGATCGCGGCCGTCATGAACGTGGCCATCTCGGCGGTGATGGTGCCGAGCGACAGCAGGTCGTCGATCGACAGCGCGCGCCGGCGGAACCGGCGGATCGACAGCACCGGCCCGTCGATCGAGGCCGGCGGGATGATGGCGTTGACGCGCGAGCCATCCGGCAGGCGCGCGTCCACGAGCGGCGTGGACTCGTCGATGCGCCGGCCGACGCGCGAGATGATGCGGTCGATGATCAGCCGCAGGTGGGCCTCGTCCCGGAACGTGACCGGCGTCAGCTCCAGCTTGCCGAGCCGCTCGACGTACACCTGCCGCTCGGTGTTGACGAGGATGTCGCTGATCTCCTCGTCCAGCAGCAGCGGCGTGATCGGGCCCAGGTCGAAGGTGTCGTGCAGCAGCTCGGTGATCAGCCGCTCCTCGTCCGCGCGCGTGAGGCGGATGTCGGTCTCGGCCAGCAGGCGCCGCGCCACGCGTTCCACCTGCACGCGACGCTCGTCATCGGCGAGCTGCTCCATCTGCGCCAGGTCCAGCTTGGCGATCAGCTCGCGGTGGAGCTGCTTCTTCAGCATCTGGTAGCGGTCGGGGGCCGCTTCGGGCGCGCGCGACAGCACCGGGGTGACGGTGGCCTGGGCCCCGTTGTCCGCGGGTCGGCCCATTCGCCGGCGAAGATTCATGACGTGCTACCCCCTTCCGAACAGGCGCAGCTTGGCGCGTCCCCGGGCCGGCGTCTCCGGCGCGGCGCCGTTGGGCGCGAGTACCGCGGGCTCCACCGGCGAGATCTTGCGCGCAAGCGTGACGAGATCGCGCCCGGCACGACTGTCGGGCGCTTCGAGACACAGCGGGCGGCCCAGATTGATGGCCTTGCTGACCGCGCCGTAGTCGTTGGCGATCGTGGCGAACACCGGAACGCCCAGCGTCTCCTCGATCTGGTCGAGATCGATCGAGTTCTGGTCGCTCTGGCGGTTGATGACGACGCGCACGCGATCGGGCACCACGAAGTAGTTGAGCTTCTGGAAGATCTCGAGCGAGCGCCGCGCGGCGCGCAGCGACGGGATGCTGGCCTCCGCCACCAGCAGCACCGTGCTCGAGCGGTCGAAGATCTCCAGCGTCACCTCGTTGAACACGTGCGGCGCGTCCACCACCGTGATGTCGAACGTGCTGCCCAGGATGTCGAGCAGCGTGCCGACCTGATCGGGCGTGACGGCCTCCATGCGGTCGAGCTGCTCGGGCTGCGACAGCACGAACACGCCGCTCGAGTGCTTGGCCAGCGCGTCCTGCACGCTGGCCGAGTCGAGCTTGGGAGAGGCGAGCACCTCGGCCATCGAGCGCTTGGGCTCGATCCCGAGCAGGAACGCGACGTCGCCAGACTGGTAGTCGAGATCCGCGAGCGCCACCTCCTTGTTGGTGTGCGTGCGCAGGTTCAGGGCCAGGTTGGTGGCGATCGTGCTCACGCCCGTGCCGCCCTTGTTCGAGAACACCGTGATCACCCGGCGCGAGGCGCCGCCGCCCTGCTTGCGGGTGGCGACCTGGGCCACGCGGTCCACCGCCTGCCCGAGCGCGCCGCGGTCCAGCGGCCGGCGCAGGATCTCGTTCGCGCCCGCGCGCATCGCGCGCACCAGCATGTCGGGGTCGAACACGTCGGTGCACAGGAACAGCGCCACGTCCGGATGCTCGAGCTTGTACTGGGCCGCGAGCTGCAGCGTGTCGTCCACCGGCGGCGCCAGCTCCACCACCAGGATCGCCGGCCGCACCTGGTACGCCAGCGCGATCCCCGACCGCAGATCGGAGCGCTCGCCGGCGATCTGGACGGAGTCCAACGCCTCGAGCGCGGAGCGCAGCTGAAGACGTTCCTGCTCGTTGCGGTGGATCAGGACGACCGACAGGGGCGAAGTCATGGGTCCTCGGAGGCTGGAGACGGTGTCAGGTTATCGGCCGGTTCGTGTCACTTGATGAGGTGGATGGCGACGGTGGTGCCGGTGCCCCCCGAGCCGTCGCCCGGGGCGTTGTCGTACAGGAACTCGGCCTGGACGGTGTCGTTCTGCGGGACATCGCGCAGGAAGAACGCCAGGAACCCCGTGATCGTCACCGTGGTGCGGCCGTTGCTGAACGGGGTGACCTGTGGCACGAACACCACGCGCTTGCCGTTGCCGCGGTAGTCGCTGTAGCAGATGTTCGGGCGCTGGTCGGTGTCCGCCCGGAACCGGTCCGCCAACCCCTGGTTGACGGGGCCGATCTTGTTGCCGGGCTCGGTCTGGATCTGGGTCCCGATCGCGATGCAGCAGCAGTAGCCGTTCGCCATCAGGCAGCGCACCTGCGCGCCGCCCGTGACCTGGGTGTCGGAACACAGACCCTGATCGCACGGCGGGAAGTCCACGAGCCCGTAGTTGCCGGTCGTGCCCTGCCCGCTCGCCACCTTGAGCGTGTAGATGCCGTCGACGCATCCGGTCTTGAAGTCGCCCGTGATCGGCGGCACGGCGCCCATCGGCACCAGGTTGCAGCACTGCTCGTTCGGGTGCACGACCTTGGCCGTGGCCGTGGCGTGCATGTAGGTGTTCTGCTGCCCGAACAGCTTGGCGAAGTATGTGACGATGCCGGTGCCGCGGCTCGCGTCGCGGTACACGGTGACGGTGCATTCGGTCAGGTCGTTGCTGACCTGGACGTCGCCGTCCTCGACCACCACCGGCACCGAGCCGTCCACGAACGCCTTGTTCTGGGCCGCCATCAGCTCGGCCCGCGCCACCGCCTGGTCCTTGATGATCCTGCCGCTGTCGGGATCGACCGCCGAGGCGCCGGCCAGCGCGGCGGCGTCGGCCGTGGCCTGCAGCTGCGCGCGCGTGGCCGCCATCTTCGAGGCGTCCACCGCGAAGCCGATGAAGCACATCATCAGCACGAGGAACAGCGCCATCCACACCATGATCGCGCCGCGCTGATGCTTCAGAATCTCCCGAGGGCTGGCCATGATCACACCTCTTTCGTCGAAGCTACTTCATCTCCGGCCGGTCCGTCGGCAGGGGCGGCAGGGTCGTCGCGGCCGTCACGATCTCCGGCGTCACGACGAATACGAGCTCGCGCTCGCTGGTCTCGGTTCGTTTGGTGCTGAAGAACCATCCGAGAATCGGGATCTGCCCGAGAATGGGCACCCGCTTGATGGCCTTGTTCGTGTCCTTTTCCTTCAACCCGCCGATCACGAGGTACTCCCCCTCGCGGAGGTCCACCACGGTTTCGGCCCGGCGCGTGATGATCACCGGGACGCGGAAGCCCTCGATGATCAGCGGGTTCGTGAAGTCGATCTGGCTCACCTCGGGCGCCACCTTGAGCGTGATGATGCCGTTGGTGTTGACGATGGGCGTGAAGCGCACCTTCACGCCGAACTCCTTCCACGCGATCGTGATCGCGGCGGTGATGGCGCCGCTGGACGTGGCCGCCCCGCCGCTCTGCGCGATCGGAATCGGGAACTCGCCGCCGGCCAGGAAGCTGGCGGAATCGCCGCTCTTCGCCACCAGCGTCGGGCTGGCGAGCGTGCGGATGTCACCCTTCTGCTCGAGCGCCTTCCACGTCGTCTGCAGCGTGAGGCGCCCGTCGTTCTTGTTGTAGTTCAGGAACCCGTCGGTCGACGGCCCCAGCGTGAGCGGCGCCGACGGATTCGCGATCTTGGTCGTGAACAACCCGCCCTGCAGCGTGCCGTCCAGCCACGGCACGTTGCTCTGGCCCTGGCCGAAGAAATCGAAACCCAGTTCGCGCTGGGCGTCCTTGTTCAGCTCCGAGACGTGGACGTGCAGGATCACCTGCTTGTCCATGTTCGGCACGAACACCTGGACGTCGTAGACCTGATAGCGCCCGCCCTCGTTGTAGACGACGAGCGTGGTCAGGCCCGGCGACTTGCCGTTCACCACCACGGTGCGCGCCGAGCCCACCGCCGCGTCGGCGATCTTGGGCTCGGCGATGGCGACCGTCTTCACCTCGTCGGGCGACGTGACGACGACCGCCCGGCCGACCTCGACCCGCAGCTGGTCGGCCGCCAGCGCCGGCGATGCCAGCGCCACGACCGCCGCCACGACCACCGCCCACCGCTTCCACGTCTGGTTCAGGACCGACATCAGGCGACCTCCTTGTAGCCGGGACACGTTCGTTTACTGGGAAACGGTGCTGTCGTGGACCGCGGGGGTCTCGTCCACCTTGGCGCTGCGGATGATGCGAATCTTGGCCTCGGGCTTGGGCCGCTCCGGACGCGGAGTCATCATGGCCGGGACCGCGGTCGGCCGCCGGGCCGCGTGGTGCGCGGCCGCGACCTTCACCGGCGCCGGCGCGGTGGCGCCCAGCATCTGGTTCGTGTTCAGCGCCGCGATCTTGGTCTCGTCCTGGTCCTCGGGGTTGCGCAGCGCCAGCGTGATCTCGCCCTCGTGCATGGCGTGGGCGATCGCCTCGGCGCCCTCGGGCTCGACCAGCAGCGTCACGGCCTGCACGGTGATCGGCTTGTTGTCCTGCTGCTGGGTCTTCTGTCCGGCCGCCAGCACCTCGATGTTCTGCAGGATCACGTGCGTGATCGCCTCTTCGTTCATGCGATGCTTGTCCACCGTGACCAGCACGTCCACGCGGTCGCCGGGGAGCACGAACCCCGACACGCCCGACACCTGGTTCACCTCGACGCTGGCCGCGCGCATCGTCGGCCGCACCAGCATCGACAGGCCGCCGCCGCGCGACGACAGCTTGATCGCCGTCACCGGCTCGCGCGCCCCCAGGAACACCTTGGTGGTCTGTCCGACCACGGAGTCCACGCTCGTGAACGCGCCGGCCGGCACCGCGTCCTTCGGATACTTGACGACGCGCAGCATCGCCGGCTCGAGCTTCTGGCCGAAGGTGAGATCCGCGGCGGTGACGACCACCGGCCGGAAATCACGCCCGCTCGCCTTCGACGCCTGCGACGCCATCGTCGTCAGCGTGAAGTAGCCGAGCACCGCGGCGGCGCCGCCGAGGAGGACCGCCATCACCACGAAAGTTTGTCCCCGCTTCGCGCTCACGGATCACCCCTCCTTGCGCATGCTGACCGAAGCGGTCAGCAGCATCGGATTCGAGAAACTGTTGCCGAGCCAGCCGAACAGGCCCGGATAGAGGAACGTGAAGTTGCCGGACACGTCGCACTCCATGAACTTGTTGGCGTCGGGACCGGTCACGGTCGACGAGGCGTCGGTGACGCCACCCGACTTCGCGACGTCCACGGCCCGTGTCTGTGCGGCGGCAGGGTCGTTGGTCACCACGGCCAGCCGCGCGCCCTCGCGCGCCGCCGCGGTGAGAATGCTCTTCATGAAGAACGCGCGGCTGAAGTCCACCACCGTGAGGGTGAGGACCAGCAGCAGCGGCAGGACGATGGCGAACTCGATCAGCTCGACGCCCCGCTGATTGGTCACGCGCCGGAGTCTGCGCCATGCGTTCACGATCGCCTCCTCGAGTTCAGAATTTCCACACCATCGCCGTCACGCCGCCGACCAGCACCGCGAGCGCGAACGGAAACCGTTCGCCCGATGTCATCGGTCTGACGCCGGCGCCACGACTCATGACCCATGCACCGAACATGCCGATGTTGGCGAGCGACTGTTTCAGCATCCTGCGCCGCACGGCCTCGATCAGCGCGATGACCCCGCCCGCGATGAAGCTCACGAGCGCGGCGATCACGGCCTGGGGAAACCCCACCCAGGCGCCGACGGCCGCCATCAGCTTCACGTCTCCAGCGCCCTTCCAGCCCATCAGCCAGCCCGGCAGGAACAGCCCGCCCGCCACCAGCATCCCGAGCGCGGCGCTCAGCGCCCCGGCCCGGCCCTGCATCACCGCGTGCGCCGCGATTCCAGCCAGCAGCGCCGGAAACGTGAGCGCGTTCGGGACCCTGCGCGTCTTCAGATCCGTCCAGGTGGCCCCGGCCGCCACGAGGACGACCGGGACCAGCACCCAGATCGGTGTCGTCACGCTGATTACTGCGCGTTGAGGGCGTCGACGGCCTTCTGGTAGGCACCCTCGATGGCACCCGTCAGGCCGAGCGGATCGCCGATGATGACCGCGGTGGCCACGGCCGCCACGAACGCCGCCAGCAGGCCGTACTCGATCAGGTCTTCGCCCTTCTCGTCGCGCACGAAGTTGCGGATGAGGTTCATCATGGTGGTGAGACTCCTCTAGCTAGAGATCTACTCACCGGCCATCGGCCGGAGTGAACGTCTCAGCCGTCACGGGACGGAACCGAGAGGACGCACCGCACGGCCAGGAGCTCGGGGCTCCTCACACGGTCGCGCGTTCCAGTCCCCAGTGACTGCAAGGGACGAGCCATCCCGCGCAAATGCCGGCGAATTGGGAACTAACGTGCTGTAGTGCTTGGAACTACTTGGGCTTCCCCCATCGTCCATGACAGGCGTGCGAAGCAGTCCTGGCCCAAATCCGTTGGCCAATTCGACAGCCCGGCCATCACCAGTTTGGGTGAAGCCCCCCAGCGATGGGGACTCACGCCACACCCGGCAGCCTGGCCGGCGTCAGCACTTCGGTGCTGCGGCCGCGGGCCATGCGATCGCGAGCGAATCCGTTCTGAGGTGGGCGATCGGCGCTGGCTGACAATCATGGAGCGGCCGCGGGCATAGTAGGTCGGGGGTCCAGGTCGGCACAAGTCGTTTTTCGAAGGTTTCCCGCGGATATCCCAGCCCGGTTTGGCAGGAGCGCAGGACAGTCTGTCAGCGCGACACGCCTTCGAGTCAATGAGCGGCCGCCGAGTCGAACCCTGACGCATCAGTGTCTCGCGATCGATACATTGCCGTGGTCCTTGTCGACTGCCATTGCAGAAGTTGGTCCTTCCGCCTCGCGAATCCCGCTGCGGAGGACGGAAAAGTTTTCCGACACGGCCCCGATTCGAAACGGGGACGCGAGCCCGCACGCGGCGGATCGGAACTGTCGCGCCGGATGACGGACCGTCAGCCGCCGAGGTAGGCCTGGCGGACCTCGTCGTTCACGAGCAGTGCCGACGCCTGGTCCTCGAGCCGCACGCGGCCGGTCTCGAGCACGTAGCCCCGGCGGGCGATCGACAGCGCCATGTGCGCGTTCTGCTCGACCAGCAGCACGGTGACGCCGGTGGCGTTGATCTCACGGATGGTCTTGAAGATCTCGCGCACCAGCAGCGGGGCGAGGCCGAGCGATGGCTCGTCCAGCAGCAGCAGGCGCGGGCGCGACATCACCGCACGGCCGATCGCCAGCATCTGCTGCTCGCCCCCGGACAGCGTGCCGGCGTTCTGGCGGCGGCGCTCCTGCAACCGTGGGAACAGCTGAAAGACGCGCGCGCGGTCGGCGACGATGCCCGCGCGATCCTTGCGGCGGTAGGCGCCGAGCTCGAGGTTGTCCTCCACCGACATGTTCGCGAACACGAGCCGGCCCTCGGGCGCCTGGGAGATGCCGAGTCCGACGATCTCGTGAGCCGGGACGCGGGTCAGGTCGCGGCCCTCGAACCGGATCGCGCCGCCGCGCGGGCGCACCAGTCCCGAGATCGTGCGCAGCAGCGTGCTCTTGCCGGCGCCGTTGGCGCCGATCAGCGTCACGATCTCACCCGCCTCGGCCCGCAACGTCACGCCCTGCAGCGCGTGCACGGCGCCGTAGTAGACGTCGAGGTCCTGGACCTCGAGGATCGCGTTCGACGGGCTCACGAGGGCGGCGCGGTCGGAACTTCTTCGCCCAGATACGCCTCGATCACGCGCGGATCCCTGCGAATGCGCTCCGGGCTGCCCTCGGCGATCTTGACGCCGTAGTCGAGCACCGCGATCCGCCCGCAGATCCCCATCACCACCCGCATGTCGTGCTCGATCAGCAGGATCGTGAGCTCGAGCTGCGTGCGCAGCTCCTGGATGATGCGCATCAGGTCCTCGCTCTCCTGCGGATTGAGCCCGGCCGCCGGCTCGTCCAGCAGCAGCAGCCGCGGGCGCCCGGCCAGCGCGCGCGCGATCTCCAGCCGGCGCTGCTGCCCGTACGGCAGCTCGGTGGCGCGCGTGTCCGCGAACCGCGTGAGCCCGAGCCGCTCGAGCATGGCGGACGACAGGCTCTGCAGCTCGCGCTCGTCTTCCGCGAACCGCCGCGTGCGCAGCAGCGCGTCGGTGAGCCCGGCACGCGAATGCGCGTGGCCGGCGATCGCCACGTTGTCGCGGCAGCTGAGCGACGAGAACAGCCGGATGTTCTGGAACGTGCGCGTGATGCCGCCGCGCGCGATCGCGTGCGGCTTCTTGCCATTGATCGGCTTGCCCTCGAACACGATGCGCCCCGCGCTGGGCGCGTACACGCCGGTGATCAGGTTGAACACCGTGGTCTTGCCGGCGCCGTTCGGGCCGATCAGGCCGACCAGCTCGCCGCGCCCGAGGGTGAGCGACAGCCCGGAGACGGCCTTCAACCCGCCGAACTGCATGGTGACGTCGTCCAGCTGCAGCAGCGGCGCGTCGGCGGGCGCGGTCACGCCAGCCCCGTGCCGGATGCGGTCTGGCGCTTGCGCCACGGCAACCTGAGCTCGCGGTTGCCGAGCAGCCCGCCCGGCCGCGTGATCATCAGCACGATCAGCATCAGCGAGTACAGCACCATGCGGTAGTCCTTGACCGGGCGCAGCACCTCGGGCAGCAGCGTGAGGATGATCGCCGCCAGCACCGAGCCCGAGATGCTGCCGAGCCCGCCCAGCACCACCATCGCGATCACCTCGATGCTCTTCAGGAACGTGAACGAGTTGGGGTTCAGGTACGACAGGTAGTGCGCGAACAGCCCGCCCGCGACGCCCGCGAAGAACGCGCCGTACACGAACGCCAGCACCTTGTAGCGGGTGGTGTCCACGCCCAGCGCCTCGGCCGCCACCTCGTCGTCGCGGATCGCGAACAGCGCCCGGCCGTGCGTGCTGTGCGCCAGGTTCACGGCCACCACGATCACCGCCACCACGCCGAGCCCGACCCAGAAGAAATCCACCCAGCCCGGGATCCCCGGCAGTCCGCGCGCCGCGCCCACCGCGTTCACGTTGGTGATGATCACGCGGATGATCTCGCCGAATCCCAGCGTCACGATCGCCAGGTAGTCGCCGCGCAGCCGCAGCGACGGCAGCCCCACGAGCCAGCCCGCGGCCGCCGCCAGCAGCCCGCCCAGCAGCAGCGCGGCCAGCAGCGGCAGCCCGGTGGCGATCGCGCCCGGCAGGTGCGCGGCCGCCAGCGCGTCGGCCCACTTCTGCCCCACGTGCAGCGAGAACATCGCCGAGCCGTACGCGCCCACCGCCATGAACCCCGCGTGACCGATCGAGAACTGGCCCGTGAATCCGTTCACCAGGTTCAGCGAAACGGCCAGGATCACGTTGATGCCGCACAGCACCACGATCTGGAACAGGTACGGATTGATGAGCCGCGGCAGGGCGACGTCGAGCCCGGCCAGCAGCAGCAGCACGGCGATCGGCCCGAGCGCGCGGCGCATCACACTTTCTCCGCCTGCGACTTGCCGAGGATGCCCGCCGGCCGCACCAGCAGGATCACGATCAGCAGCACGAACGCGATCGCGTCGCGGTAGGTGGGCGACACGTAGCCCGTGACCAGCACCTCGGCCACGCCCATCACCAGCCCGCCGATCACCGCGCCCGGGATGTTGCCGATCCCGCCCAGCACCGCGGCGACGAACGCCTTCAGTCCCGGCAGCACGCCCATGTACGGCTCGATCTTGGGATTCTGCAGCGCCACCAGCACGCCGGCGGCGGCCGCCAGCATCGAGCCCAGCATGAACGTGAACGTGATGATGCGGTCCACCGAGATCCCCATCAGCGACGCCGCGGTGTGGCTGTACGACACCGCCTGCATCGCCTTGCCGACGCGCGTGTGCAGCACGATGAACCGCAGCGCGAACATCAGCGCCAGCGACACGCCGAGGATGATGATCTGCTGGTTCGAGATCGTGACCCCGCCGCCCAGCGGGATGATCTTGGCCGCCACGATCTGCGGGAAGAACCGCGGGTCGGGCCCGAACAGCAGCACGCCGCCGTTCTCGAGGAACAGCGACACGCCGATGGCGGTGATCAGCGCCGACAGCCGCGACGAGTGCCGCACCGGCTTGTACGCCGCGCGCTCGATGACGATGCCGATCGCGCCGCACGCCAGCATCGCCGCCAGCAGCACCACGGCCGCGTGTCCGAGGCTCGGATTCTCGCCAGCGCGCAGCCACGTGGCCGTGTACAGGCCCACGAACGCCCCCAGCATGTAGACGTCGCCATGGGCGAAGTTGATGAGCCGCAGGATGCCGTACACCATGGTGTAGCCCAGCGCGATCAGGGCATACACCGATCCCCACGTGATTCCGTTCACGAGCTGCTGCAGGAACGTGCTCATCGCCTGATTCCGCGATCCCCCGGCCTACATCCCTTCGCGTGGCTCAGGGGTTGATCGTGGCGGCGTAGTGCTTCGCGCCGTTCCTGATCGCGATCACGACGGCCGGCTTCGAGGCGTTGCGGTGCTCGTCCAGCGTGATCGTGCCGGTCACACCGGGATAGCGCGTGGTGGTGGCGATGATGTCGCGCAGCTTCTTCTCGGCCGCCTTGCGCGCGCTCGTGCCGGCCTTGGACGACGCCAGTCCCTTGAACGTGTCCGGATCCTGCTGCGCCAGCTTGTCGAGCGACTGGAACAGCACCGAGGCGGCGTCGTAGGCCAGCCCGCCGATCGCGTCGGACTCCTTGCCGAACTTGGCCTTGTAGCGGCGCAGGAAGTCCTGCAGGTGCGGATCGGGGTTGTCCACGGCGAAGTGGTTGGAATAGTAGGAGCCGTTCAGCGCCGCGCCGCCGATGTTGAGGAGCTGCTCGCTCTCCCAGCCGTCGCCACCCAGGATCGGCACCGTGATGCCCAGCTCGCGCGCCTGGCGCGCGATCAGGCCGACCTCGGTGTAGTAGCCCGGCACGAAGATCGCCTGCGGATTCTTGGCCTTGATCGCGGTGAGCTGGGAGCGGAAGTCCTGGTCGCCGGCGCTGTAGGCGGTCTCCTCGACGATCTGTCCGCCCGTCCGCGTGAACGCCTCGGTGAAGAACTGCGCCAGCCCCACGCTGTAGTCGTTCTTCACGTCCTTCAGGATCGCCACCCGCTTCAGGTGCAGGCTGTCGCCGGCGAACCTGGCCATCACCGTGCCCTGGAACGGGTCGATGAAGCACATGCGGAAGATGTAGTCGCCCTTTTCCGTCACCGCGGGATTGGTGGACGAGGGCGAGATCATCGGCACGCCCGCGGCCTGGCAGATCGGCGCCGCGGCCAGGCTGCGCGACGACGCCACCTCGCCGATCACGCTGATCACGCGGTCCTGGTTGATGAGCTTCTGCACGACCGTCGCGGCCTCCTCGGGCCGTCCCTGGTCGTCCTCGACCACGAACCGCACCGGCAGGCCGCCGATCCTGCCCTGCTTCTGCGCCTGCAGCTCCGAGTACGCCAGCTCGACGCCGTTCTTGGTGGACTGCCCGAACGTCGCGTCGTTGCCGGTGAGCGATCCGTACTCGCCGATCACGAGCTCGTCCTTGCCCGTCCCGGCACAACCGGCGAGGAGCAGCGCCAGCACGATGCCGGCACACCCCAGGCGCACGCGCGTGGCAACGGTCATGAGGGTCTCCTTGGGTAATGCGGGAACGCGACAGGCGCGAGGGCGCCCATGTCACCGCGGGTACCCGCCAGGAGCCCCGCGGCCGGACTCGAACGGTGAGGGGTAGCACGCGGCCGCTCGCGCGCGCAAGCTTCGTGTTTCCAGCGCCGTGCGTTGCCGGCCGCGCGCGCGCCGTGCTACGGTCCGGCCATGATTCCCCACCGCGCATGGAGGCGCCGGGGACATGGCCGGTCGCGCCGCTCGCGCGCGCTCGTGGCGCTGCTGGCGGCGCTCGCCGGCTGCGCCGGCCCGCACCCCAGGCCGCCCGTCCCGCCCGCCGCGCCGCCCGCCCCCGTCGTCGTCATGCCGAAGCCCGGCTACGACTCGCTGCTCGACCGGCCAGACTCCGTTGACGCGAGCGGGCTTTCCGGCCGGCGGATCGCGATCGATCCCGGCCACGGCGGGTTCTTCACCGGCGCCGTGGGCGTGCACGGCCTGACCGAGAAGGAAGTGAACCTGGACGTCGCGCTGCGCCTGCGCGACCTGCTGACGGCGCACGGCGCCCACGTGCTGTTGACGCGCGAGACCGATCGCGACTTCCTGACGCCCGCCGACAGCTCGCTGCACGCCGACCTGGCCGCGCGCACCGCGATCGCCAACGCGTTCCACCCCGACCTGTTCATGTCGATCCACCACAACGCCGACGCCGGCGCGGCGCACGACGTCAACGAGACCCAGACCTACTACCAGCTCGGCGACGAGGGCGTTGCGCTGGACGCCGCGCAGGACGTGCACCGCTCGCTGGTGCGCAACGTGGCGATCGGCAGCGGTCGCGTGATCCCCGGCAACTACTTCGTGCTGCGCACCAGCGACTCCCCCGGGCTGCTGACCGAGACCAGCTACATCACCTATCCCCCCACCGAGCAGCGCCTGGCCACGCCGGGCGCGCAGGAGATCGAGGCCGAGGCGCTGTACGTCGGCCTCGCGCGCTACTTCGCGCGCCGCGTGCCGGTGATCGAGACGTTCACCGCGCGCGATCCCGACACCGGCGAGGACACGCTGTTCGCGCGCGGCGAGCCGCGCATCGCGGCGCGCGTGCGCGGCGGATTCGACGACGTGGCGCTGACGGTGGACGGCGCGCCGGCAGAGGTCGCGCGGCGCGATTCGTCGCTGACGTGGGTTCCGGCGGCGCCGCTCGACGACGGCCCGCACGAGGCGCGGATCGAGGTGCGGCT
>DASSIN010000023.1:0-8690 GCA_035691845.1 Candidatus Eiseniibacteriota bacterium | reverse complement strand
CAGCGTGCGCAAGCGCACCGGCGGCAACTATCCGGCCCCGCTTGCCGCGCTGCGCGTGATCGAGCACGGCCTGGGGCAGCCGCTGCAGCGCGGCTTCGATCTCGAAGCCGCCGAGGTCGCGCCGCTCGTCACCTCGCCCGTGTGCAAGAACCTGGTGCGCATCTTCCTGCAGTCCGAGCGCGCCAAGAAGGAGCCGCTCGGCGCCCCGCCGGCGCCGGTGCGCTCGCTGGTGGTGGCCGGCGCGGGCGTGATGGGCGCCGGCATCGCCGAGCTGGCCACGCGCCGCGGGATCGCGGTGCGGATGCGCGACGTCAGCCCCGAGGCGGTGACGCGCGGGTTGCGCACGATCCGCGGGCTGGTCGAGGACCGCCTGCGCCGCCGGCGCGCCACGCGCACCGAGGCCGGCGCCCAGCTCGCGCGGCTGATGCCCGCGCTCGACCTGCAGGGGCTCGGCCGCTGCGACGCCGCGATCGAGGCCGTGGTCGAGGACCTGGACGTCAAGCGCCGCGTGTTCGCCGAGCTCGAGGTGCGGCTGCCGGCCCGGGCGCTGCTCGCCACCAACACCTCGTCGCTGTCGGTGAACGCGCTCGCGGCCGGACTCGAGCATGCCGAGCGGCTGTGCGGATTCCATTTCTTCAATCCGGTGCACCGCATGCCGCTGGTCGAGGTGGTGCGCGGCGACCGCACCTCGCCCGAGGCGCTGGCCACCGCCGTGGCGCTGGCGCGCACGCTCGGCAAGACCCCGGTGGTGGTGAGCGACGCGCCCGGGTTCGTGGTCAATCGCGTGCTGATGCCGTACCTGCGCGAAGCGCTGCACCTGGCCGAGGAGGGCTGGGCGGTCGCCGACGTGGACCGCGCGATGCGCGGTTTCGGCATGCCCATGGGCCCGTTCGAGGTGGTGGACGAGGTCGGCATCGACGTGGCCGCCAAGGTCGCCGCCATCCTGGCGCGGGCGTTTCCCGACCGCATGAGCGAGTCACCGGTGCTGGGCCGGATGGTGGAGGCCGATCGCTTCGGCCGGAAGACCGGCGCCGGCTTCTACCGCTATCGCGGCCGCCGCCGCGAGCCCGACCCGGCGGTGATCCGGCTGATCGGCGTGACGCCACGCCGCCGCCCCGAACGCCTCGACGCGCTGGCCGAGCGCATGGCGCTGGTGATGGTGAACGAGGCCGCGCGCTGCCTCGAGGACCAGATCGCCGCCGATGCCGGCATGATCGACCTGGCAATGGTGCTCGGCGCCGGCTTCCCGCCGTTCCGCGGCGGCCCGCTGCGCTGGGCCGACGCGCTCGGCGCCGCCCGCGTGGAGTCGCGGCTGAACGCCCTGCGCGGCGAAAAAGGCGACCGCTTCCGCCCCGCACCCCTGGTCTCCAAACTCGCGAACGAAGGCCGCACCTTCACCCCCCCGCCCACTCCCGCCCCCACCGCCGCCGCCGCGAGCTGAGGCTCGACGCCACGGGGAAGCCTACGGCGGCAAGCGTAAGGCCGCCGAGAGTGGCCCAGTCGCAAGGCGCGACCGAGCGGTTCCCGCAGACGTATCGGAAGATACGTCGAGGACAACCGCGACGGAGCAACGCGGCGAATGGGCCGCTATCGGCGGCCGGCCACAAACGAAAGCGCCCGGCTCACGGGCCGGGCGCCATCCGCAGATCACGGAGCTTGCCCTCTCCGGACCTGATCCCCCTGTCTTGGAAGACTTCGCGACTGGTTTGGTAGTCGCCGTCACGTGTTCGCCGCACGTGACACACCATTAGACGTCGATTCCCGGGGGAAAGTTGCAATATTCCGTTCAAGCGCGCGGTCCGTCTCGTTCCGGAGACCGGCGCTTCGGGGCTGCCGTGCCGGCAGCCGGGCCCGGAACGCCGAGGGCGCCAGGAGGTTTCCCGGCGCCCTCGGTGGGGACGTGCCGCGTTGCTGCCCGGTTGTCAGGCGCCGGCCGGCCTCGGCGAGGGGGATGGACCGAACGGCTCGAGCTTCGGCGTCTCGCCCGTCTTGGCGGCCTGGTTCTCGGCCACGGGTTCCGCGCTCGGCGGCGTGGCGGGCTGCATCGGCTCGAGCTTCTCGCCCTTCAGCAGGCGGGTCATCTGGTCGCCGTCCAGCATCTCGCGCTCGAGCAGCGTGGTCGACAGCAGGTTGAGCTTGTCGAGGTTGTCGGCGAGCAGCCCCATGGCCTGATTGTATGCGCCTTCGACCAGCGCGCGGATCTCGGCGTCGATGCGCTCCGCCGTCTGCTCGGAGTAGTCCTTGTGGCTCGCGATCTCCTTGCCGAGGAACACCATCTCCTCCTTGCGGCCGAAGGTGAGCGGTCCCAGGTTGTCGCTCATGCCGAGCTCGCACACCATCTTCCGCGCCAGCAACGTGGCGCGCTCGATGTCGTTCGAGGCGCCGGTCGTGTAGTGCTTGAACACCAGCCACTCCGCCGCGCGCCCGCCCATCATCATCGCCAGCGTGCGCAGCAGATCCTCCTTGGAGCGCGAGTAGCGCTCCTCGTTGGGAACGTAGCTGGTCACGCCCAGCGCGCGACCGCGCGGGATGATGCTCACCTTGTCGACGGGATCGGAGCCCGGCAGCAGCCACGCCACCAGCGCGTGGCCGGCCTCGTGATACGCGGTGGTGCGCCGCTCCTCCTCGGTCATGACGAGGCTCTTGCGCTCCATGCCGAGCATCACCTTGTCCTTGGCGTCCGCGAACTCGCGGCCGGTCACCTTCTTCTTGTTGCGCCGCGCCGCGAGCAGCGCGGCCTCGTTCACGAGGTTCGCGAGGTCCGCGCCCGACATGCCCGGCGTGCCGCGCGCGATCGTGCGCAGATCGACGTCGTCGGCGAGCGGGATCTTGCGCGTGTGCACCTTGAGGATGCCTTCGCGCCCGCGCACGTCCGGCCAGTCCACCACGATCTGCCGGTCGAAGCGCCCGGGCCGCAGCAGCGCCGGATCGAGCACGTCCGGGCGATTGGTGGCCGCCACCATGATCACGCCCTCGTTGGAGTCGAAGCCGTCCATCTCGACCAGCAGCTGGTTCAGCGTCTGCTCGCGCTCGTCGTGGCCGCCGCCCAGCCCCGCGCCGCGGTGCCGGCCGACGGCGTCGATCTCGTCGATGAACAGGATGCACGGCGCGTTGCGCTTGCCCTGCTCGAACAGGTCGCGCACGCGGCTCGCGCCGACACCCACGAACATCTCGACGAAATCGGAGCCCGACATGGAGAAGAATGGCACGCCGGCCTCGCCGGCCACGGCCTTGGCGAGCAGCGTCTTGCCCGAGCCCGGGGGCCCGAGCAGCAGCGCGCCCTTGGGGATGCGGCCGCCCAGCCGCTGGAATTTCTGCGGCTCCTTCAGGAACTCGATGATCTCCTGCAGCTCGGTCTTGGCCTCCTCGCAGCCGGCAACGTCCTTGAACGTGACCTTGGGCGTGCTCTCGAGCAGCACGCGCGCCTTGGTCTTGCCGAACTTGAGCGCGGCGCTGCCGCCCGACTGCATCTGCCGCAGGAAGAACACCCACGCGGCGAACACCACCACCAGCGGCAGCCACGTGAACAGGATCGACAGCCAGTTCAGTCCCGCCGGGCGCACCTCGATCTCGGCGCCGGGGTTCGCCTTCCACACGCGGTCGGGCAGCGTGGAGCCGTCGCCGACGATCGTCGTCTTGAACGACTTGTACGGCACGTCGTGGCCGCCGAGCCGCGTCACCGACTCGCGCTTCAGGTCGCCGGTGACGGTGTTCTCGGTGATCTGCAGGTTCTCGACGTTGCCGCCGTCGACTTCCTTGATGAACTGGGTGTACGAGATCTCCGCCCGCTGCGGCGCCATGAAGCTGCCCTGGTACATGCGGTAGGCGACGAGCGACAGCAGCACCACCAGCATCCAGAACGCCAGCGTGCGGAACGGGCGGCCCGGGGGCATGGGAACCGGCGGCCGGCGCCCGGGACCGCCGCGCGGCGGGCGGCGCCCGTCGCGGTTGCGGCCATTGTCGGCACCGGGACCGGAGTCCCGCCTGAGCACGGGGTGCAAGGTCATGCCTCCTCGAGAACGCCCACGTAGGGCAGATTGCGGTAGCGCTCGGCGGCATCCATGCCGTAGCCGACCACGAATTCGCTTCCGATCTTCCAGCCCGCGTAGTCCACGGGCACCTGCACGCGGCGGCACGGCACCTTGTCGAGCAGCGTCGCCACTTTGATGCTCGCCGCACCGCGGTTGCGCAGCAGATCCAGGATGAACGACACGCTGAGCCCGGAATCCACGACGCCTTCGCACAGCACCACGTGCCGCTGGCGAATGTCGGTGCGCAGATCCATGACGAGCCGCACCGAGCCGCTGGTGTGGGTGCCGGCGCCGTACGAGCTCACCGCCAGAAAGTCCATCTCCACGTCGAACGGCGTCGCGCGCGCCAGGTCGCACTGGAACATGCACGCGCCTTTCAGCACGCCGACGTACAACGGGCTCGAACCTTCGTAGTCACGGGCCAGCTCCAGACCCATCTCGCCCACGCGGGCGGCAATCTGTTCGGCCGAGAACATGCGTCGCACCTGCGGCTCGGTGTGCACGTGACTGCCGGTCATGAACGCTCCGCGTGGACCCGGAGGGCCCGGCGCGTGGCGGGCGAGATGCGCGCGCGCTCGGCGCGCCGCACGCCCACCACCCACAGGATTCCGCCGGCGTCGGCGAGAACGGTGGGACGGCGCCGCAGGGGCTCGCGGACCCTCTGACGCCGCATGAAATCCCTTAGCCGCGCGGGATGCGAGCGGCCGAAGGGCACGAACGTTTCATCGACTTCCGCGGCGCGCAACTGCAGCGCCCCGCGCAATTCCGAAGCGGCGAAGTACTCGGTCACGCCCGGGCGGGTGAAAAGCCCCCGTCGCGCGGCGTCCCCGCTGACCCATCGGCTGCGCACCGCCGTGCCGTCCCGCTCCACACGGCCCGGCACCGCCAGCGTGGCGGGCCGCGCGACCGCCGGCATCACGCCCCGCGGCACCGCGCGGATCACCCACTGCGCGCCGTGCCGCTCGGCCCGCCAGCCGCCGGGCAGCGCCACCTGCGCGCGTGCGCGCGGCGAGCGAACCGCCTGCAGCCAGGCGGCCCTGTGGCGACGGGTCAGGCCCACGCTCCCTCCGAGCGAGCGCCACACCCGGTCCAGCCCTGCCGCCTGCACCACATCAGGGTAGGAAGCAAGCCGCCGCGAATCAAGAAACGCCATCCCACTGTGGATACGGCAGAGTCCGCGGAGGTTCACGTGGTTCGACGCGAGCAGCGCGTGCCGGGCGGAACGCGCGTCATCGCACAGCGCGACCGCGTGGTGCGCGAGGATTTCACGCGCCCGTGACGATTCGCCGGCCGGCCACAGCGCGCGCGCCAGCGCCGGAACGGCGACGTGCCGGATCCGGCTGCGCAGGTATGCGCCGCCGGCGTTCGAAGCGTCCTCGCGCCAGCCGAGTCCGGCGGCCTCGAGATCGCGCGCGAGCGCGCGGCGGCTGACGTCGAGCATCGGCTTCAGCCACACGCCGCGCCGCGGCGCCATGCCCGCCGCGCCCGCGAGGCCGGTGCCGCGCCCGAGCCGCATGAGCAGTGTTTCGAGCTGGTCGTCGGCGGTGTGCGCGGTGACGATGGCGATCGCGTCCGCGCGCCGCATCGCCTGCCGCAGGAATCGCCGCCGCAGCGTGCGCAGCCCGGCCTGGCCGGTGAGTCCGGCGCGCGCCATGCGGGCGCGGCAGTTCCACCGCGCGGCGATCAGCGGCACGGACAGCCGCACGCACATCGCGCGCACGAACGCGAGATCGCCGTCCGCCTCCGCGCCGCGCAGCCCGTGGTGCAGGTGCGCGGCGGTCAGCTCGAGGCCGAGCTCGCCGCGCAGCGAGGCGAGCGCCACGAGCAGCGCCGTCGAGTCGGCGCCGCCGCTGACCGCGACCAGCACGCGCTTGGGCCGCGGCGAGTGCAGCAGCGCGCCGGGCCCGGCGAACGCGCGGCGCAGCGCGGGCTCGACCCGCCGCAGGCGCGTGCGAACGGAACGGGAGACTGGTGGCGGCGCAGGGACTCGAACCCCGGACACAGAGATTATGATTCTCCTGCTCTACCAGCTGAGCTACGCCGCCACACCATGGAGTGGGGCCCGGGCGTGCGGAGGAGACGGGAGCGGCCGCACGGCCGGGAAGCCGTCCGCCAGGCCGCGCGGAGACGGGGCGGCGCAGGGGACAGGCTGCGGCATCCTAGCAGCTTCCGGCGATCGCCAGAAGCACGCCGGTCACCGCAGTACGACGATGCGCCCGCTCCGGCTCTGGCCGGCCGCTTCGACGCTCACGAGCCACACGCCCGGCGCCACCGGGCGCCCGGCCTGATCGCGGCCGTCCCAGGCGAGCTCGTGCGTTCCCGCCGCGAGGACGCCCGCATCCCACGCGCGCACGCGCCGGCCCTGCGCGTCGCTCACGCTCACGCGCACCGGCGCCGCGAGCGGCAGCGCGAGCCGCATGCGCGCGCCGGCGCGCGTCGGACTCGGGCCCGGCGCCGAGAGCGCAAGCTCGTTCGATCCACCCGGAGGCGGCGCGGCCAGCGCCGAGCCGCCCGGCACCCCGCTCGCGTTCAGCCACTCGGCGTAGACGTCGCCGACGTCGCTCCTGTGGTCCGTCCACGCGGCGAACACACCGCCGCCACCGTCCGGAAGCAGCGCGGGGGGATCCTGGTCGCGCGGCGCCACGCTCACCGCCACGCCGTTCGCCGCCCACAGCGGCGCGCCAGTGGACGACAGCCGCTGCGCGTAGAGATCGTTGCCGTCGAACGTGGCGTCACGCGCATCCTGCCACGCCAGCAGCGTGCCGCCCTGCCCGTCGCGGGTGACGCGGGGCGCGCCCTGCGCGCCCGGCGCCGAGCACACGCCCGCGACCCAGCGGGTCACGCGCGCCGGGCCCACGCGGGCGGCGTCGATGTCTCCGTTCTGCGCCCACGCCAGCACCGCGGTGCCCGCGCTGTCGCACGCCAGCGCGATGGCCGACCCGGCCGGCACGGCGATCGCGATCCCGGCATACGTCCACGGCAGCGCGCCGGTGCTGGTGGCGTGCTGCAGCTCCTGGCCGCCGTACACGATGAAGCCGCCGGCGTCGTCCGCCACCATCGCCTGCACGGGGCCGTTCATGATCGGATAGCCGCCCGTGCCCCACTGCTGCGAGCCGTTCTGCAGCACGTGCTGCGCGTAGCCGTCCCACGCGAAGAACGCGCCGCCCGCGCCGTCGCCCACCACGAACAGCGGCGCGGTGAGGCTCGATTGCAGCGACAGTCCGTTCGCGGTCCAGCGCGCCGCGCCGGAGGCGTCCAGCCACTGCCCGAACTCGTGCTCGCTGCCGGCGCGCCCGTCCTGCCAGCACACGAACGCGCCGTGCGCGCCGTCGGAGTCGAGGTGCGGCGCGGTCTGATCGCCGGCCACCGTGCACACGGCCACGCCGTTCGCGTCCCACAGCGCCGCGCCCGAGCCGTCGATGCGCTGCGCGTACAGGTCCCAGAAGCCGGAGCGGCCGTCCTGCCAGGCGAGGATGGCGCCGCCCGCGCCGTCGCTGGTGATCGCGGGCGCGCTCTGGTCGAGCGGCGCGTTGCACACCGCCACCCCATCGGCCGCCCACAGCAGCGCGCCGGTCGCGCTCACGCGCTGGGCGTAGACGTCCGCCGTCCCGCTGCGCCGGTCGGACCACGCCACGATCATCCCGCCCGCGCCATCGCTGCACGCGACCACTTCGGCCTGGTACTGCGTCGCCGTGCACACGGCGAGATTCCGGGCCGGGTTGTTGGGCCAGGCCGCGAGCGCGGGGGCGGCGCGCGCGTCCACGACGGCGAGCGTCAGCAGCAACGAGAGCGCGATCGATCGAGCGATCATGGAGGACCTCCGTCCCCCGGTCGCACCGAGCCTAGCACGCACGCCCTCCACGCGCGGGGCCGGGCTCATCGCCCGGCCCGACGTACCCACACAGACAGCGGCGCGGCGCGATTCGTTAGTCGGAGGCCGTCACGGCGGTGGAGGCGGACCTCCGGGCGGCGGAGCGCCGGGTGCCGGACCGTAGGGCGGAGGACCTCCGCCCGGGGGCGGGCCGTAGGGCGGCGAACCGCCGGGCGCACCGAACCGCCCGCCGCGCGGCGGCATCTGCGCGCGGCGCCTGCGCAGCTCGGCCAGGTCGCGGTCGTAGGTCTTCTGCTGTGCGGGCGTGAGCGCGGCGCGCACGGCGCGGTCGAGCGAATCGGCGATCGCATCCAGGCGCGGGCGGGTCTGCTGCACCACCGCGTCCATGCGCGGGCGGAACATGTCGAACAGCGAATCCACGCGCGCGCGCTGCCCGGGTGAAAGATCGAGCTGCTCGAGCACGGGCGGCAGACCCGCGCGCGGCGGCGGGCCGGCGGGCGGTCGCCACGCCTGCGCGCGCATCAGCATGGCGCGGTCGCCGGCCACACCCGCGATCGCGCCGGCCACGAACGCCAGCACGAGCAGCAGCAGGCCCTGGAACCGCGCGCGGCCGAGGTCATCGAGGCCGTTGCTCATCGCGCGCCCTGCAGCAGCTCGCCGGGATCGGAACTGCCGGCGTCGGACCACAGCGAGGCCGGCACGCCGGACCGGGCGAGCAGGCTCTGTGACGGCGACAGCCCGCGCTCCGCCGCCGCCGGGGGCGCGGGGATGGGGGTCGTGCCGCGCCCCGGCACGCGCGCGATCGTGACCGCCGACAGCAGCACGAT
>DASSIN010000022.1:0-2723 GCA_035691845.1 Candidatus Eiseniibacteriota bacterium | reverse complement strand
GTGGCGCGCGCACCACGCTCCGGCCGCGCGCGGCGCGCTCCTCGCCGCGCTGCTGCTCGCGGCGGCCGCCCTCGCCCCCGCGCGCGCCGGCACCACCGGCAAGATCGCCGGCCGCGTGACCGATCCGCAGCACCAGCCGGTGGCGGGCGCGCAGGTCACGGTGCCCGCGCTGCACCTGGGCGCGGTGACCGACGAGCAGGGGCGGTTCACGATCCTGCAGGTGCCGCCCGGCAGCTACGACGTCAGGGCGCAGCTCATCGGCCGCAAGACGGTGATCGAGCAGGGCGTCGCGGTGGCATCGGATCTCACCACCCGGCTCGACATCGTGCTCGAGGAGAGCGCGGTGGCGCTGTCGTCGGTGACGGTGACGGTCAAGCGTCCGGTGATCGAGACCAATCTGACCAGCACGCGCGCGGTGGTGAGCCGCGAGCGCATCGAGAAGCTGCCGGTGCAGGAGCTGCAGGACATCGTCAACCTGCAGGCCGGCGTGGTGCAGGGACATTTCCGCGGCGGACGCACGGACGAGGTGCAGTACCAGGTGGACGGCGTGACGGTGAACAACCCCTACGACCAGTCGGCCACCGTGCGCGTGGACCGCTCGCTGCTGCAGGAGGTGCAGGTGCTGTCCGGCACGTTCGACGCCGAGTACGGGCAGGCGATGAGCGGCGTGGTCAACGCCGTGCTGCGCACCGGCACCGAGAAATTCGACTGGAACGCGGAAGCCTACGGCGGCGACTTCGTGTATCCGGGCGACACCTGGCGCGGGCTCGGCTACGAGTTCCACCCCGGCGCCATGTTCCACGGCCAGCTCGGCGCCAGCGGGCCGACGCCACTGCCCGCCACGTTCTTCCTCGTGAGCGGCGACTACGATCACTTCGACGACGCATTGGACGGCATCCGGCTGTTCGAGCCGGTCGATCGCGCGAATTTCGAGAGCGGTCAGGTGCATCCGACCGGCGACGGCGCGCGCGTGCCGCTGGCGTGGCGGCGCGAGTGGTCCGGGCTCGCCAAGCTCACGAACAAGGGGTTGGGCCACGCCGAGATCAGCTATCAGGCGCTGCTGGACCTGGTCCACACGCGCCGCGACAACAACGCGTTCCGCTACAACCCCGACGGGCTGACCCAGCAGCACACCGTGTCGCTGGTGCACGGCGTGGACCTCACCGACCGGCTGTCGGCCAAGAGCTTCTACAATCTGAGCCTGCGCCAGAATGTGTTCGACTACCGCGACATGGCGTACCGCAGCGTGTGGGACGCGCGCTACGACTCGGCCGGTGTGCCGCTCGCCAACCCCAATGACCCGACCGGCGCGTATCTGCAGGGCGTGGATCTCGGGCGCTTCATCCAGACCACGAACGCGTGGGTGGTGAAGGGCGCGTGGGTGGACCAGCGCACGCAGGCGCAGCAATGGAAGGTGGGGGGCGAGTTCGAGTGGCCGCACGTGCGGTTCGGCGCGCCCGGCGTGATCACGCAGGGCACCGTGAACGGCCAGCAGACGCTGGTGCGGCACGTGGACCAGCCGCCGGACTATCCCGGCATCCAGAACTACAAGCCGATGATGGGCGCCGCCTATGCGCAGGACGAGGTCGAGCTGAACGACCTCGCGCTGCGCGCGGGCGCGCGGCTCGACTATTTCGACGCGCGCGCGCACCTGCCGAGCGACCTCGCCAATCCCGCCAACGCCATCTCCGGCGCGCCGCGGTCGACCTTCCCGCGCGTGCATCGGCGCGCGTCGGTGTCGCCGCGCATCGGCGTGTCGTATCCGGTGGGGAACAAGGCGGCGGTGTTCTTCTCGTACGGGCACTTCTATCAGTTCCCGGGTTTGAACGACATCTTCACCAACGCCGACTACTCGGTGCTGGCGCGGCTGCAGGCCAGCTCGACCAGCTTCGGGGTGATGGGCAATCCCGGCATCCGGCCGGAGCGCACGGTGCAGTACGAGTTCGGCTACAAGCAGGCGCTGGGCGAGGACCTGGGTGTGAGCGCCACCGCTTTCTACAAGGACATCCGCGACCTGCTGGGCGTGGAATTCATCTCGACCTACAACGACGCCGAATACGCGCGGCTCACCAACGTGGATTTCGGCAACGTGACCGGGTTCACGATCACGCTCGACCTGCGCCAGCGCGGGATGCTGTCGGGCTCGATCGACTACACGTGGCAGACGGCGCTCGGCAATTCCAGCGACCCGCGCGAGACCGCGACGCGCGCCGCGGCCGGCGAGGATCCGCGGCCGCGGCTGATCCCGCTCAACTGGGACCAGCGCCACACCCTGAACCTGACCGTCACGCTGTCGCGGCCCGACGTGTTCTCGGTCAGCGCGATCGGGCGCGCCGCCAGCGGGCAGCCGTACACGCCCAGCGTGGCGTCCGGGTTCGGCAACGGGCTCGAGGACAACTCCGGCCGCAAGCCGGGCGCGTTCGTGCTGGATGTGCGCGGCGAGCGCCAGCTGCGCCTCGGGAGCGCGTCACTGTCGGTGTTCGGCCGCGTGTTCAACGCGTTCGACGCGCGGTTCTTCAACGGATTCGTGTTCGCGAGCACGGGCTCGCCGGACTACTCGCGGCCGGGATCCGACCTGGCGGTGCTGGCCGACCCCAGCCGGTACTTCGCGCCGCGGCGGATCGAGGTGGGGGTGAGCCGGCATGGCATGTGATCCGCTGCGCCGCGGCGCGACGCGCGTCGGGGCCGCCGCCGCGGCGGTGCTGGCGCTGCTCGCCGCCGCG
>DASSIN010000021.1:0-4493 GCA_035691845.1 Candidatus Eiseniibacteriota bacterium | reverse complement strand
GTGTCACGCGCGGCAGCGGGCGCACGCCCGGCCACGGGCGCTTGGGCGCGGTGCCGGCCGGCGGGGTCGTGGGCAGCACCGGCATCGGCGCCGGCGTCGGCTTCCACACGCTCCCCGACCGCACGCGCCAGTTGCCGTTGGGATCGCGCTGGTAGACCTTGCCGTCCTTGCCGGCGAACACGTCGTTGGCACGCGAGGCGGGCGCGATCGGAAGCACCGGCAGCCGGATCGCCTGGCGATCCACGCGCGCGATGTTGTCCTGCCGGTTGTAGAGGTTCGCGGGCAGATCGGTGAGCCGCTGCCGCGCGGCGCGGCGCGGCGTGGTGCGCAGCATCCCACCGCCGGGCGCCGCCAGCGGGCGGCGGTATCCGCCGGGGCCGAACCACTGCGGGCGCGCGCGGCGCTCGATGTCGATGCCGCCCGGACGCCAGCGCGAACCGGTGCGCAGGAATCCCGAGCACCACGTGTGGCCGAATCCCCACCGCGCCAGCCACGGGTTGTAGCGGGCGTAGAAGCCCCACGTCCACCGTCGCGGGAAGTAGCGACGCCGGTGCCACGGTCGATAGTGCCAGCCGGTGCCATATACGACCGTGCCGTAGTACGGATAGCAGCCGATGTAGCCCGGCAGGTAGCCGACGTACACGACCTCCGGCGTGACGCTGTAGATCTCGCAGTAGCGCGTGTCGTACACGGGGCAGCTCGGCGGGATGTCGTCGATCCCGATCGGGCGCGTCTCGCTCACCGCCCACGGCCCGTCCGGGCTGTCGGCGATGTACCACACCCCCTGGTCGCACGCGTAGTAGCGCCCATCGGCGAGGATCACCTCGGCGTCACAGTTGACGGCGTAGCGGAGCTGGGTGCCCTCGATCGGCTCGAAATCGGGCTCGCCGTCGTAGCTCACCTCGAAGCCCCCGGCATCGCGCCGCACCGCGCTCGTCTGCGGGATCTCGGCGTCGGCGATGGCGTCGTCCGCCTGCTCGGTGCCGGCCACGCTGGCGAGCAGGTGGCCCTTGGGCGAATCCGCGGGAATGCGCTGGAACACGGCCGGCAGCTCGTCGCCGCGCACGTAGGTCCACGGTCCGCCCAGCGTGCGCGCCGTGTACCAGCGGCCGGCGAGTAGCACGTAGATCCTCTGGGTGCTCACCTGCCGCAGCACGTCGTTCTCGGTGTTGGTCGCGTACAACAGCTCGTCCTCGACCAGCGGCGCCCACGCCAGCGGCCCGTCGCTGGCGATCAGCTCGGAGGGCTCGGTGGCGGTGATGATGCGCGGCGCAGGACCCTCGATGAGATCCGCCCGCGAGGTGTCGGGCGGCACCGCGCGCCGCACGGCGGACGGCGGATCGCCGATCTCGGACCACGGTCCCAGCGGATCGCGCGCCGAATACCACAGCTGCGCGCCGGTCAGGTAATAGGTGCGGCGCGACGGGTCGTACACCACCGCGTACGGCGTGTTCGCCACGTACTGCAGGTTCGTGCCCTCGATCGGCTCGAGCACCGGCGGGCCGTCGTAGACCACGAGGATCGCCCGGCGCTCGGACACCACGATGTGCGGCGGGGCGTTGTTCAGGTCCTCGACGCTGGCGCGCTCCTTCTCGGCCGCCGCCAGCCCCGAGCGCAGCTCCTCCACCGACAGCGACAGGTCCCAGCCCGCGGCCTCGTTCTCCACCAGTCGCTCGTAGCTGCGCGCCTCGGCGCTCGTGATCTGCGGCATGCGCACGCGCGTCACGTCCAGATCGCTCTCCGAGGCGACGCTGCTGTCGCGATCCACCTGCACCTGCATCGTCATCCACAGCACGCCGAACACGGGGGCGGCGTCCGGAGTCTTCTGCACCGAGAACGCCGCGCGCGCGTTGAGCACGTCGCCTTCCAGGTCTTCGGGCTGCGGCTGATAGATCACGAACGTGCCGCTCGAGGACGTGAACTGCCGGGGCCAGTCGGATTGCGCGCGCGCCGGCGCGGCGCACGCCACGGCGGCGAGCACCGCGAGCATGGCCGCAGGCGCCGCGCGCCGACGCGCGCGGAGACGGATCGTTGCTGTCGCGATCACACGAATCTCCTTGGGGGAGCGTGTCCGCCACCGCCGGGCGGATGGATGCAGTGTAGCGCAGGCACGCCACCACCGCGCGCGCCGATCGCGCGCGGTGGCCGCGAACCTTCGATGCCGCGCGCTACCCGGTCGCGATCACCGCGCGATGGGCGCCCGCGCGCGCCGCGCGGCGCGGCCGGCGGGTCTGCATCGGATAAGTGGACGGCACGCACACCACGCTGCGGCCCGAGTGGTAGAGCACGCCGCGCGAGATCGAGCGATGCCACGCCACCCGTCCGCGACCACCCACGTGCCGGCCGACGACCACCAGATCCGCGTGCTCGTCGTCCGCCATGCGCGCCAGCCGCTCGGGAGTCCAGCCGGGCCCGACCTCGACGTGCACGTGCGTCTCCTGCCGCGCGCCGAGCACGTCGGTCGCGATCGCGCGCAGATCCTGGCGGATCATGCGCTCGACCTCGGCCCGCTCGGCCTCGGGCTGCAGCTTCTCGCCGGCCAGCAGCCAGCGCTCGTCCGGCGTCCAGCTGACGTGCGCGATCTCGACGTCCACCGCCCCCAGCTGGCGCTGATCGGCGAGCCACTGGAGCGCGACGCGCGAGCTGTCGGTCAGGTCCATCGCCACCGTCACCCGCAGCGCATGTCCCTGGCTCGCCCACGCCAGCAACCCCTCGGGCTTGCGCACCACCAGCGTGGGCACGCCCGAATGCTGCGCGGTGGCTTCGGTGACGCTGCCGAGCTGCCAGCGCTCGGCCGGCTTCCCGCCCAGCGACGACACCACGATCAGCCGCGCGCCCTGATCGCCCGCGGTGTCGATCAGCGCCTCGTCGGCCGCGCCCCGGCACAACGCCTCGCGCACGGCCACGCCGGTCTCGGCCTGCACGCGCATGGCCTCCTCGTGCAGCGCCTGCGAGGCGGCCTCGATCAGCGCCTCGGCCGGGATCGGGTCGCCCGCCACCGGCTCGGGCAGCGCGTGCACGAGCGTGAGCGGAGCTCCCGCCCGCACCGCGAGCAGCGCGGCCACCGTGCAGGCCGACGCCGCGTTGGGCGTGAAGTCCGTTCCGCACACCACCGGACCCTGACCCACAAGAATCGCGTGCGCGGGCGGCTTGCGCGCCGGCGCCACCGGCGTGTCATTCGTCGCGGGCATGTGGCTCACCTCCCATCCTCGTCTTCGGCCCGATCGCGGCGCGCGATCGGCTCGTGGGCGCCGTACGGCGCCAGCGAGCGCTCCAGCCCGCGCGCGAGCGTCTGGCGCTCGGCAGCCGTCAGCCGCGCGGCGGGGTGCGTGATCAAGTAGCTGCGCGGCGGCATCTCGCCCTGGCGCACCGTCCTGGCAGCCTCGCGCACCGCGTCCGTGCGCTCCTCGGTGTCGGTGTCGAGCGCCGAGAAGTTCAGGTGATCGCGGCCTTCGTCCACGTCGTGCTGCACGCGCCACGACACCGGCGCCACCGACGCGTACCACGGCCAGCGCGTCTCGTTGCTGTGACAATCGAAGCATCCGCGCTGCGCCAGCCGCGCGGTGGCGGGCGTATCCCACGCCACCGCGCGCGTCGCGGGCGGATTGCGGTGCTGGCGGCCGTACGGCACGAGCTGGATCAGGAGCACCGCGGCCGCGGCCATCCACGCCCTGCGCGTGACGCGTCCGATTCCTGTCACCGGGTGCTCCTCTCCCGTTCCGGGTCCGCGAGGGCGGCGCGGGTGGATCACCCGCGCCGCCCAGCACTCACCAGTGGAACGCGACGCCGCCCGAGAACGTCAGATCGTTCCCGGTGCGTGCGCGGTCGGTGCCGTTCAGGCCCTTGAAGCGGCTGAGATAGTCGCGGCCCTCGATGCGCAGCGCGATCCGCCGGATCTGGAATTCCGTGCCGAGCGCGCCGTAGCCCGCGAACTGGGTCTCGCTGCCGGTGTTGTCGCCATGACCCACGTATGTGCGGGCGCCCAGTCCGAGCCCCGCGAACGGTCGCACCTGCCAGTTCATCGACATGTCGATCGGCTGGAACGCCTCGATGCCGGCGTTGTAGTCGAACACCGACGGGTCGTTGTCGCCGGGATTCGCCGCCCATGCCAGCGTGGCGATCGCATGCAGACGCTCGGCTATCTCGACACCGCCCTGGGCGCCGATCATCCACGTGTCCTTCAGCACGTCACGCTGTTTGCCGGTGGGGACGAACGCGCCGGCGAACGGGCGCACCTCGGGAGTCATCTGCGCGAACGCGGCCGTCGCGCCGCCCATGACGAGACACCCGAGGAGCGCAGCAATGAACAGGTTCATCCGCATGTGCCCCTCCCTCGCCCCGGCGCCTGCGGGCGCCGGGCCGGGCCCACCGGGAGTCGGACCGCCGCCTGTGGAGAATCTCTCCGCGCGACGACCACGGCCCCCGGTGAACCCGCGGTGGGCTGAGCGAGATTCGTGCCGCATGGTGTCCCGCGGCGTGAAGCGCAGAACCCC
>DASSIN010000020.1:0-3178 GCA_035691845.1 Candidatus Eiseniibacteriota bacterium | reverse complement strand
GGTGTCACCCCGCGGTGGCGTCTGGCTCCCCCGCCGGGGCGCGGGTGGGCGGGGGCACGGGGCGGGTGGACGCGTCCCGCGCGGTGCCGGCCGCGCGCGCGCGCGCGAGCGGCGCCTCGTCCGGGAGCCGCGCGGGGTCCTCGATCCGCATCAGCTCGGGGTCGCGCATCACGCCTTCGAGCCGCGGCTGAAGCCCGCGGTCGCGCGCCACGATCGCCTCGATGCACGCGCCACGCGGCCCGGGCTCGAGCCGGTTCAGCTCCCAGCCGATCCGCGCCGTGCCGCCGGCGTGGGCGATCGCGACGAGCGCGTCGCACGCGGTCTCCGCCACCGTGCGGTTGGACTCGGCGGTCAGCCGCAGCAGGCCCGGGATCGCATCGCGGAATCCCAGCTCTCCCAGGATCGCGGCCGCGCACGTGCGCGTGTACCACAGGCCCTGGTCCAGCAGCGGAAGCAGCGCGGGCGCGGCCGCGGCGCCCAGGCGGCGGAACGCCTGCCCGGCCAGATCGCGCAGGTACCACGACTCGTCGCACAGCGCTTCCACCAGCAGCGACAGCGCCTCCGGATCGCGGCGCTGCTCGAGGCCGCGCACGTACTCGCGCTTGGCGGCCAGTCCGCGCACGTTGAGCACGTCGGTGGGGCGTGGGGCGGATGGAGTGTCGGTCACGACCACGCCTCCAGGGATCGGGTCAGCCGGGGAATTCCTCGGCGGTGGCATCGGCGGGCTGCCGCGGGCCGACCAGCGCCCACAACGTTTCGAGCAGCGCGGGCAGTCCCTCGCCGGTGTGGGCCGAGATCAGCACCGCCTGCGGCAGCCCGGCGGCGCGGGCCGCGCCCGCATGCGCCTCGGGCGGCAGCACGTCCGCCTTGGTGAGCGCCAGCACGCGCGGGCGGCTCATCAGCTCGTCACTGTACAGCGAAACCTCCCGCTCGAGCACGGCCAGATCGCGCGCCGCGTCCTCCGAGCCGACATCCACCAGAAACAACAGCACCCGCGTGCGCGACAGGTGCCGCAGGAACTGGAGCCCGAGCCCCTTGCCGAGGTGCGCGTCGGCGATCAACCCGGGCAGATCGGCGGCCACGAACTGCCGCTCGTCGTCCAGCGCCACGATCCCCAGGTGCGGCTCGAGCGTGGTGAACGGAAAGTCCGCGATGCGCGGCCGCGCGCGGCTGATGCGCGACAGCAGCGTGGACTTGCCGGCGTTCGGGAGGCCCACGAAACCCACGTCGGCGATGAGCTTGAGCTCGAGCTCGAGCGTGCGCTCCTCGCCCGCTTCGCCCGGATCGGCGCGGCGCGGCGCCTGGTGCGTGGCGGTCGCGAACCGCGCGTTGCCGCGGCCTCCGCGTCCGCCCTGCGCGGCCACGAACCGCTGGCCGGGCTGCACGAGGTCGGCGAGCGGCGCGCCGCTGTCGGCGTCCTTCACCACCGTGCCCGGAGGCAGCTCGATGACGACGTCGCGACCGTCCTTGCCGGAGCGTCGGTTGCCCGACCCCGGCCGACCGGGTTCGGCACGGTATCGGGGCTGTTCGCGGCAGTCAAGGAGCGTGCGCACGTGCGGATTCACCTGCAGCACGACGCTGCCGCCGCGCCCACCGTCGCCTCCATCCGGGCCGCCCTTGGGAACGTACTTCTCGCGCCGGAAGCTGATCGCGCCCGCGCCGCCCTTGCCGGCGATCACGTGGACCTTCGCCTGGTCGACGAACATCAGCCGACCTGCGCGCGCGCCGCGAGCGCGTCGGGCTGCGTCATCGCGGCCACCACCGCGTCGGTCATCGCCTCGGTGCCGACCGCGAGCGACTCCTCGCCCGGCGCCTTCACGTCGCGCGTCACCGCCCGGCCGTCGGCCAGCACGCGCGCCACCGCGCGCTCCAGCCGCGCCGCGGCGTCGGATTCGCCCAGGTGGTGCAGCATCATCGCCCCCGACAGCATCAGCGCCATCGGATTCATCAGGCCCAGGCCCGCGAACTGTGGCGCCGAGCCGTGCACGGGCTCGAACACCGCGATGTCCGCGCCGAGGTTGGCGCCCGGCGCCACGCCCAGCCCGCCCACCAGCCCCGCCGCCAGATCCGACACGATGTCGCCGTACAGGTTCGGCAGCACCAGCACGTCGAACTCCTGCGGGCGCTGCACCAGCCGCATGCACAGCGCGTCCACGATCGCCTCGTCGAACGCGATGTCGGGATGGTGCGCCGCCTCCTCGCGCGCCACCGCCAGGAACAGCCCGTCGGTGGCCTTCATGATGTTGGCCTTGTGCACCGCCGTCACGCGGCGCCGGCCGTTGGCGCGCGCGTACTCGAACGCGAACCGCACGATGCGGCGCGAGCCCAGCTCCGAGATCGGCTTGAGCGACACGGCGGCATCGGCGCGGATCGTCTGCCCGGTGGTGCGCTGCACCAGCGCCCGCAGCGCGTCCAGCGCGGGGCTGCCACGCTCGAATTCGATCCCGGCGTACAGGTCTTCGGTGTTCTCGCGCACGATCACCAGGTCCACGCCCGGCACCGCGTTGCGGATGCCGGGGAACGTGCGCGCCGGTCGCACGTTGGCGTACAGGTCGAGCGTGGCGCGCAGCGTCACGTTCACCGACCGGAACCCGGTGCCGATCGGGGTGGTGAGCGGGCCCTTGAGCCCCACGCCCGTGCGGCGCAGCGAGTCGATCACCCGCTGCGGCAGCGGCGTGCCCTCGGTCGCGATCTGATCCGCGCCCGCCGGCTGCAGGTCCCACGCGATCGCGACGCCGGTCGCCTCGATCGCGCGCCGCGCGGCGCGCATCAGCTCGGGGCCGATGCCGTCCCCCGGGATCAGCGTGACGGCGTGGCTCACGCGCCGGCGCTCCCCGCCACCTTCGCCGCCGCCTGCGCCACGCGCCCGCCCGCGCGCAGCAGCGCGCGCTCGGCCGGCGTCAGTGCCGATTTCAACGGCAGCGCGCGGCCGCGCGTCAGGTTGCGCGCGCCGATCGAGCGCCCGGGCTCGAGCGCGTCCGGGAGATCGGCGATCTCGATCTCGTCGCCGGCGGCGCATTCGCGCGCCGCGGCGGCGGTGGCGAGCGCGAGCGGCACGATCCCCGCCTCCACCAGCTCGTGCGCGGCGCCGGGCGCGAACGATTCGGCCAGCACCGCCCGCACGCCCAGCGCCACCAGCGCCGGCGCCACGTGCGGCGCCCGCGCGAGCCCGCCCCCG
>DASSIN010000019.1:0-4524 GCA_035691845.1 Candidatus Eiseniibacteriota bacterium | reverse complement strand
CGCCGTACGCGAACCGCGCCGCGTCGTCGTCCAGCCGCGCGCGCTCGCCGGGCGCGCGAGCGAGCGCGCGCGCCCGATCGAGCGCCACGCGCGCGGCGCGCATCGCCGCCAGCGTCTCCATCCACGTGGGCGGCTGCAGGTGGGCGAGCGGCATCAGCGGCAGCGCCGGGTTCGTCAGCCGGCCGGCCGGATCGCTGGACCCCAGCGCGCCGATCGTCACCTCGATCGCCATGATGTTGGACGTCGCGGCCTCGAGCGCGCGTTCGAACTCGCGCATCGGCCGGGCGGCGGATGGGTACGCGCGCGCCGCGTAGTCGTCGAGCAGCGAATCGACGTCGAACCCCGGGGACCACATCGCCTGCGAGGCCACGAGCTGGTTGACGCGCCAGCTGCCCCAGCGCCCGGTCGGCACGTGCATCGCCATCGCCAGCGCCGCGCCGGCGTCGTGATAGGCGGCGAGGTCGGTCGCGATCGTGTGCGGGAATGCGAGCGGCAGCGACTTGAACCAGCTCACGTTCCAGTACTCGCACACGCCGAGCGGCCCCCGGTAGGCGCGATCGGGCCCGGAGGCCCACTCCGCCCACGCGGCGGCGCTGCGCGCGTTGAACTCGGCGCACGCGGGATCGGCGAGCGCGTGGGCGTAGCAGCGGTAATAGGGGAAGAACGTGATCAGCATCGCGCCGTCCCGGCCCGCGTCCAGCGGGCGCGCCGGGGGACGCTGCGTGTCGAGATAGGCCGCGCCCGACAGCGTGACGTCGCGCGTCAGCCGGCCGCTCCGCCGCGCCTCGCGCACCGCCGCCGTGAGCCGCGCCAGCAGATCCGCGGCGCGCTCCGAAGGTCCGCCCAGCGCGCGGCAGCGGTCGCAATCGCACCAGCGCCCGCCGTCCAGCGGCCACACCTCGAGCAGGTCCACGTCGCGCAGCGCGCCGCCGGCGAGGCCCAGGACCACGTTGTTCGCCAGCTCGGACATGGCGGCGGCGTTCGAGGTGCACAGGTTGTCGCCCGAATCGCCGTGCAGCGCGCGGCTCCTGACGCCGCCGTGCTGCCCGTACCACTCCGGGTGTTCAGCGAAGTACGTGCCGTGACCGTCCGGGGCGCGCAGGTCGGGGCCGAGGAACTCGGCCTGCAGCGAATGCCCGCCGCCCGTCAGCCGGAACCCCAGCTTGCGCAGCAGCGGCACGTCCGGCCCCGCCGCGGTCCACAGGTTGAGCCGCCGGTGCGCCATCCAGCGGTAGAAGGCGGCGTCGCCACGCGGCTCCCACGCCCAGAACCCGCGCCACGCGAACGCCGGAGCGGAGGCGACGTCGAGCTTGCGGGGGAGCGCGACCGGGTCGCGCGGCAGCACCGTCTCGGAATCGGCCGGGCCGTAGAAGCGCACCCCCAGCCGCTCGAGGAACGCGGCGCTCCCGTAGAGCGTGCCCGTGCGCGTGGCGCCGGCGATGACGCACACGTCGCGGCCGTGATCGCGGCGCAGGCGCAGTCGGAACGCGTCGCGGGAGCCGGTGTCCGGCCATGCCGCCAGCGCGCGCACGAGCGGCTGGCTGCGGGGATTGCCGAGCACGATGCAATCGCCGGCCGGCGGCAGCCTGGTCCCGGCGACGAGCCGTATGTCCCGTCGCTCGAATCCGGGGCAATGCCTCAACCAGTGGGCGAGATCGCTCGCGGCCCAGCACTCGGTGCACGCGTCGTCGTCCGACGGATCGGCGTCGTTCCAGTGCACCAGCGATTCCGCGCGCGCCGCCTGCTCGACGGTGGCGAACGGCGCGCATGGGACCACGATCGACACTGCCGTCACGTGCGGCCGCGCCGGCGCGCAGCCCGCCAGCATGGCGAGCCCCGCGATCGCCGCGTACGCGGGCCGCGCTGACCGCGGTGCGCGTACGCGACGTGTCACGAGTCCCCTCCGGAAACGACCGGGCTCGCTGGCGCCGTGCACGTCGAGCGCGACGCCACGAACTGTTCCGCACGCGCGCTTCCGTTCTGACATCCGGCGCTCAATTCGCGCTGCACTGGTGCGGCAGCGGCACCGTGTAGCACACCGCGCGGCCTTCGAGCACGAGCGTGCCGTCGTCGCGGTGGACACGCGTGGCGAGCTCGGTCACGGGCTTGTCCTCGCGCACGCTCGTGATCTCGACCTCGCCGGTGATGGTGTCGCCGGGACGCACGGGCGCGCGGAACTCCCACGCCACCGACAGGAACACCGTGCCCGGGCCGGGCAGGTCCTCGGCCACCACCGCGTTCAGGATCGCGGTGGTGACGCCGCCCTGCACCACGATGCCGCCGAATCGCGTGCGCCCGGCCAGCTCCGCGTCGTAGTGGATGGGATTGCGATCGCCGCTGATCGCGGTGAACAGCTCGATGTCGCGCGCGGTGACGCGGCGCGAGCGGCGCGCGATCTGTCCGACCGTGGGCGCCCCGTTGGGCCAGGCGGAGGTGGCGGGCATCGGCAACTCCTGAGGGAAGCGTGAACACCGCGGCAGGGCTGTCCGTTGGGCAGCTGGGACGTCCACGATGATAACCGCGCCCGACCGCGGTCGCGTTGCGCTTTTCGCGCGCGACCTGCGTGCGTACCATGCAGGGGTCCGCCGGCGCGACGCACCCGGGCCGGCACGGGGGGGGACGGCGATGGGCAGCTTTCGGCGGCTCGACGACATCGCGATCGCCGACTGCGCGCTCGACGTCACGGCCGGCACGCTCGACGATCTGTTCGCGACCGCCGCGCGGGCGCTGGTCGAGACCATGGTGGATCCGGCCACCGTTCCCCCCTCGGTCACGCGCACGCTGTCGCTCGAGGCGCCGACCCTCGAGCTGCTGCTGTTCGACTGGCTCTCGGAGCTGATCTTCCGCAAGGACGCGGCGGGCGAGGTGTTCCCGCGCACCGAGGTCGCGGTGTGCGAGCAGGGCGCGTTCCGGCTCGACGGGCGCATCGAGGGCGGCGCGATCGAGCCCGGCCGCACCGCGCTGCGCGCCGACGCCAAGGGTGTCACGCTGCACCAGTTCGTGGTCGAACGCACGCCGGAGGGGTGGCATGCCCGCTTCGTCATCGATCTCTGAACGCTTCGGCTACGAGGTGCGCCGTGCGGGCGAGTGCGTGTGGGAGATCCCGCCGCGCGCGAAGGACGGCATGCGCGTGCCGGCGCGCATCTACGCGTCCGAATCCCTGTTCGCGCGCATGGACCAGGGCGTGTTCGATCAGGTGACGAACGTCGCGCGGCTGCCCGGTATCGTCAACGCGGCGCTGTGCATGCCCGACGGCCACTGGGGCTACGGGTTCCCGATCGGCGGCGTGGCGGCGTTCGACCCCGACACCGGCGTGATCTCGCCGGGCGGGATCGGGTTCGACATCAACTGCGGCATGCGCGTGATGCGCACCGGGCTCACGGAGCGCGAGGTGCGGCCGCGGCTGAAGGAGCTGGTGGACGCGCTGTACCGCGCGGTGCCGACCGGCGTGGGCGCGCGCGGGAACGCGCGCCTGTCGCACGCGGACCTGCACGACATCATGCGACAGGGCGCGCGCTGGTGCGTGTCGCGCGGCTATGGCGTGCGCGACGACCTCGACCACATCGAGAGCGGCGGCATGCTGCCCGGGGCCGATCCGTCGTGCGTGAGCGAGCGGGCGATGGAGCGTGGCGCGCACCAGCTCGGCACGCTGGGCTCGGGCAACCACTACCTCGAGGTGCAGGTGGTGCCGGAGGGCGGCATCCACGATCCCGCGGCCGCGCGCGCGCTCGGCATCACCGCCCCGGGTGAGGTGGTGGTGATGCTGCACTGCGGCTCGCGCGGGTTCGGCCACCAGGTGGCGAGCGACGCGCTGCGCGTGTTCGCGGGCGCCATGCCGCGCTACGGCCTGGACGTGCGCGATCGCGAGCTGGCGTGCGCGCCGTTCCGCTCGCCCGAGGGGCAGGCGTACCACATGGCGATGCTGGCCGCGGCCAACATGGCGTTCGCCAACCGTCAGACGATCACCCACCACGTGCGCGAGGTGTTCGACCGGCTGTTCGGTCCGGGCCACGCCCTCGATCTGGCGCTGGTCTACGACGTGTCGCACAACACCGCCAAGCTCGAGCGCCACGTGGTGGACGGCGTCACGCGCGAGCTGCTCGTGCACCGCAAGGGGGCCACGCGCGCGTTCGGCCCCGGCTCGCCCGACATTCCCGCCGCCTACCGGGCGGTCGGGCAGCCCGTGATCATCGGCGGCTCGATGGAGACCGGCTCCGCGCTGCTGGTGGGCACCGCGCACGCGATGCAGGAGACGTTCGGCTCCACGGCGCACGGCTCGGGGCGCACGATGTCGCGCGGCCAGGCGAAGCGCACCGTGCGGGGCGAGACGCTGGTGCACGATCTGGCCGCGCGCGGGATCATCGTACGGGCCGCGTCGATGGCCGGTGTCGCCGAGGAGGCGGGGTTCGCATACAAGGACCTGCGCGAGATCGTGGACGTGCTGGCGCGCACCGACCTGTCGCGGCCGGTGGTGTCGCTGCAGCCGATCGGCAACATCAAGGGCTGACGCTGGCGCCGTCGCGC
>DASSIN010000018.1:0-4245 GCA_035691845.1 Candidatus Eiseniibacteriota bacterium | reverse complement strand
CGCCGGCGGCGGCCGCGGCGCGCGCGCTCGGGACGCTCGCCGGCGCGCGCGCCCGCGAGCACGACCCCGAGCTGCTGGACGCCTGCCGCGGGCTCGACGCCGCGCTCGCGCGCGTGTTCGCGATGGACGACCCGGCGCTGCGGTTCGAGGTGCGCGAGCGCGAGCCCGGAGCGGCCTCGCTGCTGCTGCACCCGGCCGCGGTGGATCGCCTGTGCCTCGCGTTCGGCGAGGCGGCCGATACCCACTCGCGCTGGCGCTCGGGCCACTCGCCGCGCGTCGCCGCCGTGGCGGGCGCGATCGCCGATCAGCTGGGGTGGGACGCCGCGCGCCGCGCGATCCTGACGCGCGCGGCCTGGCTGCACGATCTGGGGATCTTCTCGGTGCCGGCGGCGGTGCTCGATTCCCCGGCGCCGCCGGACGATCTCGCGTGGCAGGCGATCCGGCTGCACCCGTGGTACTCGCGCCACGTGCTGGAGGGATTGCCCGAGTTCGCCGAGGTGGCGGCGATCGCGGCCGCGCATCACGAGCGGCTGGACGGCCGCGGCTACTTCCAGGGCCTGCGCGGCGGGCAGCTGTCGCCCGAGGCGTGCGTGCTGGCGGTGGCGGACGAATGGGACGCGCTCACCCACGCGCGCCCGTTCCGGCCGGCGCTGGCGCCGCAGCAGGCGATGGGGCTGCTCGCGCGCGACGCGGGCGTGGGCGTGTGGGCGGACGCGGTGGCCGCGCTCGCCGCCATCTCCGCCGGCCCGCCCGCGCAGGCGCCGGCGCGCGCGGCATGACGGTTACCGGCGTTCGGCGCCGGTCACCACGCGCAGCAGCTTCTTCACCGGATCGTAGTAGCGGTCCACCACCCGCTCCTTGAGCGGGATGATGGCGTTGTCGGTGATGTGGATGTCCTCGGGACACACCTCCGTGCAGCACTTGGTGATGTTGCACAGGCCGATGCCCATCGTGTCCTTGAGGATTCCGCTGCGGTCCAGGCCGTCCATCGGGTGCATCTCGAGGCCCGCCACGCGCACGAAGAACCTGGGGCCCGCGAACTGGTGCTTGAGCTCGTGCGTGCGCAGCACGTGGCACACGTCCTGGCACAGGAAGCACTCGATGCACTTGCGGAACTCCTGCACGCGGTCCACGTCCGACTGCTGCCACTTCCACTCGGCGTTCGCGCGCGGCTGGAACGGCGGGATGCGGCGGTTGATCTCGTAGTTCCAGCGCACGTCGGTGACCAGGTCGCGCACGATCGGGAACGTCTTGAGCGGGCGCACCGTGATGGTCTCGCCGGGAGCGAAGCGATCGAGCCGCGTCTTGCACATCAGCGACGGCTTGCCGTCGACCTCGGCGCTGCACGAGCCGCACTTGGCGGCCTTGCAGTTCCAGCGCACCGCCAGATCGGGCGCGGCGTGCGCCTGGATCCAGTGCACGGCGTCGAGCACCACCATGCCGGGCTCGACCGGCACCTGGTATTCGACCTCGCTGCCGCCGCCCGAGTCGCCGCGGAACACGCGCATGGTGACGACGCGCCCGGCCGCGTGTCCGCTGACACCCGCCTCGGCCCGCATGCCGCCCATCCCTGCGCTCGGCTGGCGCTTCGCCTCGGGCGGCGTCCCCACCGCGTGCACTCCGGCCTCGGTCATCGCGCGGGCTCCTTCATGGAGGCAGGGGCCGCCGGCGTCGCCGCGGCGGCGGCCTCGGGCTTGCCGTCCAGCAGCGCCTGCAGCTCGGGCGGCGGCACCGGCAGCGGCGTGGGCTCGACCGACATGCCGGCACCGGTCCGGCGCACGCACATGTTGATTCGGCCGAACGCCGGGTCCATGGCGGGGTGGTCGAGGCGCGAGTGGGCGCCGCGGCTCTCGTTCCGCAGCAACGCGCTCCTGGCGATCATCTGCGAAACGGTCACCAGGTTGCGCAGGTCGCGCACCAGGTGCCAGCCCGGGTTGTACGGCGGCTGGCCGGTGGCGCGCACGGCCGCGGCGCGCTTCGCGAGCTGCTCCAGCTCGTCCAGCGCGGTCTCGAGGTCGGACTGGATGCGGAAGATGCCGACCCGCTCGCCCATCGTCTTCTGCAGCGCCGCGTGCACCTCGAACGGCGACTCGCCGCTGGTGCGCGCCAGCGGCGCCAGCAGATCGCGCGTCTCGGCCTCGATCTCGGCGGCGTTCACGGCCGGCAGCGCCGGCATGTTGTTCGCGTATGCCGCCGCGCCTTCGCCGGCGCGGCGCCCGAACACGAGCAGGTCGGACAGCGAGTTGCCGCCCAGCCGGTTCGCGCCGTGCAGGCCGGCGGCCGATTCGCCCGCCGCGAACAGCCCCGGCACGGTGCTCATCTGCGTCTCCGGGTCCACCCGGATGCCGCCCATCATGTAATGCGTGGTGGGTCCGACCTCCATCGGCTGCTTGGTGATGTCCACGTCCGCCAGCTCCATGAACTGGTGGTACATGGACGGCAGCTTCTTCTTCACCCGCTCGGCCGGCAGGTAGCTGATGTCGAGGAACGCGCCGCCGTGCGGGCTGCCGCGGCCCTCCTTCACCTCGGTGTAGATCGCGCGCGACACGTTGTCGCGCGTGGACAGCTCGGGCGGGCGGCGCGCCTGCGACTGCCGCCCCGCCACCGACGCCTCCAGCCACTCGCGCGCCTCGGCCTCGTCGGCCGCGTACTCGTTGCGGCGCGCCTCGGGCAGGTACTTCCACATGAACCGCTCGCCGTTCGAATTGCGCAGGATGCCGCCCTCGCCGCGCACGCCCTCGGTGACGAGCAGCCCCATCACCCCCGGTGGCCACACCATGCCGGTGGGATGGAACTGCAGGAACTCCATGTCGATCAGCTCGGCGCCCGCCTCGTATGCCAGCGCCTGGCCGTCGGCCGTGTACTCCCACGAGTTCGAGGTGACCTTGTAGCACTTGCCAACGCCGCCCGTGGCCATCACCACCGCCTTGGCGCGGAACACCACGAATTTGCCGGAGTCGCGCCAGTAGCCGAGCGCGCCCGCGATGCGGCCGCCGTCCAGCAGCAGCTTCGTGATCGTGCACTCCATGTACACGTCGAGCCCCATGTGCACGCCCTGGTCCTGCAGCGCGCGGATCATCTCCAGGCCGGTGCGGTCGCCCACGTGCGCCAGGCGCTTCCAGGTGTGCCCGCCGAACGCGCGCTGCAGGATGCGGCCGTCCCGGGTGCGGTCGAACAGCGCGCCCCAGCGCTCCAGCTCGCGCACGCGGTCGGGCGCCTCCTGCGCGTGGAGCTGCGCCATGCGCCAGTGGTTCAGGAACGAGCCGCCCTTCATCGTGTCGCGGAAGTGGGTCTGCCAGGAGTCCTGCGGATCCACGTGGCCGAGCGCCGCGGCCATGCCGCCCTCGGCCATCACCGTGTGGGCCTTGCCGAGCAGCGACTTGCACACCAGCCCCACCGACACGCCGCCGGCGGAGGCTTCGATCGCCGCGCGCAGCCCGGCGCCGCCCGCGCCGATCACCAGCACGTCGTGTTCGTGCACCTCGTGGGACGCGGCCATCACAACCACCTCGGATCGTGCCACACGCCGGCGGCGCACATGCGCACGTAGAAGTCTGCGAAGCACACCGCCGCGAGGCTCCACCACGCGAACGCCATGTGGTGCGCGTTCAGCACCGACACGCCCGACCACGCCTTCTGGCGCGGGCCGCCGGCGACCGCGCACGAGAAGCAGTCGAGCTTCCCGCCGATCAGGTGCCGGAACGAGTGGCACGAGAACGTGTACAGCGTGAGCATGCCGGTGCTGGCGAGGATCGCCAGCGAGCCGCCGCCCACGCCGAATCCGGAATCGAACGTGAACCCGCGGATCACGTCCCACCACAGCGGGATCATGAACAGCAGCGCGATGTACATGAAGAACCGGTGCGCGTTCTGCAGGATGAACGGGAACTTGGTCTCGCCGCAGTAGCCCTTGCTGTGCAGCTCGCCCACCGCGCACGCGTACGGGTCGGCGAAGAACGCGCGGTAGTAGGCCTTGCGGTAGTAGTAGCAGGTGGCGCGGAATCCGACCGGGCCGAGCAGGATCAGCAGCGCCGGCGACAGCGGCCACCACTTGGGGCGCAGCAGCGGCGAGTAGAACGGCGACAGGTAGTGCCGGCCGGCCTCGGTGACCTCGAAGTGGTTCCCCTGGAACGCGGCCCACGTGGCGTAGCCGAAGAAGATGACGAGGCCCAGGCCCTGCAGGAGCGGCAGCGCCCACCACGCGTCCACGCGCTCGCTGGCGCCGAAGCGCTGCGCGTCGCCGCG
>DASSIN010000017.1:0-7896 GCA_035691845.1 Candidatus Eiseniibacteriota bacterium | reverse complement strand
GCCCGCGCCGGCCGCCGCGACCGCCCGCTCCGTGCGTTGAGCGCGCGCGACCCCGCCGCGTCCGTCGTCACCGGCGCCGCCGGCTTCATCGGCCGGGCGCTGACGCGCCGTCTGGCCGGGCCGGGCCGGCCGGTCATCGCGATCGACCGCGTCGCCTGGAACGCGCCCGACGGCGTCGCGGCGCACGTGGTGAATGACGATGCCGGGCTGGCCGCGATCCTGGCCGGCGTGCGCGTGGGCGGGGTGTTCGCGCTGGCCGGCGGACGCATGGCGCAGGGCGGACTCGCCGCGCACCTGATCGTGAACCTGGTGCCGCTCGCCGGCCTGCTCGAAGCCGTCGCGCCCGCGGAGGGCGTCCGCGTCGTGTTCGCGAGCAGCGGCGAGGTCTACGGCAGCGCGCCGGCGCCGTTCGACGAGAGCGCCCCCGCCGTGCCGCGCACGCCGTACGGCCTGGCGAAGCTCGCGTGCGAGGAACTGGGGCTGTCGTGGGCGCGCTCGGGCGCAGGGCGATTCGCGGTCGCGCGCCTGGCCGTGGTGTATGGGCCCGGCCAGCGCGGCGACATGTTCGTGCCGTCGCTGGTGCGGGCGCTGGCGCGCGGCGAGCGATTCGAGATGTCGCCGGGCGAGCAGATCCGGGACTTCGTGTACGTCGACGACGTCGTCGACGCCCTGCTCGCGCTCGCGGCCACCGACGCGGCCAGCGGGGCGTGCTGGAACGTGGGCTCCGGGAGCGGGGTGCGGCTCGACCAGGTCGCGGCGCTGGCGTGCGCGGCCCATGCCGAGCTCGCCGGAACGGCCGGCGCCGCCGATGTGGTGCGCGGCGCGCGCGCCTACCGGCCGAACGAGGTGATGGACTATCGCTTCGATTCGTCGCGATTCCGCGCCCTCACCGGCTGGTCGGCGCGCGTGCCGCTCGCGCAGGGACTCCGGCGCACGCTGGAATGGGCTATGATGGAGCCATCCGGCCGCGCGGCCGGCGGCGCTCCCGCGCCGGCCGGCGAATCCGCAACGCCGTCCCCCGAGCCCCCGATGACCGACGTCCGCACCCGCGATCCCCGCTGAATTCCGCCGGAGACCCGCCCGCATGTACCGCGAGCAGCGCATCACCGTGGTGATCCCGTGCTACAACGAAGAGCGCGGGCTGCCGCGCGTGCTGGCCAAGATCCCCGCCGAGGTGGACGAGATCCTGGTGCTCGACAACCGTTCGAGCGACCGCACGGTGGAGGTGGCGCTGCGCGACCCGCGCGTGCGGGTGGTGCAGCATCCGGTGAACCTCGGCTACGGCGGATCGTACCTGCGCGGGCTGCCGATGGCGTCGGGCGACGTGCTGGTGACGACCGACGGCGACGGCACATATCCCGTCGAGGACGCGCTCCAGCTCGTGGACGCGCTGCTCGACCGGGGGCTCGACTTCGTTTCGGCCAGCCGGTTCCCGCTCGCGAACCCCGGCTGCATGACGGCGCGCAACCAGTTCGGGAACGCCGTGCTGAACTTCCTGGTGCGGGTCGTGTACGGGCTCAAGCTGCGCGACGCGCAGACCGGGATGTGGGCGTTCCGCAAGCGCGTGCTCGACCGCCTCGATCTGCACAACACCGGCATGGCGTTCTCGAACGAGATCAAGATCGAGGCGTTCGGCCGCCGCGACGTCGCGGCGGCCGAGATCCCGATCCGCTACGCCGAGCGGATCGGCGAGAGCAAGCTGTACCCGTTCACCGACGGCGTGCGCATGGCGGCGTTCCTGCTGTCGCGGCGCCTGCTCGGTCCGCGGCGCGCCAACGGCGCCGATCCGCTGCCGGCCGAGGCGTCGCGGGTGATCACCGCCGCCGAGCGCGCGGCCGGCGCCGGCGTCTAGCCCCCGGCGTCCAGTCCGAGACCGCCCGCCCGGACGCGGGGCTCACGCCCCGGCGGGCGCGAGACGCGCGGGCGGGGTGTGGACGCGCGGCGGCAGCTCCCAGCGCGCGGGCCGCACCGGCGCCGCATCGATGTAGGCGCGGTGCCACAACTCGAGCGTGAGCAGGGTCCATAGCTCGCGGCTGCGGTCGCGGCGGCCCTCCACGTGCTCGCGCACGGTGGCGCGCAGCGTCGGCTCGTGGTACCAGCCGCGCGCGAGGCACGCGGGCGACAGCAGCGTGTCCTCGAGCACGGGCCGGAGCGGCCCGCGGAACCACGGCGACAACGGCACCGTGAACCCGACCTTGGGGCGGTCCACCACCTCGCGCGGCAGGTGCCGGCGCGCCAGGCGCTTGAGCAGGACCTTGCCGGTCGCGCCCCGCACCTTGAGCCGCCCGGGCAGGCGCGTGGCCCACTCCACCAGCGGATGATCGAGCAGCGGCACGCGCGCCTCGATCGAGGCCGCCATGCTCATCTTGTCCATCTTCATCAGCAGGTCGTCCGGCAGCCACAGCGCGAGGTCGGCGTCCAGCATGCGGTCGAGCGGACGCCGCGCGTGCGATCGGTCGAGCACGCGGCGGAACGCGGCGGCGCCGGCGGCGTCGTACGCGGCCAGCGCCGGGCCCAGCAGTCGCGCGCGCTCGGCGCCCGCGAACCCGGCGAACCACGCCGCCAGCCGCTCGGGCTCGTCGCGGAACCGCGCGCTGCGCGCCACCACCTGCAGCTTGCGGAACGCGAACGGCAGCCGATCGGCGGAATCGAGCGCGGGATCACGCAGCCATGCCGGCGCGCGCGCGACGCGCCGCGCCAGCGGATCGGCGGCGTACTTGGGATAGCCCGCGAACAGCTCGTCGCCGCCCTCGCCGGTCAGCACCACGGTCACGGTGCGGCGCGCGAGCTGCGACACCAGGAACGTCGGGATCGCCGCCGGCTCCGACACCGGCTCGTCCTGGTGCCACACCAGCGCCGGCAGCTCGCGCACCAGGTCCTGCGCACCGACCACGATCTCGTGGTGGTCGGTGCCGCAGTGCTCGGCCACCCGGCGCGCGAACGGCAGCTCGCTGTATGGCCCGGGCGCATCGAAGCCGACCGAGAACGTCTGCACCGGGCGGTCGAGCAGGCGGCTCATCGCGTGCACGACCAGGCTCGAATCCACGCCGCCCGACAGCAGCGCGCCGAGCGGCACCTCGCTCATCAGCCGCAGCCGCACCGACTCGGTGAGCCGCGTCTCGATCTCGGCCAGCGCCTCGTCGTCCGACAGCTCGAGCTTCGGCTCCCACGCCGGCTCCCAGTAGCTGCGCTTGGCGATCCCGCGCGCGTCCACGCCCATCACGTGCGCCGGCTCCAGCTTCTCGATGCCCTCGAACAGCGTGCCCGGCGCGGCGGCGTAGCGCAGCGTCAGGTGCTCGACCACGCCCTCCAGCCGCACCCGGCGCGCGACGCCCGGGAACGCGAACAGCGCCTTGGCCTCCGACGCGCACGCGAACGCGCCGTCCGACGTGCGCGTCCAGTACAGCGGCTTGATGCCGATGCGGTCGCGCGCCAGCAGCAGCCGGCGCCGGCCGCGGTCCCACAGCGCGAACGCGAACATGCCGCGCAGGCGCGTGACCACGTCCTCTCCCCACTGCTCGTAGCCGTGGACGATGGACTCGGTGTCGCTGTGCGTGTGGTAGCGGTGTCCGGCCTGCTCCAGCGTGCGCCGCAGCGCGGTGTGGTTGTAGATCTCGCCGTTGTAGGCGATCCACACGGCCTGATCCTCGTTGGCGAGCGGCTGGGCGCCGCGCGCGACGTCCACGATCGCGAGCCGCCGGAACGCCAGCCCGAGCCCGGGCTCGACGTGGAACCCGGCTTCATCGGGCCCGCGATGGGCGAGCGCCCCGGCGGCCGCCTCGAGCCAGGCGCGCTCGGGCGTGCGCCCCTCGGGATCGAACCACGCCGCGAACCCGCACATCAGGAACGACGGCTCACGCGCGGCCGACGGCCGGCTGGATCGGACCGCGCGCCGGCGCGCGCACGAGCTCCGCGGCGGGCGCCGGCAGCGCCTCGTGGCGCGTCACCAGCTCGGCGGCCACCCACGACGCGAACATCACCCACACCACGAACTGGTAGATCGGATTGCGCAGGTAGTCGATCTTGACCTCGTTCACCGCGAACACCACGAGCTGCGTGCGCGCCACCAGCTTGAACGCCTCGGCGTAGTCGGGATCGGTCATCTGGTCAACGGTCGGGCGCGTCGCCTTCCACAGCCGCCACAGCAGCCACAGGAACACGGCCAGCCCGGTGAAGCCGAGGATGTTGGCGTAGTACAGGTACACGCAGTGCGGCCAGAACAGCGCGTAGCCCTTCATCACGCCGTAGTACGGGCCCTGGCCGAGGAGCGGGTGCACCAGCGCGCGCGCCCACGCGTTCGGCCACACGTCCGCGCGGCTGTCGGGCATCCAGCCATTCACCACCTGCGTCGCCATCAGCCGGGTGAAGATGTCGCCGGAACGGGTGTAGTGCGACACGTACCATTCCAGCGCCAGCAGGCCCGCGGTGGCGCCGCCCGTCACGATCGTGAACGGCACCACCCGCAGCCGGCGGCGAATCATCCACAGCAGCAGCACCATGCCGATGCCGCCGGCGATGATGGCGCCGCGCGTCACCGTCGTGAACAGCACGAACACGTTGAGCAGCATCACGCCGATGTAGGCCGCGCGCGCGCCGAAGCTGCGCGCGCGCACCATCCGGAACACCACCAGCCCCAGCGTGATCACGCAGAACTCCGACAGCAGCTCGTAGTCGCGGAAGCTGGAGCCGACGCGCACGTTCTTGGTGTTGAACTCGGTGCCGGTGGTCTGGGTGAAGTCGAGCCAGCCGCGGATGAACATCGCGCCCGGATGATTCAGCTCGTACACCGCCAGCACGAACAGCGATACGGCCGAGGCGATCTGGAACAGGTGCAGCAGCTCGAGGTCGCGCCGGGTGCGCACGCTGTTGACGATCAGCACGAACGTGAGCAGGCACCCGACGAACAGCTCGAAGTTGGCGAGCCCGTACTTCAGGTTCGTCATCTCCGAGACGTTGTAGAACGACAGCACGTAGCACAGCAGCAGCGCCGCCATCGGCGCGTCGAGCGGGGTGCGGCGCGGCAGCGCGCTCTCGCGCTGCGAGATGCGCAGCAGCCAGATGACGGCCAGCATCAGGATCAGCGCCAGGTTGGTGTTGCCGAACGTGGTGCCGCGCGGAAACGGCAGCGCCATCACCAGCACGCCGATGCCCGACATCATGCTGAACCGCCACGCCATGCCGAACACGATCAGCGCCAGGATCGACGGGATCACGCGCTTGTTGGGCGTCAGGTACTGCTCGCCGAGCAGCACGCCGGTGGCCACCAGCAGCGCGCCGCCGATCAGGCGCTGCCCCCACGCGCGGGGGTTGCCGTGCAGACGGCTGGTGCTGGCGGAGCTCGGGGTCATCAGCGCTCGGGGCGAGGGGGATGAACTCGTGACGTCATGGGACGCCGGCGGGCAGGACGGGCCGGGATCGGCCCGGAACGGCCCGCCCGGCGCCGGAGGGCGCGGGTGAATGGCAGGCGGCCTTGGTCCAGGATCCGGGGACGCGGATCCCAGCGGAACCCAAGAGGGCCCGAAGAGTCTAGCAACGGGGCCTGGCTGCCGCCAGCATTCCCGGCGCACTGCTTGCAGTGCTCGCGGGTGTTGTCGGCGCTTCGAGCGCGGGCCTGAACCGGCCGGCCGCCAATCGGGCCCCGCGCAGCCCGCTGGCGGCGCGCGTATCCGGGCGTCGCACGGCGCCACCTGTGGGGCGAGGGGCGGAGCCCGCATGGTTGGGTGAACTGGCCCGCGGGGCGCTTCGGAACTTCCGGCCAGGGCGCATCGGCGAGTTAGAATTTCTTTGATTCGGCTGTCACGGCTTTGCTAATCTCGGCTTCGTCACGCGAAGGGTTCCTCGACCCAACCTCGGAGGCGACACCCACGACAACTGTGATACGACGCTAAGTCCGAGCCGCGCGCCGGTTCGGCCCGTGTGACAGGCTCTCTCGAGCCGCCGACTTCAAGGATCGACAACTTTGCAATTCCCCCAGTTGCCCGAGCTCGACCAGACCCGGTCCCGGTGCATTCGGACAGTTCCACAGCGCTGAGCCGAGGGGAAGACCGTGCCCTCGGTTTTTTGCTGAGACGGGCAACGCAACAGAGAGCGGCATCATGGAGCCCAGAAGCCTCGCGTCCCCCAGCGATGGTTCCGGCGGAGCGGTCCCGGCCGCCGCGCCGAGAGATTCCGGTTTGGTCGTCGCATCCCTTGCTGGACCCGATTCCGTGTCGGTCGCGCTGGCCGCGCCCGCAGCGGCGCCCGCGGTTCCCGTACGGCCGCATCCCCACACGAACGGCAATGGCCACCCGAACGGCAATGGCGTCGCCAACGGCATGGGTGTCGCCAACGGTCACGGGGTCGCGAACGGCGTGCACGTCAACGGGCACGCCAACGGCCACGCCAACGGGAACGGCCACGTGAACGGCCACGCCACGCTGGCCCATGGCAACGGACACGCGCAGGTGGCGTGGACCCCGGCCCAGCTCGCCGCGGCGGCCGCCGCCGGCCATGCATCCGCGCTCCCGGTGTTCGAGGCGCCGGCGCGTGAAGGCTTCTACCTGCGCTGGGGCAAGCGCGCGTTCGACCTGATGGGCGCCACGCTCGGTCTCGTGATCAGCGCGCCGGCGGTGGCGTGCCTCGCGATCGCGATCAAGCTGGAGTCGCGCGGCCCGGTGCTGTATCGCAGCACGCGCATCGGCCGCGGTGGCCGGCCGTTCACGTTCTACAAGCTGCGCTCGATGGTGAACGGCGCCGATCGCCGCCGCCACGAGCTCGTGCACCTGAACGAGTGCGACGGACCGGTGTTCAAGATGGCGCGCGATCCGCGCATCACGCGCGTGGGGCGCTTCATGCGCGTCACCTCGCTGGACGAGATCCCGCAGCTCTACAACGTGCTGCGCGGCGAGATGACGCTGGTCGGCCCGCGACCGCCGATTCCGGCCGAGGTGGCGCAGTACGAGCCCTGGCAGCTGCGGCGTCTCGACGCCACGCCGGGGCTCACGTGTCTGTGGCAGATCAGCGGTCGCTCGCGCATCGGCTTCCAGGAGTGGATGCGTCTCGATCTCGAGTACATCCGCGGCCGCTCGCTGTGGCTGGATCTCAAGATCCTGCTGCGGACGATTCCGGCCGTGCTGTCCCGCGAAGGCGCATACTAGCCGACGGACGCGGCGTCCCTGGCCGCGTGGCGCCACGGCACCGCGGCGCCGCCACGGTGTCGTATGCTGTGGCGATTCCCGCGGGCGTTCCGGCCCGCCCTCGTCCGGCCGCCCATGGAGCCCCCGAGCAGCACATTGACGAGCGCCCCAAACCCCACACGTCCCGTTCCGGGCGCGCCGCCGTCCGCCGTTCCGCCTCCCGCTCCCGCACCCGCACTGCCGCGCGCCGTCGCCATGGCCACCGCGCTCGCGCTGGCGCTGCGGCTGTTCCGCATCGGCCACCAGAGCCTGTGGATCGACGAGGTGTTCACCTGGCTCTCGGCCGCGATCCATCAGCCCTACGGGTGGCGCGACGTGCTCTCCGACCTGCACGGGCCGCTGTACTCCGCGCTGCTGCACGCGTGGGGCGCGGTGGCGGGTGACTCGGAGTGGGCGTTGCGGCTGCCGTCCGCGGTGTTCGGCGCGCTGGCGGTGCCCGGGTTCGCGTGGCTGGCGGCGCGCTGGCTGGGCGATGACGCGGCCGCCCCGGCCGCGTGGCTCGCGGCCGGCTCGCCGTTCCTGGTGTGGTACGGGCAGGAGGCGCGCAACTACGCCATGCTGATCGCGTGCGTGGTGTTCAGCGCCGCGCTGCTGCTGGAGCGCGCCCGCGCCGGCGCGCCCGCCACCGCCGGCTGGATCGCCGCCTCGCTGGCCGGGATGACGAGCAACCTGACGTTCGCGTTCGTGCTGCCGGTCGAGCTGCGCTGGGCGCTGGCCGGCG
>DASSIN010000016.1:0-13399 GCA_035691845.1 Candidatus Eiseniibacteriota bacterium | reverse complement strand
CGGGGTCGCCGGTCGCCGCGGCGGCGAGCGAGCCACCCCGCGTGCGCGCGCGCTCGCTCGAGGAGACCGGCGAGCCCGGCCCATCGCCGGCCGACGAGATCGCGACGCTGCCGGAGTCGGGGCCCGCCGATCCGGCGCCGCGACCCTCCGCGATCGGGCGCGAGCCCGTGGCGCAGCCGTCGGCCGGGATCGTCGAGGTGGGGGTCGGCGAGCCGGAGCGCGCGCTCGGCGCGCCCTCGCCGGAGCTGGAGAACGACGAATTCGACCGCGCGTTCGACGCCAGCTTCGCGCCCGAGACGGAGGAGATCGCGCCATCGACGTGGGCGCCGCCCGCCCCGGCCGAGCACGTCGCGCCCGGGTCCGGCGCGTTCGAGCCGGCGGCGAGCGTGACGGCGCACGAGGCGCCCGAGCCGGCGCGCCCGGGGCGCGTTGTGTCCGCGGAGGCGATGGAGCAGGGGTCGCCGCGGCGCGCGCTGGTGGCGGAGGATTCGATCACCGCGCGGGTGTTCCTGGCGCGCATGCTCGAGCAGCGCGGGTTCGAGGTGGACGCGGTGGACAGCGCGGCCTCGCTGCACGCGGCGCTCGCGCACGGCCGCCACGACCTGGCGTGCGTGGACGTCGAGCTGCCGGACGACGGGGGCGAGCCGTTCCTCACCCGGCTCGCCGGCGACGTCGCCGGACGCGGGCTCGTGCTGGTGGCGCTGGTGCGCGACGCCGACGACGCCGACGCCGCCCGCCGCGCGGGCGTGCACCGCACGCTGGGGAAGCCGTTCGACGACCGCGCGCTCGACGAGCTGCTCGCGCGGCTCGGGTTCGAGCGCGCGTGAGCGCGGGACCGCGGCCGGAGTCGCCGCCGCGCGTGCTGGTCGTGGACGACGACCGGCGCGTGCTCGAGCTGCTGGACGTGGCGCTCACCTCGCAGGGGTTCCGCGTGCTGCCGGCCGGCGACGGCGACGAGGCGCTGCTGCGCGCGCACCAGGACCGGCCGGATCTGGTGGTGCTCGACCTGCGGCTGCCGAAGAAGAGCGGGCTCGACGTGGTCGAGGGGCTGCGGCGCGATCCCCAGGATCCCGACGTGCCGATCCTCGTCGTCTCGGCGCTGCCCGAACCGGACTCGCGGCTCGAGGCATTCCGACGCGGCGCCGACGACTACCTGGCCAAGCCGTTCTCGCCGCGCGAGCTGGTGGCGCGGCTGCGCCGGCTGTTGAGCCGCGCCGACGAGGCGCGCTCGCTGCGCCGGCGCACGCACGAGCTGGAGCGCTCGCTCGCGGCGGCGCGCGAGGAGGCGGCGCGCGCGGTGCGCGAAGCCGGGCGGCAGGGCCGGCTGCGGGATCTGGTGCACGCCGCCGGGCGCGAGCTGCACGCCGAGCTCGATCTCGACCGCCTCGCGACGCGCACGCTCGCGCTGCTCGAGGCGCGGCTGCACGCCGGCTGGCTCGCGCTGCTGCTGCCCGGCGACGAGGGCGCGTTGTCGGCGACCGCGGCGCGCGGCGAGGGGCTGGACCGCGCGTGGGCGCTGGAGCTGGCGCCGCACGGAATGCTGTCGAGCGTGCTGGTGCCGCTCGGCCGCCCCACGCTGCGCGCCGAGCTGGAGCGTTTTCCGGAGCTGAAGGAGCCGCTGGCGCCGTTCGTGGCCGCCGGCGTCGCGCTGTTCGTGCCGCTCGGGAGCGCCGGCGTGCTGGAGGCGGTGGTGATCGCGGACGAGCGCCGCGACGGCCGCGGCTACGATCCCGAGCAACTCGCGGGCGCGGCGGAGCTGGCCCAGGTGGCGGCGGGCGCGATCGCGACCGCGCGCCGCGTGCAGTCGCAGGGCCGGCGCGTGATCGCGGGCTGCGCGCAGGGGCTTCCCGGGTCGCCGGCCGACGTGGCGCGGCTGCTCGATCACGCGGCGCGCGCGCTGCTCGTGCCGGCGGGGGATCGCTGGCTGATCGCGGCCGGCCTCGCGGCCGTGGACGACGGCTTCGTGCCGAAGCTGGCGCAGGAGGCGCCCGGCGATCCGAGCGGGCTCACGAGCCGCCTGCTCGGCTGGCTCGAGGAAGGCGCGCGCGGCCAGACGCCCGCACGGCTGCTCGCGCTCGGGCTCGTGATCGGCCGCGCGCGCGCGCTGGGCCTGCCGCTGGCGGAGGCGGTGCAGCGCGCCACCCGCGAGCGTCCGGCCGATGACGCGATCGCGCAGGCGGTCGCAGACGCGGCGCGCGAGCTGGAGAGCCCGCGCGCCGCGTCCCGCTGACGACGTCGAGGATGCAGCCCGACCGCGCGATCAGTGCCCCTTCAGGCCTCCGAAATCCACCTTCGGCACCTGCTTCGCGGCTTCGGGCACCTGGTAGTACGGCGCCTCCTTGAAGCCGAACACGCCGGCGTAGACGTTGCCGGGGAACCGCTTCACCAGCACGTTGAAGGTCTGCACCTGCTCGTTGTACCGCTGGCGCGCGACGGCGAGCCGGTTCTCGGTGCCGGCCAGCTCGTCCATCAGCTGCACGAACGCCTCGTTGCTGCGCAGCTGCGGGTAGTTCTCCACCACCACCAGCAGCCGCCCGATGGCGGTGTCCATCGCCTGGCTGGCGGCGACGCCCTGTGGCGTCGGCCCGGTGGCGCCGCCGGCGGCGACGCGGGCCCCCGCCATCGCGGCGCGCGCGCTGGCGATCTGCCCGAACACCACCTGCTCCTGCGTGGCGGTGCCCTTCACCGTCTCGACCAGGTTGCCGATCAGGTCGTTGCGGCGCTGAAGCTGGTTGTCCACCTGCGACCACAGCTGGTTCACGGCCTCACGGCCGTTCACGAGCTGGTTGTAGTTGCCGACCAGACATCCGCCGACGGCGAGCAGCAGCACCGCCACCACCGCCACGGCGATCAAGCCCCCACGCATGCCGGTACCTCCTTTGCGCGCGTCACCAGCTGCCACCGCCACCACCACCTCCGCTGCCGCCTCCTCCGAAACCTCCGAACGACCCACCGCCGCCACCGCCGCCGAAGCCGCCGAACCCGCCGCCCCAGCCGCCGCCCCAGCCGCCCATGCCGCCGCCCCGGCCGTAGCTGGAGCCGATCCACCGCAGGCGGCGCAGGATGTTGCTGACGATGATGAGCACCACGAACAGCACGAGCAGCGCCGGCCACGGCGTCGGTCCCTGGGCGCCGGACGAGGTGTCGTAGCGCAGCGTGGCGCCGTTCCACTCGAGCTGGACGTTCTTGTCCTTCGCGATGTACGCCGCGGCGCGCACCACCGTCGCGGTGATCCCACCGGCGTAGTCGCCGGCGCGGAACCGCGGCGTCAGCTCCTGGCGGATGATGCGCGCCTCGAGCCCGTCCGGCAGCACCCCTTCCAGCCCGTAGCCGGTCTCGAACCACACGCGGTGCTCGTGGAACGCCACGAGCAGGATCACGCCGTTGTCTTCGCCGCGCTTGCCGACGCCCCAGCGCCGGAACACCTCGACCTTGTAGTCGGCCGGGTCGAGCGGCGCGGTGGTGGGCACGGTGAGCACCGCGAACTGGGCGCCGGTCTTCTTCTGCAGCTGGTCCAGGAACGCCTCGAGCTTCTCGCGCGAGGCGTCGTCCAGCAGGTGGGCGCGGTCGGTGACGTAGCCCTCGGGCCGCGGGATCGTGGTGTCGGGCGCGGCGCTCGAGTCCGGGCCCTGCGCGTACGCCGGCGCCGGCGCGAGCGGCGCGGGCGCGCCCGGCCACCACGCGGCCGCCGACGCCAGCACGACGAGCAACGCGAGCGGGACCGGCGCCACGGCGCGCCGGAGACGGGCCATGGGCGTGGGGATCAAATGCGGCCGCTGCGCTCCGCGCGGGCAACGTCGATGGCGTCGATCAGTCGCTCGATCTCGGTCAGGAACCGCTGGAACCGCTCGTGCGTGACGGTCGCCTCGGCCTTGCCGCCCACGCGCTGCAGGTGCGCGCCGAGCAGGCCCTGCGCGTTCAGCTCGTAGATCTCGGCCAGCCGCTCGACCACGCGGCCGTTGTCGGCCGGCGGCGTCTCGCCGTTCAGCCGCAGCAGCGTGCGGAACAGCGCGGCGAAGCTGCTCGACGCCAGCGCCAGCAGCCGCGCGCGCTCCGCCGGGCGGCCGAGCAGGTACGCCTGCCGGAGCTGGATGTGCTTGCCGCGCAGCTCGTGCTCGAGCTGGAGCCGCAGCGACTCGCGCGGGATCTCGAGCCCGCCGAACACGTCCTCGCCGTCCAGCCGCAGATGGCGCTCCTGGATGTCGAGCCACTCGATCGCGAAGCTGTCGAGCGAACGCTCGATCTGGATGCGCGTCACGAACATCGCCTCGACGCGCGGCGGCTTGCGCGGATCGGGGATCGCGGCGGCGATCTGGTCGAGCAGCTCGAGCCGCGACAGGTTGCGCGCCACCACCAGCACGTTCACGCGCGAGCGGCGGAAGTCGAAGCTGCGCGTCAGCACGCTGCCGTACATGTACGCCGCCACGAACTCGGCGCCGAGCGCCGGGCGCACGGCATCGAGCCAGCGGCGCGCCTCGGCGACGATCTCGGGCGCGGGCTCGATCCGACCTTCGTTCAACGTGGCCATGGCGGCGACGCTAATCCGCGGCTTCGCCGGCCGCAAGCGGCGCCCGGGGGAAACGGCGCGGCGCCCGTTCCCGCCCGGCTGCGTCCGCCGAATTGGCAGGTCCCGCGTACGATTCGTCCCGCGCGGGCGCGCCTCGCGCCGGCTTGACCCTGCGCGCGGGCGGCGCGTACCGTCCGAGCGTTCCCGACCTGCACGCTGCCTCCGATCGCGACCGCCGCGGCCGCGCCGGCTGCCGCACCGCCATCGGCGCCGCATCGCCGGCGGTCCGGGCCGGCGCAGGCGGGCTCTGGAGGAGCGGTGCACGAGGTGGTGGTCATCGGCGGCGGGCCCGGCGGCCTCACCGCCGCGATGTTCGCCCGCATGCGGAAGATGTCGGTGCTGGTGCTGGATGCCGGTCGCGTCGGCGGCCAGCTGGTGTCGGTGTACGGCGACAAGCCCGTGCACGACTGGCCGGGCGACCGCCACATCCTGGGTGCGGCGCTGGCCGAGCGGCTGATCGAGCACGCGCGCACGCTCGAGGTCGAGATCACCGGCCAGCAGAAGGTGACCGACGTGCGCCGCACGGACGGCGGCTTCGAGGTCGAGGCCGTGGACGTGGCGAGCGGGGAGCGGCACGTGAGCGGCGCCCAGGCGGTGATCGTGGCGATCGGCAACGGGGCGTTCGAGCCGCGCCGGCTCAAGGTCGCGGGCGAGGACACGCTGGCCGAGGACGTGCTCACCTACCGCATGCCGGACCGCGCCCGCGCCGCCGGGCGGCGCGTGGTGGTGGTGGGCGGCGGCGACTCCGGGCTCGAGAGCGCGCAGTCCGCGCACGAGGCCGGCGGCGAGGTGACGATGGTGCAGGTGCTGGACCGGTTCACGGGCATGGAGACCAACATCGACAAGGTGAACGAGCTGGAGATCCCGCGCCACTTCAACACGCGCGTGCGCGCGCTCGAGATCGAGGACGGCGCGCTGCGCGCGGTGGTGGCGCAGACCAAGGGCGCGGCCGAGCCGCTGCGGCTGCCGTGCGATTATCTGGTGGTCAACATCGGCGCCTCCGTCAACCTGGACGCGGTGCAGCGCTGGGGCATCGAGGTGCGCGACAACCAGATCGTGGTGGACACGCAGATGCGCACCTCGGTGCCGGGCGTGTTCGCGTGCGGCGACATCGTGACCTACGAAGGCAAGTACAAGCTGCTGATCACCGCGGCGAGCGAGGGCGCGCTCGCCGCCAACGCCGCCTGGGTGCACGTGCGCAAGCCGCCGCGCGTCACGATGGGCGAGCTCTACACGTGAGCGATGCCGTGGACCTGATCCTCAACGATTTCAGCATTCGCGTGGCGACCGTGAACGGTTCGGGCAGCCAGACGGCCAACACCGTACTGCTGCGCGCCATCTTCCAGATGGGCATTCCGGTGAGCGGCAAGAACCTGTTCCCGTCCAACATCGCGGGACTGCCCACCTGGTTCACGATCCGGGTGTCGAAGCACGGCTACCTCGCGCGCCGCGGCGAGGCCGAGATCCTGGTGGTGATGAATCCCGAGACCGCGGCCGACGACGTGGCCGCCACCGGGCCGGGCGCGGTGATCGTGGCGAACGAGTCGATCCGGATCCCCGAGCTGCCCGCCGACCGCATCGTGTACCGCGTGCCGATGGCGAAGCTGATGGAGCCGATCACCACCGACGTGCGGCTGCGGCGGCTGGTGGTCAACATGATCTACGTCGGCGTGCTGGCCGAGCTGCTCGGCATCGCCGAGGGCGAGATCGAGCGCGCGCTGGACGCGCAGCTCGGCAGGAAGCCCAAGGCGCTGGCGCTCAACCACCAGGCGGTGCGCGCGGGGTGGGAGTGGGCGCGCGCCCACCTGTCGAAGCAGGATCCCTATCGGCTCGAGCCGATGCGGGCCACGCACGGGCAGATCCTGATCGACGGCAACACCGCCGCCGCGCTGGGTGCGCTGTTCGGCGGCGTGACGGTGGTGACGTGGTACCCGATCACGCCGTCCACGAGCCTGATCGAGGCGCTGATCGGCTACCTCGAGCGGTTCCGGCGCGGGCCCGACGGCAAGGCCAGCTTCGCCGTGGTGCAGGCCGAGGACGAGCTGGCGGCGATCGGCATGGTGCTGGGCGCGAGCTGGGCCGGCGCGCGCGCCATGACCTCGACCTCGGGCCCCGGCATCTCGCTGATGGCGGAGTTCACCGGCTACGGCTACTTCGCCGAGATCCCGGCCGTGATCTGGGACGTGCAGCGCATCGGCCCGAGCACCGGGCTGCCCACGCGCACCTCGCAGGCCGATCTCGCGTTCGTGCACACGCTGTCGCACGGCGACACGCGCCACCCGGTGCTGCTGCCGGCCTCGGTGCGCGACTGCTACGAATTCGGCATGCGCGCGTTCGATCTGGCCGAGCGGCTGCAGACGCCGGTGTTCGTGCTGTCCGACCTCGATCTCGGCATGAACGCGTGGATGAGCCCCCCGTTCGACTATCCGGAGCAGCCGTGGGATCGCGGCAAGGTGCTGACCGACGCCGAGCTCGCCGCGCTGCCGAAATTCGAGCGCTACCGCGACGTGGACGGCGACGGCATTCCGTACCGCACGCTGCCCGGCACGCACGACCCGAAGGGCGCCTACTTCACGCGCGGCTCGGGCCACGACGACGCGGCGCGCTACACCGAGCGGCCGTCGGACTACGTGCGCACGATGGACCGGCTGGCGCGCAAGATGCAGACCGCGCGCACGCTGGTGCCGCCGCCGGTGCTGGACGGCGCCGGCAGTCGCGTGGGCGTGATCGCCTACGGCTCGACCCACTGGGCGCTGGTCGAGGCGCGCGACCAGCTGCGCGACGCGTACGGGCTCGCCACCGACTACCTGCTGGTGAAGGCGCTGCCGTTCACGCCGCAGCTGGGCGAGTTCGTGGCCGCGCACGAGCGCGTGTACGTGGTGGAGCAGAACCGCGAGGGGCAGATGGCAGAGCTGGTGCGGCTCGAGCTCGGCGACGAACGCGCCGCGAGAGTGCGCTCGCTGCGGCACTACACCGGGCTGCCGATGGACGCGCGCTGGATCACCGACAACCTCTCGCAGCAGGAGGGCCTCGCGCCGGCCGCGCGCGATCGTGCGCCGGCGGCGGCGGTCGCCGGCGGAGGAGGATCGCGATGAGCACCGCAACGCCCGCGCCGCAGGGAGCGCTGAACCGCATCGGGCTGCCCAAGAGCGCATACGAGGGCGCCAAGACCACGCTGTGCCCGGGCTGCGGGCACAACGCCATCACCGGCGGCATCATCCAGGCCGCGTTCGACGCCGGGCTCGAGCCGTGGCGCGTGGCCAAGCTGTCTGGCATCGGCTGCTCCAGCAAGACGCCCGCATACTTCATCGGCCAGTCGCACGGCTTCAACGCCGTGCACGGCCGCATGCCGAGCATCGCCACCGGCGTGCACGCCGCCAATCGCCAGCTGCTGCTGATTGGCGTGTCCGGCGACGGCGACACCGCCAGCATCGGGCTCGGGCAGTTCTGCCACCTGGTGCGCCGCAACGTGCCGGTCGTGTACATCATCGAGAACAACGGCGTGTACGGGCTCACCAAGGGGCAGTTCTCGGCCACCGCCGACGTGGGCAGCACGATGAAGAACGGCAAGGCCAACGACCTGATGCCGATCGATTGCTGCGCGATCGCGATCGAGCTGGGGTGCGGGTTCGTGGCGCGCTCGTTCTCGGGCGACCAGAAGCAGCTCCGCCCGCTGCTCGAGGCGGCGTTCGCGCACCGCGGCACCGCGGTGATCGACGTGATCAGCCCGTGCGTGACGTTCGCCGACCACGAGGGCTCGACCAAGAGCTATGCCGCCGTCAAGGAGCACGACCAGCCGCTGCACGAGATCAGCTACGTGCCGTACTTCGAGGACATCCACGTGGACTACGCGCCTGGCACCACGCGCGAGGTCACGATGCCGGACGGTTCCATGATCGTGCTGAAGAAGCTGGCGGACGACTACGATCCCACGAGCCGCGAGCGCGCGCTGGCCGCGCTGCACCAGGGCCGCGTGGAGCAGCGGCTGGTGACCGGGCTGCTGTACGTGGATCCCGGGACGCGGCCGTTCTCGGACGAGCTGGCGCTGGGCGAGACGCCGCTCGCGCGGCTGCCGCTCGAAGCCGTGCGCCCGCCGCGCGAGGTGCTGGCGGGCGTGATGCAGGAGCTGCAGACCGGCCGCGGCGCCGCGGCCACGGGCGGTTGAACGCGCGCGGCGTACCGCGCCGATTTTCGGAGGCCACGATGACGCACACGCCGGAGGTGCGCACGCTGCGCCCGGGACCGCTGGGCGCGGTGATGGACGAGACCGAACGCGCGGCCGCGGAGCTGGAGCGCGTGTTCGCGCGCGTCACCGACGCGCACTACGAGGTGATCGTCGACCCCGACACCCAGGACGAGGACTGCCGCTCGATCCAGACCATCGTGCGCCACGTGATCCAGGCCGGCTACGGCTACGCCAACCGCACGCGGCGCGTGCTCGGCATCGCGGTGACGCGCGAGGCCGGCGAGGTCGGCCTGTTCCCGCGCGCCCAGTTCCCGCGCGAGCTGCGGGCGATGCTCGATTACACGATCGAGACGCTGGAGGGCCGCTGGGAGATGCCGTGGGAGGAGCAGGTGAACCATCCGGTCGAGACCCCGTGGGGCGGCCGGTTCACGATCGAGCTGCTGCTCGAGCACGGCATCGTGCACCTGCTGCGCCACCGCCGGCAGCTGGAGAAGTTCCTGGCGAAGCTGGGGGCGTAGCGCCGGAGCGCGCATGTACTTCAAGCAGTTCTACGTCGGATGCCTCGCGCACGCCTCGTATCTGATCGGCGACGGCGGCGAGGCGGTGGTGGTGGACCCGGCGCGCGACGTGCAGATGTACCTGGACGAGGCCGGCGCGCACGGGCTGCGCATCACCACCGTGCTCGAGACCCACCTGCACGCCGACTTCGTGTCGGGTCACCGCGAGCTGGCGGCGCGCACCGGCGCCACGATCGCGATCGGCGCGCGCGCCGAGGCCGCGTTCCCGCATCGCGCGCTGCGCGAGGGCGACGAGGTGCGCGTCGGCCAGGTCCGGCTGCGCGCGCTGGAGACGCCCGGCCACACGCCCGAGAGCCTGTGCTTCCTGGTGTTCGATCCGGCCGCGGGAGAATCCCCGTGGGCGATCCTCACCGGCGACACGCTGTTCGTGGGCGACGTCGGGCGCGTGGACATCCTGTCGTCGCGGCTGCCGGTGGCGGAGCTGGCCGGGATGATGTTCGACAGCGTGCACCGGCTGCTCGCGCTGCCGGACGGCACGCGCGTCTACCCGGCGCACGGCGCGGGCTCGCTGTGCGGGCGCGGCATCGGCGCCGAGCGCTGGAGCACGATCGGCCAGGAGCGCGCGATGAATCCGGCGCTGCGCATCGCCGATCGCGCGCGGTTCGTGGCCGAGATCACGCGCGACGTGCCGGAAACGCCCGTCTACTTCCTGCACTCGCGCGACTTGAACCGCGCCGGGCCGGCGCTCAAGGCCGGCGACGCGCTGCCGCCCGCGCTCTCGCCGGAGCAGGCCGAAGCGCGCGTGCGCGCGGGCGCGGTGCTGCTCGACACGCGCCCGGTCGCCGACTACGGCGCCGCGCACGCGCCGGGCGCGCTGCACGTGAGCCTCGACGGCCAGTTCGCCTCGTGGGTGGGAACGCTGCTCACGCCCGACCAGCCGATCGTGGTCATCGCCGATCGCGATCGCGTCGAGGAGGCGGTGACGCGGCTGGCGCGCGTCGGCTACGAGCAGCTGGCGGGCGTGCTCGCGTTCGACGCGTGGCGCGCGGCCGGACGCCCGCTCAACCGCACGCCGCAGCTCGAGCCGCGCCAGGTGCTGGCTGGCGGGCGCCGCATCCTCGACGTGCGCCGCGCGCGCGAGTTGGACGCCGTCCGCCTGGAGAATGCGATCGCGATCCCGTTGTCGCAGCTTCCGGCGCGGCTGGGCGAGCTGGACGCGCGCGCCGCGTGGACGGTCGTGTGCGCGAGCGGCTATCGCAGCAGCATCGCCGCGAGCGTGCTCGAGCGCGCGGGATTCACGGACGTTGCCAACGCCGCGGGCGGCATCGACGCGCTGCGCGCCGCCGGCGTCCCGCTGATCGAGGGCGCCGCCGCGTAACGGCTCCGGCTCCCGGGTCAGGGGAAGATCGGATTGCCCTCGTCGTCCTCGACGAGGATGGCGCCGCACGGGCAGGCTTCAGCCGCTTCGATCACCACGCCCGGCGGGGCGGCTTCGGGATCGAGCACCTCCGCCTTGTTCTTGCTGTCGAGCCGGAACACGGCGGGCGCGATCTCCACGCACACCCCGTTGCCACAGCATTCCTTGCGCACGATCCGCACCTGCACGATCCGGCCCTCCACAGTCTCGAGCACGCAGCCTCACACGCCCGGCGGCGGGAGTAAAGATTCGCGCGCGGGGCACGTGCAGATATCATGAGCCGGGCGGGAGGCACCCGCCCACGAACCCTTCCCTTCGGAGCGCCCGATGAACGACGTCCTCCGCTACCTCGAAGCGCATCGCGATCAGCTCACCGAGGACCTGAAGGCGCTGCTGCGCATTCCCAGCATCAGCGCGAAGCCCGAGCACAAGGGCGACGTGCGGCGCTGCGCCGAGGCGATCGCGGCGATGCTGCGCGAGGTCGGCATGTCGCGCGTGGACGTGGTGGACACGCACGGGCATCCGATCGTGTACGCGGAGTGGCTGGGCGCCGCCGGCCGGCCCACGGCGCTGGTCTACGGCCACTACGACGTGCAGCCGCCCGAGCCGCTCGAGCTGTGGACCTCGCCGCCGTTCGAGCCGACGATCCGGGACGGCAACCTGTACGCGCGCGGCGCGGTGGACGACAAGGGCCAGACGTTCATGCACGTCGCGGCGCTGCGCGCGTTCCGCGCCGTGCGCGGCGAGTTCCCGATCAACCTCAAGTTCGTGATCGAGGGCGAGGAGGAAGCCGGCAGCGAGAGCCTGGGTCCGTTCCTGCGCCAGCATCGCGCCCAGCTCGATGCCGACGTGATCGTGGTGAGCGACACCGGCATGGCGGGGCCGGACCAGCCGGCGCTCACCTACGCGCTGCGCGGCATCCTGTATACGCAGATCGAGGTGCAGGGGCCCGCGCACGATCTGCACTCCGGGCACTTCGGCGGCGCGGTCGCCAATCCCGCCAACGCGCTGGCCGCGATCATCACCGCGCTCAAGGACGGCGACGGCCGCATCACCGTGCCCGGGTTCTACGACAAGGTGCGCGCGATCCCGAAGGCGGAGCGCGAGGCGCTGAACGCCGCGGGACGGCAGGAACGAGCGTTCATCGCCGAGGCCGGCTCGCCGTTCGCGTGGGGGGAAAAGGGCTGGACCACGGCCGAGCGCGTGTCGATCCGGCCGACGCTGGACGTGAACGGCATCTGGGGCGGCTACCAGGGCGAGGGCAGCAAGACCGTGCTGCCGGCCAAGGCCGGCGCCAAGGTCAGCATGCGGCTCGTGCCCGACCAGGATCCGCTCGAGCTGTTCCAGCAGTTCGAGGCGTACGTGAAGAAGGTGTGCCCGCCGGGCGTGACGGTCCGGGTCGAGAACCTGCACCATGGCGCGCCGTTCCTCACCGATCCCAACCATCCCGCGCTGGAAGCGGCGCGGCGCGCGCTGGAGCAGGCGTGGGGCAGGAAGCCGGTGATGCTGCGCGAGGGCGGCTCGATCCCGGTGATGACCACGTTCCAGCAGACGCATCCGGGCGTGCCGAACATTCTGATGGGGTTCGGGCTCGACGACGACAACGTGCACGCGCCCAACGAGAAGTTCACGCTGCGCTGCTTCCACGTCGGCGCGCAGAGCGTGGCACTGCTCTACGACGAGCTGGCGCAGGGGGTGCGCGAGGCGAATCCGGCCCCTGCCGGAGGCGCGCGGGGCCGCTAGCGCCGGGCCGGTCCAGGCGCGTCATCGCGGCCCCGGGCCGTGGACGCGGGGGCGCGCACGCGCCGGCGCGCTTGGTATCATGATGGTGTCTGCTCCCCAGGTTGGCAGGCCCTCATGATCCGCAACTTCGCTTTGTGCGCGCTCGCCGCGCTGTCGTTGCTCGCTCCCGCGCGCGTGGGCGCGGCGGGCGGGGACGTGCGCACGCTCGTCATCGAGGGCCGCGTGGCCGACGCCGAAGGCTTCCCGGTGCCGAAGGCGCGGCTCGATACCGGCCCGCGCTCCGGCGTCGAGGTGGACGAGAACGGTCACTACCTGGTGAGCCTGGTCGTGGGCAGCGTGCCGGGCCTCACCTCCACGCCGTTCCACGTCGTGCTGCGCCCCCACCGCAGGGGCTGGCAGATCGGGCTCCCGGGAACGCGCGATCCGCTCGTGATCGAGATGCGGCTCGCGTTGGGACCCGATCGCCGCCAGCGCATCGAGGTGCGCTCCAACGATCACTGGGTGGCGCAGGCGCTGGCCGATTCCGTCGCGAGCGGCGCGGGCCTGCACCTCGTCGTCCATTTCCTCGCGCAGCCGGGGCCGGAAACGGCGGGCGCGGAGCCCGCGGCCGGGGCGATCACCTACGTGCCGTTGCGCGAGCTGGACTGGCCGGCGCCGCAGCCGCTGGCGGCCGCGCCCCATCCGGTGCCGGAACGGATCGCCGTGGAGACGCCGGCGCCGTCCGCGCCATCGCGCCCCGCGCCGCGGCGTGCGGGTGGCACGCGTGCGCAGGCGGGCGGCGACATCGGCTCCGGCGCCGCGCGCTCCTCGGATCGCGGCCCTTCCCCGGGCGCGCACGGCGCGACGCGCTCCTATCACCTGTTCCCGAGCGCGGACGAGGCGCTGAACGAGCCGCCGCCCGCGGCGCAGCCCGCGCGCCGATCCGCCAACGCCGCGGCGTCACCCGCGCCCCACGTCACGGCCGCGCC
>DASSIN010000015.1:0-3361 GCA_035691845.1 Candidatus Eiseniibacteriota bacterium | reverse complement strand
GTGCATGGCCAGCACGCGGCACACGTACGGGCCCACGAACCCCGCCGCGCCGGTGACGAGCACCGTCGCGCCGCGCAGCCCGGTCATCGGCGCGGTCCGGTGCCCCGCCGGCCGGCCGGGCCGCTCATCGCCATGCGTGGTAGACGAGCCGGCCGTGCGAGAGCGGAAGGCGATCCTTCGCGCCGCGCAGGGCCGCGCGCACCGACCGGCCGAGCCGGTACGCCAGCGAGGTGGGGCGCAGCACCGGGACGATGCGGCGGAACCCGGCCGCGCGCAGCAGGCCCTCGACCGCCGCCGGGTTCGGCACGAACCAGTTGGTCGCATCGCCGAGCAGCTCGGTGCCGGGATAGAACTCGAGCACGGGCTTCCGGTAGCCGAACACGGCGTGGGTCTCGAGGACCAACTGCTCGCGGGTGACGCTGAACACCTTCTCGAGCGCGAGCAGCGGGTGACGCACGTGGTACAGCACCCCGAGGTACAGCACGAGGTCGAACATCCCGACCCGTTCGGGCGACAGTTCCATCGCGTCCATCACCCGCGACTCGACCCGCGAATTCAACGCCTCGTGGGCGAGATCGAACCCCTCCTTCGACCCCCATCCGCCATGCCCCCACGAGTCCCAGTCGATCGCCAGCACGCGCGCGGCGCCGCGGCGCTCGGCCTCGAACGCGTAGAACCCGTCCCACGCGCCGATGTCGAGCACGCTCTTGCCGTCCAGACGCTCGGGCATCCGGATCAGCTTCAGCTTGCGTGCGGTGTCGTCGCGGCCGGGGGTCACGAGGCCGTTGCCGAGGTCGATCCGATGCCACCACCCCAGCGCCTGAACCCGCGCGCGCAACGCCTCGGAATGCCCGGCGACCGGGCTCACGCCGGCATCCCGCGCCAGTAGTCCAGCATGTCGCGCAGCGTCTGCTCGAACGGGATCGTCGGCTGCCAGCCGGTGGCGGCGTGGAACCTGGAGTAGTCGCCGAGCAGCACCGGGACGTCGCTCGGCCGCAGCCGCGCCGGGTCCTGGCGCACCTCGATCCGGACCTTCGTCATGCCGAGCAGCATGTCGAGCACCTCGCGGATCGCGTACGCCCGGCCCGAGCAGATGTTGTAGACCTCGCCCGGCGCGCCCTTGTCGAGCGCCAGGAAGTACGCGCGCACCATGTCGCGCACGTCGGTGAAGTCGCGGCGCGCCTCCAGGTTGCCGACCGACAGCACCGGCGGCTTGCGGCCCCTCTCGATGTCGGCGATCTGCTTGGCGAAATCCGACGCCACGAACACCGGCCCGCGCCGCGGCCCCTCGTGGTTGAAGCCGCGCGTGCGCACGGAATCCACCTTCCACGACATCCAGTACTGGTAGCCGAGCATGTCCTGCGCCACCTTGCTCACCGCGTACGGCGACAGCGGGCGCAGCGGGTTGGTCTCCTTGATGGGCAGCTCGTTCTCGTACACCATGCCGTACTCCTCGCTCGAGCACGCGAGCTGGATCCGGCACGGCAGGTGCAGCCGGCGCACCGCCTCGAAGATGTTGACCTGCCCGAGCACGTTCGTGACCAGCGATTCGGACGGCGCGTTCCACGACGTGGGGACGAACGACTGCGCCGCCAGGTGGAAGATCCAGTCGGGGTGCACCTTCTCGAGCACGTCGCGCGTCGAGGAGGCGTCGCGCAGGTCGCACTCGTGCAGCGTGATCTTGCCGCGCAGGTGCTCGATGTTCTCGGTGCGGCTGCGCCAGCGCTGGATGCCGAAGATCTCGCAGTCGTTGCGGGTCAGCAGGTAATCCACGAGGTGGCTGCCGGCGAAGCCGGTCACCCCGGTCACGAGCACGCGGCGCATGCAATCCTTCCGGTCAGAGGTCGGTCAGGGACGTGCGACGATGATGACGTCACGGTCGAGTGCGATCCAGTCGTAGTCGGTGACGCCTGCAGCGGCGAGCACCTCGCGGACGCGCGCGTCGGTGTAGAGGTACAGCGGGCAGCGCAGCAGCCGGAACCGCAGCCGCCGCACCGGCACGCGCCATTCGTGCGCCTTCGGGAAGCTCATGACCATCGTGCGACGCGTGCGCGCGCGCATCGCGGCCACCATCGGCGCGGGATCGGCGACGTAATCGAAGAACCCCATCGCGATCGCGGCGTCGAAGCCGGTCTCGGGCACGTCGGCCGGAAACGCGCCCACGCGGAATTCGCAGCGATCCTGCACGCCCGCGCGCGCGGCCAGCGTGCGCGCCAGCTCGATCATCGCCGGCGCGAAGTCGATGCCGAGCACGTGCGCGGCGCCGCGCGCCGCCAGCGCCAGGCCGTAGCGGCCGGAGCCGCAGCCGACGTCGAGGATGCGCGCGCCCGCGATCGGCTCCAGCCGCTCGAGCGTGAGCTGGAGCCGCCGGCGCACGACCCCGCGCCACACGTGGTCCACGAACCGGCCCACCGGACCGCGCCGCTCCTCGTAGATGGCGTCGAAGCGGGCGGCATCGGCGTGGAAGTGATCGCGCACCTGGCGTTCAGCCGACACCCAGCACCTCCCCCATGGGCGCGAACCGGAACTCGCGCAGCAGCCGCTCCAGCCGGCGCTCGGTGGCGGCCAGATTGACGTAGTGCGTCGCCGCGATGCGGCGCGGCAGCGGGATGCGCGGGTGGCCGGGATCGACCTCCCACGGATGCAGGTAGAACACGACGGGATGGCCTTCGCGATGGAGCGCACGGAACGCGGCGCGGGTCACGGCATACGGAAAGATCCGGAAGTACGCGCCCCCGGCGATCGGGACGTTGCGCCCGAACAGCCGCACGGTCGAGATCGGAAATTCCGTGAGCGCGCCGCCAGCCGTCGACACGCGGTATGGCCACCGGGGCGCATCCTCGATGCCGTACCGGTAGTTCAGCACCGGGAACACGCTGGAATCGTACCGCACGCCGCACTCCGCCAGCACGTCGAGCGCCCACAGCGAGGCGCGGGTGATGGAGAAATACGGGGCGCGGTGCCCGCGCACCGGCGTGCCGGCCAGGTCCTGCAGCAACGCGAGCGAGCGCACCAGCTCCTCGCGGAACCGCTCCGGCGCCATGCGGTAGACCAGCGTGTGGGACCAGCCGTGGGTGCCGATCTCGTGGCCGGCCGCGACGATGTCGCGCACCAGCTGCGGATGCCGCTCCGCCACCCAGCCGAGCACGAAGAACGTGCCGCGCACGCCGGCCCGGTCGAGCAGCGCCAGCAGGCGCGCGCCCGAACGCTCGATGCGCGACTCGAACCCGCCCCATGCCGTGTGCGGGATCTCGATCCCCTGGAACCAGTCCTCGAAGTCGATCGTGAGCGCATTGAGCCCGGGCGCGGTCGAAACCATGGCCAGCCCGGGCGCGGCCGGCGCCGCGGCGGCGGCGCGTGG
>DASSIN010000014.1:0-9761 GCA_035691845.1 Candidatus Eiseniibacteriota bacterium | reverse complement strand
CTGCACGGTGTGCATGTTCGACTTGGTGCTGCCCTCCTTCGCCCGGTTCTGCATGGCGATGAAGTTCGGAATCGCGATCGCGGCGAGAATACCGATGATGACCACCACGATCATGAGCTCGATCAGGGTGAAGCCCTTCTGCGTGCGGACCATTGTCGCTCGCTCCTTCCAGAGGGTTGTCGGGGCAGTCCGTTCGGACTCTCCACGCCTCACACCGAGCAACGCATGTGCCACGCGGGACGCGCGCCGGCACGCCGCCGCATCTCGTGGCGCCGTGCGGGCTTGGGACGCCGGAGCGTGATGGCGTCCCCAAGCGGAGCGGCCGGCGGGCGGGCAATCTTCGCTCGCTCCCGCCGGCCGCCATCGCATTCTGCACGCGCGCCGCGCGAATCGTGCGCGGTGCAAGGCGCGCGTCCTACGCCGCGTGCTGCTCGGCCTCGCCCCCCTGGTCCAGGCCGTCTGGCGATCCGCTGCCCGGCTTCTCCACCCCGTAGGCGATCAGCTTGCGATACAGCGTCGAGGCGTTGATCCCGAGGATGTCGCTGGTGCGCTTCTTCTGCCAGCGCGTGTGGTGCAGCACCTTCAGGATGTACTCCTTTTCCAGCTCCTCCAGCGTGAGCGTCGGAGAGTCGATGATCAGGCTCCCGCGGTGCGCCTCGCCGAACCGGATCTTGTCCGGCAGATCCTCGGCGCCGATCACGCCGCCCTCGTCCAGGATCATGGCGCGCTCCATCACGTTCTCGAGCTCGCGCACGTTGCCCGGCCAGTCGTACTTGAGCAGCAGCTCCATGGCGTCCTTGCCCAGCAGCTTCTGGGCGCCGCCGCCGGCGCTGGCGTAGCGCTTGAGGAAGTGGTCGACCAGCAGCGGGATGTCGTCGCGGCGGTGGCGCAGCGGTGGGAGTTTGACCGGGATCACGTTCAGCCGGTAGAACAGGTCCGCGCGGAACCGGCCCTCGGCCACTTCCTTCTCGAGATCGGCGTTGGTGGCCGCCACGAGCCGGCAGTCGATCTTGATGGGCTGCGTGCCGCCCACCGGGATGATCTCGCGCTCCTGCAGCGCGCGCAGCAGCTTGACCTGCGTCGCCAACGGCATCTCCCCGACCTCGTCGAGGAAGAACGTGCCGCCCTCGGCCACCTGGAACAGCCCCTGCGAGTCGCGCACGGCGCCCGTGAACGAACCCTTCACGTGCCCGAACAGGTTGCTCTCCAGCAGGTCGCGCGGGATGGCGCCGCAGTTGATGGACACGAACGGACCCTGCGCGCGGCCGCTGCGGTAGTGGATTTCCTTGGCGATCAGCTCCTTGCCCGTGCCGCTCTCGCCCTGCACCAGGATCGTGGCGTCGCTGCCGGCCACCTTCTCGACCATGCGGAACACGCGCATCATCTCTTCCGACGATCCGATGATGCTCTTCTCCTCGTGGCCCTTTTTCAGCTCGCGCTTCAGGTACTGGTTCTCGGTGCGCACGCGCCGCATCTCGAGCGCGTTGCTCACGATCAGCTTGATCTCGTCGTTCTTGGCGTTCTTCACCATGTACTGGAACGCGCCCAGGTTGACGGCATCGATCGCCGTCTGCTGCGACGCGTACGCGGTCATCAGGATCACCGGCAGCACCGGGTCGAGCTTGCGGATCGACTGCAGCAGCTGGATGCCGTCCATGCCCGGCATGCGCAGGTCGGTGATCACCACGTCGAACGCCTCGGCGCGCACCTTGTCCAGCGCGTCCTTGCCGTTCGAGACCGTGGTGACCTGATAGCCTTCCTTGCGCAGCACGATGCCCAGGAACTGGGTCATGCTCTGCTCGTCGTCCACCACCAGAATCTTTTCCGTGGGCATGGCATTCACCTCGCTCGAAAGGCGGCCGTCAGGCCGCATGAACCAGCGCTGGATCGGCGACGAGTGGCAGGGACACCCGCACCGTGGCTCCAACGCCGGGGGCACCCTCGATGAGGAGTGAGCCACCGTGGCGCTCGGCGATGCGATGGGCGATCGCGAGCCCCAGTCCGGTGCCCCCCTCCTTGGTCGTGAAGAACGGCTCTCCCAGACGGGCGAGGTGCTCGGGCGCGATGCCCGACCCCTCGTCCGAGAACTCCACCAGCGCCCGCGGGCCATCGCCGACGAGCCGCACGGTCAGCGTGCCGCCCGGGCTCATCGCCTCGAACGCGTTGCCGGACAGATTGAGCCACACCTGCCGGAGCTGCTCGGCATCCGCGCGCACCGTCACCGGCGCCTCGGGCTTCTGCAGCCGCACCTGCAGCCGCTGCCCGGTGACGCGCGGGTCGTGCGCCAGGCTCTGCACGAACGTGGCGAGCTGCGCGCCCAGATCGATCGGCGCGAGCACCGGATCGCGCTCGCGCGCGTAGCCCAGCAGGTCGGTGACGAACCGGTTGAGCCGCGCGCACTCGGTCGCGATCAGGCCCACCAGCACCGCGGTCTCGCCTTCCAGCTTCAACTCGCGCTGCAGGTACTCGGCCGAGCCGCTGATCGGCGTGAGCCCGTTGCGCAGCTCGTGGGCGATGCCGGCGGCCAGCGCACCCAGCTCGGCCAGCGACTTCTGCCGGCGCGCGCGCCGCTCCATCTCGCGCACCTCGGTCAGGTCCTGGAACACCGCCACCACGCCCGTCACCGACCGCTCGTGCGTGAGCAGGTTGGTGGACAGACCGAGCGGAAGCGTGATGCCGCGCGCGTTGCGCACGTCGATCTCCGCGCGCGTGCGCGAGCTGTGGCGCTCGAGCGTCTCGCTCACCAGCGCGACCAGCGGCGCCAGCCGCTCCGGCAGCGCCTGCGCGATCGGCCGGCCGCGGATCTCGAGCGCGCGCACCCCCAGCACGGTCTCGGCGGCGGGGTTCAGGTACGCGATCGAGCCCCACGCGTCCACCGTCAGCACGCCGGTGGCGAGGTGGCGCAGGATCACGTCGTTGTCCACGCGCACGCGGTCCAGCTCGCGCGCGGTGCGCGCCAGCTCCGCGCGCGCCTGGCGCACGCGCCGGCCCAGCACCCCGGCCAGCACCCCGGTCACGCCCAGGAACGCCGCCAGCAGCCCGGGCTGGAGCCAGGTGGCGCCGGACGACACCGGCGGTCCCCACGTGGCCTGCAGCCGCGGCAGCCACGCGTATGCGAGACACGCGCCCCCCGCGGCCAGCGCGCCGCCCGTCAGGCCCGCCATCAGCCCCCCGGTGATCGCCACCAGCGCGTAGAACAGCACGAACTGGCTCTCGCGCCCGCCGGTCGCGGTGGCGAGCCCGGTGATCAGGATCAGGTCGCACGCCAGCTGCAGGAATCCCTGCGCGGCCAGCCCCTTCCCGAGCCGCGCGGCCAGCCAGAACAGCGCCGACAGCACGCCCACGGCGATCATCGCCCAGCCCAGCATCGGCCACGGCATCTCGCCCGCGTCGGGCCGGAACAGCACCCCCACCGGGAGCGCCAGCGTGGCCACCATCAGTCGCACGCGCACCAGCGTCATCAGCCCTTCGCGGGCGTCCTCCGCCGGGACGGGCACGCTGCCGGAACGCATCCGCATCAGTGCGCGCCGCCGGACACGACTTCGATCAGCTTGAACATCGGCAGGTACATGGCGACCACCATGCCGCCCACGATGCCGCCCATCACCACGATCATCACCGGCTCGATGATCGAGGTCATGGTGTCCACCGCGTTGTCCACCTCGGCCTCGTAGAACACCGCGATCTTGGTGAGCATCTCGTCCAGCGCGCCGGTCTGCTCGCCCACCGAGATCATCTGCACCACCATCGGCGGGAACACGCCCGAGGTCTTGAGCGGCGCCGACACGGTCTCGCCCTCGCGGATCGAGGCACGCGCCGTCATGATCGCCTCGCTGATGATCTTGTTGCCCGCGGTGCGCGCGGTGATCTCGAGTCCCGACAGGATCGGCACGCCGGAGGCGATCAGCGTGCCCAGCGTGCGCGTGAACCGGGCCACCGCGCCCTTCAGCAGCACGTCGCCCAGCACCGGCAGCTTGAGCAGCGTGGCGTCCACCTGCCGGTGGCCGGCCTCGGTCGCGTGCCAGCGCTGGAACGCGAACCCGCCCGCCGCGCCGGCCAGCAGCAGCGTCCACCAGTAGCCGGTCAGGAAGTGCGACAGCGCGAGCACGATGCGGGTCGGCAGCGGCAGCTCGCCGCCGAAGTCGGTGAACATCTTGGCGAACGTCGGGATGATGAAGATCAGCATGAACGCCGTGGCGCCGAGCGCCACGGTCAGCACCACCGCCGGGTACACCATCGCGCCCTGGATCTTGCGCTTCAGCGCGTCGGCCTTCTCGATGTAGTTGGCGAGCCGGATCAGGATCTCGTCCAGCACGCCGCCCGCCTCGCCTGCCGCCACCATGTTGCGGAACAGGTCGTCGAACACGTTCTTGTGCTTGCCGAGCGCATCCGACAGCGTGGAGCCGGACTCCACCTCGCGCGTCACCTCGCTGATCACGCGCCCGAACGACGGCTTGCTGGACTGCTTGGCCAGGATGTCCAGGCACTGCACCAGCGGCAGACCGGCCGAGATCATGGTGGCGAACTGCCGCGTGAAGATCGCCAGGTCCTTGGTGCTGACGTTGGGCCCGCCCGGCAGCTTGGGCAGCTTGAAGCCGCCGCTCTTCGGGCGCATGGAGGTGACGAGGATGCGCTTCTTGCGCAGCGCCTCGACCGCGTCCTCCTGGCGGGGAACATCGATCTCGCCGGCCTGCGCCTCGCCGGCCAGCGTGCGGCCCTTCCACATGTACACGGGCATGGACGTCTCCTCCCTTCGACCGGGCTAGGCCGCGCTCTTGAAGATCTTGCCGAGCATCTGCTCCAGCTCGACACGATCCGACGAGTGGTCCAGCGCGTCCTCGGCGGTGAGCTGCTTGTCGAGCACGGCCTGCAGCAGCGACTGGTTCATGGTCTGCATGCCGAACTTCTGCCCGGCCTGCATGAGGCTGTAGATCTGGTGCGTCTTGCCTTCGCGGATCACCGCCTTGATGGCGGGCGTGCACACCAGCACCTCCGCGCACATGATGCGGCCGGTGCCGCGCGAGCGTGCGATGAGCTGCTGCGTCATCACCCCCTCCAGCGTGAACGCGAGCTGGGTGAGCACCTGCTTCTGCTGGTCCGACGGGAACACGTCCACGATGCGGTTGACCGCCTCGTACGTGGAGTTGGTGTGCAGCGTGGCGAACACCAGGTGGCCGGTCTCGGCGATGGTGAGCGCCGCCTCGATCGTCTCCAGGTCGCGCATCTCGCCGATCAGGATCACGTCCGGGTCCTGACGCAGCACGTACTTCAAGGCGGTCGGGAACGACGCCGTGTCGGAACCGACCTCGCGCTGGTTGACGATCGACTTCTTGTGGTGGTGCAGGTATTCGACCGGGTCCTCGATCGTGATGATGTGACACGGGCGCGTCTGGTTGATCTTGTCGATCATCGCCGCCAGCGTGGTGGACTTGCCGGAGCCGGTCGGGCCGGTGAGCAGCACCAGTCCCTTCTGCCGGGTGGTGAAGTCGCGCGCGATCGGCGGCAGCCCGAGCTTGTCCATCGGCATCACCTCGAACGGGATCTGCCGGATCACCATCGACACGATGCCGCGCTGCAGGAACACGTTGGCGCGATAGCGCGCCAGCCCCTTGATGCCGAACGAGAAGTCCAGCTCCTTCGTGGTCTCGAACCGCTTGCGCTGCTCGTCCGACATCACGCTGTAGGCGAGCTGGATCGTGGTCTCCGGGGTCAGCACCTCGTACTCGCTCGGCTGCACGGCTCCGTCCACGCGGAACTCCGGCGGCACGCCGGCGGTGATGTGCAGGTCGGAGGCCCGCCGGGTCACCATGTCCTCCAGCAGCTGGCGCAGCGTCACCACGTTCGTCTCCCGTCGCGAGGGGCGTTCAGCCCCGTGGAGTGCGCGACCGCCGTCACACCTTGTCGGCGGCGGTTTCCTTGAGAACTTCCTCCACCGTCGTCAGCCCGCGCTTGAGCTTCTGCAGCGCGTCGCGGCGAAGCGTGAGCATCCCTTCCTGGATGGCGAGCTTCTTGATCTCGTTGGCCGACGCGCGCTCCAGGATCAGCTCCCGCAGCTTCGGCGACAGCGGCATCACCTCGTACACGCCCTGGCGGCCGCGGTAGCCGGTGTTGCTGCAGTCCACGCAGCCCTCGCCCTCCATGAACGTGCCGCCCTCGGCCTCCTTCGGCAGCAGCTGCAGCTCCTGCAGCACCTCGTGGTTGAGCGTGATCGGGCGCTTGCAGTTCGCGCATACGCGCCGCACCAGCCGCTGCGCCAGCACCAGGTTGAGCGACGAGGCGACGAGGAACGGCTCGATCCCCATGTCCACCAATCGCCCGATCGCGCTCGGCGCGTCGTTGGTGTGCAGCGTGGACAGCACCAGGTGGCCGGTGAGCGCCGCCTTGACCGCGATCGAGGCGGTGTCCAGATCGCGGATCTCGCCCACCATGATGATGTTCGGGTCCTGGCGCAGGAACGCCTTGAGCGCCGCGGCGAACGTGAGCCCGATGTCCTCGTGCACCAGCACCTGGTTGATGCCGTCGAGGTTGTATTCCACCGGGTCCTCGGCGGTCATCACGTTGACCTCGGGCGTGTTCACGCGCGACAGCGCCGAGTACAGCGTGGTGGTCTTGCCGGAGCCGGTGGGGCCGGTGACGAGCACCATGCCGTACGGGTTGGCGATCGCCGACACGAACTCCTTCATCGCCGCCGGCTCGAACCCGAGCTTCTCCAGATCGATGTTGAGGTTCGACTTGTCGAGGATTCGCATCACCACCTTCTCGCCGAAGATGGTGGGCAGCGAGGACACGCGCAGGTCGATGGTGCGGTTCAGCACCTTGATCTTGATCCGGCCGTCCTGCGGAACGCGGCGCTCGGCGATGTCGAGCTCGGCCATGATCTTCAGGCGCGAGGTGATCGCCGCCTTGAACTTGAACGGCGGCGCCATCATCTCCTGCATCACGCCGTCGATGCGGAACCGCACGCGCATCACCTTCTCGTACGGTTCGATGTGGATGTCCGAGGCGCCCTTGCGCACCGCGTCCGCGATCAGCGAGTTGACCAGCTTGACGATCGGCGCGTCCTCCGCGGCCGCGACCCCGTCGTCGGCGGCCTCGTCCTCCTCGACGACCGACAGGTCCTCCTCCATGCCCTTCATCACATCGGCCATCGTGCCGGCCGAGTCGTAGGCCCGGTCGATGGCCTTCTTCAGCATGGCCTCGGAGGCGGCGTGCGGCTCGATGTCGCAGCCGGTGATGAACTTGATGTCGTCGATGGCGAAGATGTTGGTGGGGTTGGCCATCGCCACCACCAGCCGCCTCCCGCTCTTGGCGACGGGAAGCGCCATGAACTTGGTCGCCACCTCGCCCGGCACGAGCCGGGTGAGCGCGGGATCGGGCTCGTAGTTCTTGAGGTCGATGGCCGGCACGCCGTAGAGCCGCGACAGGAACTCGAGCAGCGCCTCCTCGCTGATGGCGCCGATCTTCACCAGGTTCCCGGTCAGGGTTCCGCCGGTGTTCTTCTGTTGCTGCGCGGCGCGGCCCAATGCGTCGTTGTCGATGAGCCTGGCCTCGAGCAGCTTGCGTCCGATGTCGTCGAGCACGCGCGTCCGTCCTGGGCGGCGGGCGCGCGCAACACGCGCGCTGCCGCGGGCGAAGGGTCGTAGCCTGCAGGCCGAGCCCCGCCGGGACGTGCGGGATCGACCGGGCGCGGTCCCCGAGCGGGTCCGCGCTCGCGAGCGTTATCGGCGGTACACGCACGCTGCTGAACCGCAATCTGCACGCTGTCCGGGCGCGACGCGGGGCAGGGTGCAAGATGACCCCGGTCCCCCGGCCGGCGCCGCGGGCGGGCAGAAGGCCGCCGTCAACGCGCCCCGGAGGCGGACCGAACCTCGACCCGCAACCGCATGCGCGCAAACAGCTTCGGCCCGATGCCGGGCACGGCGAGCAGGTCCTCGACCCGCTCGAACCGGCCCCGCCGGACGCGCTCCGCCACGATGCGCGCCGCAAGGACCGGGCCGATGCCGGGCAGATCGTCGAGCTCGCGCGCGCTCGCGCGGTTGAGATCGAGCCGCGCGACCGTGTCGCGCACCACCCCTGGGCGCGCGGAGTCGGCCGGCGGCGGCTCCGGCGCCGGCGCGGAGCCGGCACGCGCCGCCATCGACTCCGCCGCCAGCGGGGGCACGCGCGCCGGGTGCCGCGCCTGCCACAGGTCGCGCGCGGCGCCCAGCGCGGCGACGATGGCGATCACGGCCAGCCCGCGGCGTTCGTCCGGGGTGAGAACCGGCACGGCGTGACCCTCGTGAGGGGCGGACAGCGTGCGGGAGCTGGATCGCGCGCCGGGGCGCCTGGACGCGCGGGCGGACGCCGGTCAGCGCATCAGTTGTAGAGCCGCCACGTGAGCGTGAAGCGCACCTGCCGGCGTGGCATCGGCGCCAGCCCGCCCGTCGCCGTCTCCTCCCACGGCTCCTGCCGCACGGCGTTCTCGAGGTTGAATCCGCGAATCGCGAACGTCGCGTCCTCGAGCGTGAGCAGCACCGCGCCGCCCACGGTGGCGTAGCCGGGCAGGAGATCGCCGGTGGTCGCGGTGCGCCGCCCCACGGCGGCGCCGTCCACGCGCACGCGCACGCCGAGATCGCGCTGGAACGCGTGGAATCCCCAGTCGAGCCACGCGCGCGCGCCGGCGCGCGGATCGGCCTCGGGCGCGCGGCGATCGTCGCCGAGCACGAACGGCTCGACCCCCGCGCGCCAGATCGGGCTCTCCACCCGGAGTTGCGCGTGCGCGAGCACGAAGTCGTAGCGTTGCGGATCCTCGCGCGTGCCGGCGCGCAGCCACTGCTCCTCCAGCGGCGCGGCCACGAGCTGGGCGCGGTGCTCGGCCGAGCCGCCGGTCACGTCGGCATCGAGCGCCAACCGCCCGCGCGCGAGCGACACCGCCGCGCGTCCGGCCCACGTGCGCTGCAGGAACTGCGCCTGCCCCGGCGCGAGATCGGTCCACACCGGCACCAGCAGCCGCGTCCCCTGCAGCTCCCAATGCGCGCCCGCCCGGCCCGCGGACCACGCCAGCCCGGGCGCCAGCTGCACGCCCCCGGCGACATCGTGGCGGCCACCGCCCACCGTGGCCGCGAGCCGGCCGCCCGCCAGCCGGCCGCCCGCCGACAGCGCCCCCCACCACGCGTGCGTGCGCGCCTCGAACAGGTCGCCACCCTGCCGGATCACGGCCGCGTCGCGCCACTCGAACCGCGCGGCCACGTCGGCGTGCCGCACGCCCGCCTCGTACACGTTCTCATGCGCGTCGCGGCGCGAGTCGATCAGCGGTCCACCGCTGCTGGTGTGCACGTCCAGAGCGCGCGCGAACCCGACCGTCCACTGCGCCGGCGCCGTGGTCAGCGTGAGCCGCGCCATCCCGCTCTGCGCGCGGCCGTCCTCGACCTCGCCGCTCTCGAGCGTTGCGGCCGCGCCGCGTCCGGAGATCGCGCCCTCCCAGCGCGCGGCGCCGATCGTGGTCACCGCGCGCGCGTCCCACACGTGCCGTCCGCCGCTCGCCACGTCGCCCGCGGCGCCGCGCGTGCCGCTCGCCACGTCGACCGCCAGGAACCGCGTGCTGTCGCCGCGCTCGACGGCCAGCGCGTTGTCGTCGAAGTCGGCGGTGCCGCTGGCCAGCGCCAGCGCGGCGCGCGTGCGATGCGCCTGCGGCAGCCCCACGTCGCGCACGGTGACGAGCGGGGCTCCGAATCCCTGCCACGCGCCCTCCGGCCCCGACACCGCGAGCGAGTCCCACGCCA
>DASSIN010000013.1:0-7709 GCA_035691845.1 Candidatus Eiseniibacteriota bacterium | reverse complement strand
GGTCGCGGCGGCCGGCGCGGGCGCGGCGGCGGGCCGCGCGGCGCCCTCGCGATCGGCGAACCACCCCCGGTACCACGCGACGGTCTCCGCCAGTCCCTCGGCGAGACCGTGCTTCGACGACCAGCCCAGCACCCGGCGCGCCTTGTCGCTCGACAGGTACTGGGCCGGGATCTCGGCGGTCGCCTCGTTCAGGATGATCGGCTCGAGCCCGGGCGCGCCGGCGGCGCGCAGTGTCTCGGCCGTGATCTCGAGCACGGAGCGGCGGTGATGGCTCGAGAAGTTGAACGCCTCGCCCCGGATCTCGGGGCGGTCGAGCGCCTCGGCCAGCGTCACGAGACCGTCGACGGCGTCCTTCACGTAGAAGTAGTCGCGCACCAGCGTGCCGTCGCTGCGGATCACCGGCCGCTCGCCCTGCAGGGCGCTGTGGATCGTGCCGGGGACGATGCGATTGAAGTTGAGGTCGCCGCCGCCGAACAGGTTGGCGCAGCGGCTGATCGCGATCGGCAGCTGCCAGGTGCGGTGATAGGTCACCGCCAGCATGTCGCCGCACGCCTTCGACACGTCGTACGGATGGCACGCGCGCAGCTCGGCGGTCTCGTCGTAGGGCAGCCGCTCGTGGGTGCCGTACGACTTGTCGCTCGACGAGAACACGAACCGCGTGACCGTGCGCTGGTGGCGCGCGGCTTCGAGCAGGTTCCAGGTGCCCTTGATGTTCGATTCGAACGTCGGCAGCGGCGTGCGGTTCGCGATCGGCACGATCGTCTGCGCCGCCGTGTGGAAGATCGCGTCGATCTCGTACTCGGACAACGCGCGCTCCAGCACCGCGTGGTCCACCAGGTCGCCGTGCACGAGCGTCATCCGCCCGGGCAGACCGAGCCGGTGGAAGTTCGAGTGCGGCACCGAGTCGCGCACCAGCCCGACGACCTCGGCGCCCTCGCGCAGCAGCCGGTCCGACAGCCACGACCCCAGCAGACCGGTGCAGCCGGTCACGAACGTGCGCCGCCCGCTCCAGAACCCGCTCATTCGGTCCACACCTTCCAGTCGCGCTGTCCGCTCTCCCACATCTCGTTCAGCGTCATCGCGTCCTTGTACGTGTCCATGCTGTGCCAGAACCCGTCGTGCTCGTACACGGCGAGCTGGCGCTGCTCGCTCAGCCGCTCGAGCGGCTCGCGCTCGAGCACCGCGTCGTCGTCGAGGTAGTCGAAGATCTTGTGGTTGAACACGAAGAAGCCGCCCGACACGAGGTCGTCCATGCGCGGCTTCTCCTTGAATCCGGTGACGAGATGGTCGCCGCCGTGCTGGAACACGCCGTACTTCGAAACCGGGTGCAACCCGGTGAGCGTCGCCACCCGGCCGCGCTCCTTGTGGAACTGGTACAGCTTGTCGAGGTTCACGTTCGACACCCCGTCCCCGTAGGTGCAGAAGAAGTCCTCGTCTTCGATGAAGCGCTCGATCCGCTTGATGCGCCCGCCGGTGTGGGTCTCGACCCCGGTGTCGGCAAGCGTGACGTTCCAGTCCTCGCGGTGGTTGTCGTGGATCGTGAGATGCCGGCGGTTCGCGAGGTTGAGCGTGAAGCTGGCGTTCATGGTCTCGTAGTTCAGGAAGTATTCCTTGATCATCTGCCCGCGATAGCCGAGGCACAGCACGAAATCGCGGTGCCCGTAGTGGGCGTAGTGCTTCATGATGTGCCACAGGATCGGGCGCCCGCCGATGTCCACGAGCGGCTTGGGCTTGAACTCGGTCTCCTCGCGCAGGCGGGTTCCCTGGCCGCCGCACAGAATGACCACTTTCACGGGGGTGTTCTCCGGATGGGGCGGGCCGCGCCGCGCCGGCGCGGGCACCTGGGGGAAGTGAGACCGGACTCATGGCCGCCCGCCGGGCGGGGGAACGGCCCTCGCGGACCGCAGTGCCGCCGGGACTCGCGCGTCAGCGCGGATGGGCCCGCCGGACGCCCCTTGGCGAGGGTCCCCAGCATTGTAGAGCCCCCTCGCCGGGGGCGTCGAGTGGCAAGTTTTGCGGGGCCCCGCGGCGACGCCACACGAGGACGTGACAGCGGACGAACGGATGCGGGATAATCGTGAGGCTCATGACATCACGGTTGATGCATTCCCCCGAGCAATCCTCCCTCCCGGCGTCCGGTCAGGCCGAGGTCCCGTTCGCGAGCACGTTCGGCGTCACGGCGCCCGTCCCCGCGGGCCCCTCCGCGCGCCCGCTCAAGCTCGTGATCCAGATCCCGTGCCTGAACGAGGAGACCACGCTCCCCCAGACGCTGGCCGATCTGCCGCGCGCGATCCCGGGCATCGCCACGATCGAGACGCTGGTGATCGACGACGGCTCGGCCGACCGCACGAGCGACGTCGCGCGGGCGCTCGGCGTCACGCGCGTGGTGCGCTTCACGGCGCGGCGCGGGCTGGCGCAGGCGTTCGCGCGCGGGCTGTGGGAGGCGCTCGACATGGGCGCCGACATCGTGGTCAACACCGACGCCGACAACCAGTACCGCGGGGACGACGTGGCCCGGCTGGTGGCGCCGATCCTGGCGGGCCAGGCCGACATGGTGATCGGCGATCGCCAGGTCGATCAGGTGGCGGCATTCTCGCCGCTCAAGAAGGCGCTGCAGAAGCTGGGGAGCTGGGTGGTCGGCAAGCTCGCCAACGTGCACGTGCCGGACACCACCTCGGGGTTCCGCGCCTACGCGCGCAACGCGGCGTTGCGGCTCAAGGTGGTGTCCGATTTCACCTACACGGTCGAGACCGTGATCCAGGCCACGCACAAGAACATCGTGATCGCCTCGGTGCCGGTGCGCACCAACCCGGTGACGCGCCCGTCGCGGCTGTTCCACAGCACCGTGCACTACATCCAGCGCTCGATCGCGACCATGCTGCGCATGTACGTCGTCTACCGGCCGCTGCGGTTCTTCCTGTCGCTGTCGGCGGTGTTCCTCGTCGCCTCGGCCGCGCTGTTCCTGCGGTTCCTCGCCATCTACCTGTCCGCCGGCCGCGGCGTGCAGACCGGCCACGTGCAGTCGCTGATCGTGGCGGGCGTGCTCGCGATGGTGGGCGTGCTGCTGATGGCGCTCGGCGTGATCTCGGATCTGATCGCCACCAACCGCCGGGTGCTGGAGGAGATCCTGGTTTCGGCCCGCACCCTCCGACTCGAAGAGAGCACCCGCCGGAAACAGCCGTGACCCCCTCCCGCACCGCCGTGGTGGCGGGAAACGTCTACGACAAGTACGCCACCACCCATCCGGTCGCGCGCCGGCTGCAGCGCGGCTTCGAGCAGGCGATGGACGCGCTGCTCGATCTGGCCGGCGAGCCGCGCCGCATCCTGGAGGTGGGCTGCGGCGAGGGCCACGTCACCGCGCGGCTGCAGCGCCGGTTCCCGGCCGCCCAGGTGCTCGGGACCGACCTGTCGCCCGAGATCGTGGCGGAGGCGCGCGCCCGCCACCCGGAGCTGCGGTTCGAGTGCCATTCCGCATACGATGCGCCCGCGCTCGGCGCGTTCGACCTGGTGGTGGCGTGCGAGGTGTTCGAGCACCTGGACGATCCCGTCCGCGCGCTGGACGCGCTGGCCGGCGCCGGGCGCATCGTGTTCGCCAGCGTGCCGCGCGAACCATTGTGGCGCGTGCTGAACGTGGCGCGCGGCCGGTACCTGTCGGCGCTCGGCAACACCCCGGGCCACGTTCAGCACTGGAGCCGCGGCGCGTTCCTGGGCTTCCTCGCCACGCGACTCGAGCTGCTGGCGGTGCGGGCGCCGACGCCGTGGACGATGGCGATCGGACGGTCGCGGGAGCGCGCGTGACATCGCGGCGCGCGCTGGCCGTGCTGCGCGTGCTGGTGTCGGTGGGGCTGCTGGTGGTGGTGGCGCGGCGCGTGAACCCGGCCGACGCGCTGACCGCGGTGCGGCACGTGCATCCCGCCACGCTGCTGCTGTGCGTGGCGCTGGCGCTGGTGGGCTACGTCGGGCGCTCGGTGCGCTGGTGGGCGCTGCTCAAGCGCGCCGGCGTCGAGCTGTCGCACGGCGCGGCGTGGCGGCTCACGCTGGTGGGCGTCGCCTACGGCCTCGCCACGCCCGGGCGCGTGGGCGAGCTGGCGCGCACGCTGCACGTCGAGGCGCCGCGCGCGCGCACGCTGCCCTCGGTGCTGTGGGATCGGCTCGTCGACGTGCTGATGCTGGAGCTGCTGTCGATCCCGGCGCTGATGGCGCTCGGCTGGACGCGCGGCGGGGCGGGACTCGCGGCCGTGCTGGTGCTCGCGGCCACGCTGGGCGTGGCGTTCGCGCTCGATCACCCCGGGGTGGCGCGCGCGCTGGCGCGACGGTTCCCGCGGCTCGCGCCCCGGCTCGCGCACTGGCAGCTGGGCGCGGCGGGCGTGCTCGGCAGCCGTGCCATGCTGATCGGCATCGCCGGCGGCCTGGCGTTCTACGCGTTCAACTTCCTGGCCGCGTGGCTGCTGCTGCAGGCGCTGGCGCCGGTGCACGCGCCGGCGCTCGCGCTGCTGTTCCCGCTCATCATCCTGCTCGGCAACCTGCCGGTGGCGTTCGGCGGACTCGGGCTGCGCGAGCAGGTGGCGGCCTCCACGTTCGCGCGGCTCGGCGCGCCGGCCGCGATCGGACCCGTGTTCTCGCTGCTGTGGTTCGCGGTGATCACGCTGGTGCCGGCGCTGATCGGGCTCGCGCTGGTCCACACGCGCTGGCGCCGCGCCGATGCGCGGCTGGCGGGAGAGCGCGCGTGAGCCGCCGGCCGTGGTGGCTGGGCCTGCCGTTCATTTTCGGGCTGGCGCTGGTGGTTCGACTCGTACTCGCGCTGCACATGGGCAATCTCTACTACTTTGGCGACACCGCCGAGTACCAGCAGGCCGCGCGCAGCATCCTGGCCGGCCACGGGCCCGGGCCCGACTTCCCGCGCGCGCCGCTGTATCCGCTGCTGATGGCGGGCAGCTTTCTCATCGGTGGGGTCGACAGCTACCTGGCGATGCGCATCGTCCAGCTCGTGCTCGGGGTGCTGGTGGTGCTGCTCACGATCGCGCTGGCCCGGCGGGTGGGCACGCCGGGCGGCGGGCGCCTGGCGGGGCTGGCGGCGGCGCTGGCGCCCACGCTGGTGTTCACCAGCGAGATGCTGTACCCGACCGTGCTCTACACCTGCCTGCTGCTGGCGATGTGCGTGACCGCGCTGGCGATCGACCGCGTGCCCACCCTCGCGCGCGGCGCGCTGCTCGGCGCGCTGGCCACGCTGCTGTGGACCACCGACCAGATCGCGGTGGCGCCGATCGCGGCGATCGGGCTGTGGCTGCTGCTCGGGCTGCCGCGAGGCGGCTGGAAGCTGGCGCGCACGATCGTGGCGGTGATCGCCACCGGCACGGTGCTGGCGCTGCCGTGGTCGCGCTGGGAACAGACCGCCTACGGGCACGCGCCGATCTACATGCGCAAGCCCCAGTACGTGCTGTACATGGTGCGGCACGATCCCAGCATCGCGGGCCAGCGCGAGGTGCACGACCCCGAGAGCATGTTCCACCCGCGCACCACGCTGCAGTTCGTGCGCCACGAGTTCGCGCTCGCTCGCCGCCAGCCGCTCGCCTACCTCACCGACTACACCGGCGAGTTCGTGCACTTCTTCAAGCCGATGCCCGACCGGCTGCAGACGCAGAACGTCTACACGAGCCGCGGGTTCAGGCTGATCGCCGCGATCTATTTCCTGCCGGTGCTGGCGCTGACACTGTTCGGCGTGCTGCTCGGACGGGCGCGCTGGCGCGACCGCCTGCTGCTGGCGATGGTGCCGCTCGCCACCGACGCGGCCTACGCGGTGTTCTTCACGCAGACGCGCTACCGCGTGCCGGTGGAGCCGCAGCTGCTGGTGCTCGCCGTGCTCGGATTCGCGGTGCTGGTTCCGCGCCGGGCGGCGCTCGGCACCGCCGACCCGGTCCCGGTGCTGGTCCCGGCGACCGCGCCCGCGCTGGAGTCGCGCGCCGGGTGAGCCTCGAGGTGCGCGGGGCCACGTCCGCCGATCGCGGGCGCTGGGACGACTACGTCGCCTCCCGGTGCGATGCCCACTTCGGCCAGCGCTGGGCGTGGCGCGAGGTGATCGAGCAGGGGTTCGGCTGCGCCGCGCGCTGGACGCTGGCCGAGCAGGACGGCCGCGTGCGGGGCGTGCTGCCGCTGTTCGAGAAGCGCGGGCACGCGCTGTTCTCCGCCCCCGGCGGGCTGCTGGCGGACGACGACGCCACCGCCATCGCGCTGCTGGCGGCGCCGATCGCGCGCGTGCGGCGCGAGCGGCTCGACTGGCTCGAGCTGCGCGACCAGCGCCGCGAGTGGCCCGGGCTCGAGACCAATCCCGAGCACTGCACGCTCGTGGTGGCGCTGCAATCGAGCGAGCAGGCGCAATGGAAGGCGTTCGACGCCAAGCTGCGCAACCAGATCCGCAAGGGGCAGAGGTCCGGCTGGACCGCGCGCTGGGACCGCGGCGCGGTGGACGCGTTCCATCGCGTGATGGTCGAGAACCTGCGGGATCTGGGCACGCCGGTGCGCGGCGCGGCGTTCTTCCGGCGCGTGCTCGACGCCTACGGCGCCGACGCCGACCTGCTGCTGGTCGAGCGCGACGGCGAGGTGGGCGGCGCGATGTGCGTGGTGCGGCAGGGCCGCACGCTGTCCGATCCCTGGGCCTCCTCGCTGCGCCGGCACTTTGCGAGCTGCCCGAATCAGGTGCTTTACTGGGAGGCGCTGCGCCGCGCCATCGCTGACGGCTGCACCCAATTCGACCTCGGTCGCAGCCAGTGGCAATCGGGCACGTTCCACTTCAAGACCCAATGGGGCGCCACGCCGGTGCCGCTCTTCTACCAGTACGCGCGCGGTCGCGCCGCGCGCATTCCCACGCTCGCCGCCCAGCAGCACGGCTTCGACCTGGCCGTGCGCGTGTGGAAGCGGCTGCCGGTGCCGGTGGCGGCCGCGCTCGGCGAGCCCGTGCGACGCCGCTTCCCGGAGGTGCTGTGAGCCCGGCGACACCCGCGCTCGAGCACCGGGTCGCGCGCCACGAGTACGAGACCCGGATCGCGCCGCGCTCGATCGTGCGCGTGCTGGTGCAGAAGGTGCTGCACCAGTGGGCGCGCGTGTGCATCCCGCCGGGGCTGCGCAACGCGCTGTACCGCGCGATGGGCGTGCGCGTGGGGCACCACGTGTTCATCGGGCTCGACACCTGGCTCGACGACCAGTTCCCCGAGCTGATCACGATCGAGGACGATGTCACGATCTCGTTCCGCGTGACGGTGGTGGTGCACGACGACGCCAAGCGCATGGACCGCACCGAGGCCGGCGCCGGCAACGGCACGGTTGCCCCGGTGCGGTTGCAGCGCGGCTGTTACGTGGGCGCCGGCGCGCTGCTGCTGCCGGGCGTCACGGTGGGCCCGCGCGCGGTGGTGGCCGCGGGCGCGGTGGTGACGCGGAACGTGCCGCCCGACACGGTGGCGGCCGGCGTCCCGGCGCGCGTGATCAAGTCGATCGCATGAGCCCACCTGGCGCGCGCCTCCCCCGCCTCGCGGCGTGGGCGGTCGCGCTCGCGTCCGTGACCCTGGGGGCGCGGCTGCCGGGGATCGCGGGCCAGGCGGCGCTGCATCCCGCGCTCGCGCTCGCACCCGGCATGGCGCTCGCGTGCTGGGTCGCCGAGCCGGGCGTGCCCGCGCTGCTGCTGGGCTGGGCGATCGGTCCGCTGGTGGCGTGCGTGG
>DASSIN010000012.1:0-2293 GCA_035691845.1 Candidatus Eiseniibacteriota bacterium | reverse complement strand
CGCCGGTCGCGGCGGCGGGCCCCGATACCTCGGGCTGCTTCACGGCCAGCGGCACGCTGTTCCACCTCCACGGCACGGGCACCAACGGCAACTGCTCGTGGAGCGTGATCAGCGGCACCGCGAACATCGCGTCTCCCAACTCGTGCAGCACCGACGTGACCGTCACCAGTGGCAGCGCCACGCTGCGGCTGACGGTGACGAGCGCGCACGCGGAGTGCTCGCCGGCGACCGACGACGTCGTGTTGACGGTGACCCCGCTGCCGACGTGCTCGTTGTCGCCGCCGAACCCGCTGCCGCAGTGCGCGTCGACGGGCAACCAGCTGTGCGCCACCAACACCAGCAACGTGGCGACGTACTTCTGGTACATCACGTCGCTGGACGCCGGCTGGCAGATCACCGGCGGCCAGGGCACCAACTGCGTCACCTACACCGCCGGCAACGGCGGCACCGGTGCCACGTTCCACCTGATCGTGACCTCGACGGCGGGCTGCAAGGACTCGTGCGTGGTGCGTGACAGCTGCATCACGTCCGGCGACTTCTGCTCGCTCACGCAGGGCGCGTGGGGCAACGCCACCGGCAAGTTCGGCAACGAGACCCATCTGCAGGTCGAGCAGCGCGTCATCACTCCGGCCAACCCGCTCGTGATCGGGATCAAGAAGTCGATCAACTCGGCTTCGTTCGGCTCGCTCTCGTTCGTGGACGGCTCGGAGGACTGCCTGATCCTGCGCATGCCGGGCGGCGGCACCGCGCGGACGTTCCCGAGCAATCTGGGTGACCAGACGCTCACGGACGCCAACGGTTGCACCGCGGGCGTGCTGACGTTCAACAGCAACGGCCGGTTCGACAACGTGCTGATCGGGCAGACCATCGCCCTGTCGCTCAACACGCGGCTGGACGGCAACCTGGGCGGCCTGATGCTCTCGACGACGATGGTGTCGGGCGCGGCCGGTCCGGGTCCGGACGGCAAGCTCGGAACCGCCGACGACGTCTGCCTCGGCACGGATCTGCGCACGGTGTACATCTCGAGCCGTGTGCTGACCGCACTGCAGAATCTCGGCCTGCCGAAGACGGTGGGCGGCCTCGTGGTCCTCTGCAACCGCGCGCTGTCGGGCCTGGACATCAGCCCGGCGACGATCGGCGACTGCAACTCGGCCGCCGACGCGATCAACGAGGGCTTCGACAGCTGCCGCTGCCTGGTGCAGAGCTCGACCGTGGCGGACAACTCCGGCATGGCGACGGGTGGTGCGCAGGGCGATCCGTTCGCCAACGGCGTGAAGGACTTCGCGCTGGCGGCCAACACGCCCAATCCGTTCGATCACAGCACGCTCATCCGCTTCGGGCTGCCGGTTCAGGCCCACGTGCGGGTGGCCGTGTACAACATCCTCGGCCAGCAGGTTGCGCTGCTGACGGATGGTGACTTCGCTCCTGGCGTGCAGTCGCTGGTGTGGGACGCGAAGAGCCACAGCGGAGCGCCGGTGGCGCCGGGCGTCTACTTCGCCCGGATGCGCGCCGACACGGCGACCCGCCACTTCGTCCAGACGCGCAAGATGCTGTTCGTGAAGTAGCCACACGCCGGGCGCCGCACCGCGGCGCCCGGTAACCCCCTCGCGCCGTCGCCCTGTACGGGCGGCGGCGCGAGTGTTTGCGGTCGATTCCAGGCGCGCCATGGCGCGTTGGCCGGCTTCGCGACGCCGCGTGTCAGCTTGTCAGGTGGTCCGCGGCGGGTCGTTCGTGCCGCGTTGCCGGCACGGCGGCGCGATGGGATGCTTGCGGCGCCGTGCTCCCGCTCCTCTCGCTGCTCGCCGTGCTCGCCGTCGGGACCGCCGGTCCAACGCGCGACCTGCTGGTCGTGTGGAACCGCGATCGCTCCGCCTCGTCCGCCGAGCTCGCGGCCGTGCGCGCCTCGGCCGCCGCGCGACTGGCCGCGCTCGGGCTCGCGCGCGGGCCATCGCTCGCCGACGCCGCGCACTTGACCGAGCCCGCGCGCGTCCGCGATCTGCCGTACGACCCCGCGCTGGCCTGGCGCGTGACCGCGTCGGACGGGGCCGCGGCGGCGCGCGCGCTCACCGCGCTCTCCGCCGATCCCGCGGTGAGGTATGCCGAGCCGATCGTGCCGCGCGGACCGTGCGCGCTCGACCATCCGCCCGACGATCCGCTGTTCCTCGATCACCGCCAGTGGGGGCTCGCCAACTTCGGCGACAGTCCCGGCAACCCCGGCGTCGCCGGCGCCGACATCCACGCGCTCGCCGCCTGGGCGCGCGCCGTCGGCGCCAACGACCTGACGCTGGCGATC
>DASSIN010000011.1:0-12408 GCA_035691845.1 Candidatus Eiseniibacteriota bacterium | reverse complement strand
AACAGCGCGAGCCGGCCGCGCTCGCCGGCGTCGAGCCGCACCGTCGCGCGCACGCCGATGCCGCGCTCGAATCTCACGTCCGACAACACGCCGGGATCGGGCGAGCCGGCTGGCGCCGCCGTGACCTGGCCTGCACTGCTGAACTTCCGCGCGAACAGGCCGTACTTCTGGTTCTCCTGCGACCAGAAGAACACCGCCTCGCCATCACCGGTCACCGCCAACGCGATATCGCCGTACCAGTGTTGGGCCGGCTCCGGGTGGTACTCGACGTAGTAGCCCCAACTCCCCAGAACCTGGTCGACCTCGATGGATGCCGGAGGCGCCCACATATTGAATGGGCCGTCTGGAATGCAGGCTGCTGCGAAAGCACCGCCGTCTCCTTTGGAATCGAGATCGATCATCGAGGTCAACGGTGTCTCCATCCACCAGGCCACACCCGCCGTCCGCTGATCCTGGAACTGCATGGTCGAGCCGTAATCGCTCGCGTAGCTCGGCATCCCGGCAATGGCTCCGCCGATGCCATCGGAATGGAGCCGGTAGGACAACCCCTGATCGCTCCCATCGTAATAATAGGGCCCGCCTACGTTCCTGCCTTCGGCGGGCCAGTCGGCGGCGCTCGATCCATCGGGCGCGAGACGGAACAGGGTGTTGACGAGGTCCGCGCCAACGCTGGGTAGCCCGCGAAGCATGTAGGCTCCCCCCGTGGCGTCGGGCGCGAGCGCAAGCAGCGAGGCCCTCATGGCATGGCCCAACACGGCGGGATCCAGGACACCGAAATCGAGACCTTCGTCCGGCCAGGACGCTTCGTTGAGGCCTGACGATGTCACGTGCCGCAGGCGGAAGTTGCCGGGTTCGAGCGTCGAGTCGTATGTGAAGCTTCCCCACGCGATGAAGGCCCCGCCGTCCCCAGCGAGAGCGACCTGGGGCCAGATGTCGAAGTCCACTGTGGGGTCGATGGAGCCAACGGTGCGCGGCGAGTTCGGCCACCCGCCGGCGCCGGTATTGTTCGGCCCGAGATGGATGGCGGAAACCAGGGCCGACGTCCCTACCCACGCGAGGTAGACGCCGCCACCGCTGTCTTCGCAAGCGCGCGGCGGCAAGGCACCCGAATAGGTCGACGCCTGTGCGACGACCCGGCCGCGGGCTGGCCATCCAGCGGCGATTGCGCCTGTGCCGAGGACGCGCGTCAGCCGCAGGGAGCCACCTTCCATCCACGACAGGTACGCGCCACCCAGGTGATCGGGCAGCGCGACGAGGTTCGTTCGCGCCGTGCTCACGCTGCATGCGACCGCGCCGGCCTCGGGCCACGGGTAGCCAAAGTCGCCGGTCGCGGTCAGGTGCTGGACGCGCAGCACGCCGGCGCCGGGCGCGCTCTCCTGTTGCCAGGCGACGAACGTGCCGCCTGCGCCGTCGCCGCACGCGGCGACCAGCGGAATGTTGTCGGTGGTGGACGTGACGGTGACGCCGTCGACGTTCCAGCCGGCAAGGCACACGGCAGGAACGAGCGTGACGAGACTCGCGCACAGCGCGAGCGAAGCCGGTCCGCGCATGGCGACCTCCCGGGGCGGTTCGGGCTGACCGATGGCGGAAAGGCTAGGCCAGATTGCCGCGCGGGACCATGCAATTCGGCCTGGCGCGGGGGCACCGATCAGCGCGCCGCCACAACCACCGGCGCGCTCGTCACTTCGCCGCGGCCGCCGTGGGCGGGCGTCAGCCGCACCTGGACCGGACCGGCCGCGCCGGCCGGGATCGGCACGGCGATCGCGTTCTGCGACGCGCCGCCCGCGCCGCGGCGCACCACGCGCCAGCTCCGGCCGCCGTCGCACGACAGCGACACGTCCGCCTGCTCGGCGCCGAGCCAGTCGACGGAGAGCGGCGCGCCGGCGCGGACGGAAGTGCCCGCGTCGGGACGCGTGATGATGTAGCGCGCGAACTCGTACACGAACGCCTCGCCGTTGTCGCGCGTCTCGGCGAACCGTCCGGGCGCGCCGATCAGCACGCTGCCGAACCGGCCATTGCGTCCCGGCAGCGTGCCCACCGCGGTGCCGAACTCGCTCATCAGGCCGCTGCCGGCGAACACGGCGTCGGCGGTGGCGTCGGGATGGCGGCCGCCGAAGAACACGTACACGCGGCCGTCGTCGCGCTCGAAGCCGTCGCTGCGCCGCGCCGGGATCACGAGATCGGCGTAGCCGTCGCCGTTCAGGTCCTCGCTCACGATCGCGCTTCCGAACAGATCGCCCTCCTGCTCGCCGCGATAGACGAGCGCGGGCTCGGCCGAGGGATTGGGGCCGCCGCGGTACAGGAACACCGCGCCCGAGCCGGGCGCGAATCCGTCCGCGCCCTCGGCGCCCACGGCGAGATCGGCGTAGCCGTCGCCGTCCACGTCGCCGACGAAGCTCGGGAAGCCGAGCACGGCGCCGGGCGCGGGCCCGTGCAGCACGAGGTCGGGGCTCGCGTGCAGGTTGGCGCCGCCGTAGTAGATCATCACGCGCCCGGCGTAGCGGCCGTCGTGCGAGTCCCAGCGCGCGCCGATCGCGATGTCGGCGGCGCCGTCGCCGTTGAAGTCGCCGACGTCGAGCCCGGAGGCGAACTGGTTGTCGCGCGCCGGGGATTCGATGCGCAGGTCGGGCACGGTGTCGAGCAGCGCCTTGCCGAAGTACACGAACGCCGCCGGAAGAGGCTTCAGCTGCGGCGCGCCGATCACGAGATCGGCCTTGCCGTCGTGATCCAGATCGCCATGGGCGCACAACGCGTAGCCGAACTCGTCGTCCACCTGCGGACCGCGCAGCACCTGGGCGTAGTGACCATCGAAGCGCGGACCACCGTGATAGACGTACACGCGCCCGGTGCGCGGCACGATGCCGTCGCGGCGGTCGCCGGTGATCACCACGTCGGAGTAGCCGTCGCCGTCCAGGTCGCCCGCCGACACCGCGAACCCGAACAGGTTCTCGTCCGGCAGCATCTGGAACACGGGGCCGGGCGCGAGCGAGCCGTCGGGGCGCCCGAGGAACAGTTGCGCGCGGCCGTGGTAGTCGTGGGCGCCGAAGCTGGTGACGACGACGTCGGGAACGTGGTCGCCGTCCACGTCGCCGACGTTGGTGACCACGTAGCCCAGGTGCCAGTCGGGGTTGCCACGCAGCACCTGTTTCGTGCGCCACGCGACCGGGGCGCCGGCGGGCGCCACGTGGAAACGCGGCCGCAGCAGCGGCGGGATCACGACGATCGCAGTCGCGACCAGCGCGGCGGCGGCGAGCCCCGCCCCCACGCCGAGCGCGAAGCGCGTGGGCCGGTGCGCGGGTTCGCGCTCCACGCCGCCGGCGGCCGCGGCCAGCGCGCGCTCCATCGCGGCGGCGTCGCGATAGCGCTGCGCCGGATCGTGCGCGAGCGCGCGCTCGACCGCGTGCACGAACGCCGGCGGCAGATCGGGGCGCAGCGTGCGCAGCGGCACGACGTCGTGGCGCGCGTGCGCGTCGCGCAGCTCGGCCAGGCTCGCCGCCTCGACCGGGAACCGGCCGGTGACGAGCCGGTACAGCACCACGCCGAGCGCGTACAGATCGCTGGACACGCCGGCCGCGCCGCCTTCCAGCAGCTCGGGCGCGGCGAACAGCGGCGTGCCCGCGGACGATGCGCCATCGCCGGCGGGGTCGACCGAGCCGTGCGCGGTGCCGAAGTCCATCAGCACGATGCGGCCCGCGCCCTCGGCCGTGCCGTCGCGCGCCGAGCCCTCGCGCATGATGTTGCGCGTCTTGACGTCGCCGTGCACGAGCCCGGCGCGGTGAACGCTCGCCAGCGCGGCGCACAGGTCCATGCCGATCGCCGCCGCCTCGCGCGCGCCGAACGGGCCCAGCGATTGCAGGACCTGCTCCAGCGTGCGGCCGGGAATCAGGTCGGTCCACAGCCCGGCGCGGCCGTCGTGCACGTCGGCGCCGTGCACGGTGACCACGTTGGGGTGGCGGATGCGCGCCAGCGACTGCGCCTCGCGCAGCCAGCGCGCGGCGCCGGTGTCGGCCCCCGCGCGGCGCAGCTTGAGCGCCACGTCGCGGCGCAGCGCCGGATCCCACGCCCGCCACACCTCGCCGAACGCGCCCTCGCCCAGCTTGTCGCGCGCCTCGAGCCGGCCCCAGGTGAACGCTGGCGCCGCGCGCGGCCCGCCGTCGGGCGCCGGCGCGGGGGCGGCCTCGCGGTGCGTGCGCGCCACCATCTCGATCTGCCGCAGGCGCTCGAGCGTCTCCGACAGATCGCCCGTGGTGTGGCGCGCCTCCTCCCAGTCCACCGGCTCGTCGTCCACCAGGTGGAGCGCGAGATCGATCAGCCGCGGATCGCGCGGCGGCTCGGCGTCAGGGCTGCTCACGCATGAACTCCGCCAGGTCGACGAGCGCGCGCGCCACCAGCATGCGCGCGGCGTCCACGCTGCGTCCGATCGCCTGCGCGATCTCGGGATTGCGATAGCCCATCTCGACCTTGAGGATCACCGCCTCCCGCTGCGCCGGCGACAGCCGCGCGAGCCCGGCCTCGTAGCGCGCCATCGTCTCGCGCCCGAGCGCCTGCTCCAGCGCCGAGGGCCCGGGATCGGGCAGCCGCTCGTCCAGCGGCGCCGGCGCGCGCCGCGACTGCGCGCGGCGGATCTCGTCGCGCACCGCGTTCAGCAGGATCTGCCGCAGGTAGCCGAGGAACGCGCCCTCGCCGCGCGGCTCGAAGCTGTCCACGCGCTTCAAGGCGCGGATCAGCGTGAGCTGCACCAGGTCGCCGGTCTCCGACAGGTCGCGCGCGCCGCGCGGCAGGTGCTGGTGCGCCCAGCGCGTGAGCACCGGGATGTAGCGCGCGAACAGCAGGTTGCGCGCCGCCTCGTCGCCGGCGCGCGTGCGCGACAGCAGCTCGGTCGTGGTCTCGAGCGGAGCGGGCGGGCCCGCCCCGGGCGTGGCGAAGTCGGCCATGGCGAGGTCGATGATACATGGCGTCCCCCGCGACACCCGATGACGTTTCGACCGCCGCACGCCCCGGTCGCCCGGGCGCGCGTTTCCCGGCTTTCGACACGCTGCGATCCCGATCACGGGCCGATCGAGGCCGTGCCCCCCGTCGTGGTGATCGTCATGATCTTCGTGATCGTCATCGGCAGGGTTTCGTGAAACGTTTCCGGATACAGGTTGATCGTCGTTCCCGGGTACACCGCGTTCACGGCGTTGGCCAGCGAGTGATAGGGCCCGCCCGCGAACGGCGCACACGCGAACACGCCCTGCTCGCTGCACGATGCCAGCGCGTCGACCCACACGTTCGGCGTGATCTCCACCGCCTGGCATGCGCGCACGATGTCGTCGAGGTCGCTGCTGCTCCATCCGAGATTCAGGGCCGCCTGACGCAGCGCGAAGTACAGGTCGGTCCAGCCGCTCGACGACGTCAACAGGTGCACCTGCGCCTCGTAGTAGAGATTGATGACTCGAAATCCCAGCCCGGTGATGCTCTGGTTGTTGAAGGTGTCGCCGTCGGTCAGCAGATAACACAGCTTGTTGTTGACGCCGCTGTTGGTGTGGACACCACCGAAGTCGTTGCCGACGTTCGGGGAGTTGGTCGGCGGCACGTAATTGGGACTGCCCAGCCGGTCGGGCTGCGCGCCGGAGGCGGAGCTGGTGGGGTCCTTCATGTTGCGGATGGCGCCGCCCGGCAGATCTTCGCCGATCTCCCATTTCACGGCGGGGGTGTCGGTACCGTGGCCGTTGTTCTGGTCGATGTATTCGCCCCACACGTCGGAGAGCGACTCGTTGATCGCCCCCGAGGCGTTCTGATAAGCGAGCTGGGACGTGCTGTTGGTGACGCCGTGCGTGACCTCGTGCCCGATCACGTCGTCCACCGCGAACCCGGGACCCACGTACATCGTGTCGGTGAAGGTGAACTGCGCGTTGCCGCACTGCGTCCCGCCGTTCTGCGGAAATCCGCAGTAGCGCACCACCCCGTGCAGCACGCCGCCCGCCGCGTCGTAGCTGTCGCGGCCGTGAGTGTTCAGGTAGAAGTTGTAGGTGTCGCCGAGGTACAGGTAGGTGTTGTCCGCGTCCGCGATGCCGCATGCGGCGCCGCCCTCGTTGCGCACGTTGGTGAACGGCCGGTCGCGCCCGGAATTGGCGTCGTCGATGATGCGGTTGAGCGCGTCGGCATCGAGCGAGAACCGCCACACCACGCTGCCGTCCCGCGCATCCACGAGCAGGTCCTCGTCGCGGCGGTCCACGCCGCCGTGCACGCGCACCTGCCACACGAGCCGCGCCGGCCCCGTGCCCTGGAACAGCTCGGGCACGAACACGCCGAGGCGTGGCGTCTCGGTGCTCACCCGTTCCCCATGCGGAGCCGCAGCCGCACGGGCGCGCGCCACCGCCGCATCGGGGCTTAGCGTGGGAACGGTGATCGCCAGCGCCAGCGCCGCGCCGCTCCCCAGCCGGCTCATCACCGCCTGCACGCCGGCCTGATCGTCGAGCTGGACCACGGCCTCCCCGCCGATCACGGGCACGCCGTTCAGCGTCTGCTGGAACCGGTGGTAGCTGCGGCCGGGTTCCGGCTGGGCCTTTTCCAGCGTGAGGTCCCCGCCCGCGCCGAGCCCGAACGCGTCGCGATGCGCGAGCACGAACGCGCGCGCCCGTTCCGAGGCGCCCGCGGCCGGCGGCGTCGCCAGCGCGCGCCCGCGCGCGGTGCCGAGATAGCGGACCGCGCCGTCCGGCGCCAGCGCCAACATCGCGCCCGCCGCCGCGTGCTCGCCCGAGGGGCCCAGCACCTGCTGGCGCAGGGCTTCGATGGCGAGCGGCGAGACGGCCGCTCCGGCGCCGGCCGGCGCGAGCAGCAGCAGCGCGAGCAGCGCGCCGCGCGCCGTCACTGCAGGCTCACGAGCACGAGCACGAGCCCGCGCCCGGCCTCGAGCGAGGTCATCGCCTTGCCGATCACCGCGCCCTGCCGGCGCGCGGCGTCGTTCGCCACCATCGCGTGGCCGGGAGTGGGCGAGGTGGTGAGCAGGTCGCCCGGGTGCACGGCGCCGAAGCCGGCGTCCACCTTGCACCACACGCGGCCGGTCAGCGCCACCGGATGGTCGCCGTGCGCGAGCGCGGTGCCGTCCGACTGCATCACCATGCCGGGCGCGAGATGATTGGCGCCCGAGATCACGCCCGCCACGCGCGGGTCGTACGCCGCCTCGCTCACGCGCAGCTCGCCCGGCTTCGCGGGATCGATCACCACCACGCTGCCGGGATCGGGCGCGCTCGCAGCCGGCGCCGAAACGTCGAACGGCTCGGCCAGGTCGGAGCCACCCAGGATCTGGATCGTCTTCACCTGCTGCAGGCCGTCCACGCGCAGCGCCACGCCGCCCGAGGCGCTGTTGTAGAACCGGCCGCCATAGTACGAGGCGCTCGTGGCCTGCCCGTAGACGCCCTCGGTGATGCCGCCGAGCCAGCCGGAATTGCTGTGCGCCTGGTTGTCGCCGACCACGCCGATGTTGTTGGTGGACAACCCCCACACGCCGCGGTCGTCCACCGACGACGAGTACGTGCCCATCGCCGACGACCCGAACAGGCCGGTCCCGGTGTAGCCGAGCGCGATCACCGCCGCGCTGTACCCGTTGGAGGCGATCGTGCCGGTCGCCTCGGCGCGGATCGATTGACCGAACTGGCTCATGACGTGGAGCGGCGTCGAGGGGCTCAGCGTGCCGAGCCCGAGCTTGCCGGTGATGTAGTGACGCGCGCTCGTGGCGTCGTAGAAGCCCAGGCCGTTGCTGGCCGAGTTGCCGATCGCGAGCGTCGCGTTGTTGGCGGTGCTGTTGGTGACGACGAGCGGGTTGTAGTTCGTGCCGCCGTCGATGCGCAGACGCTGTCCCGCCACGGATCCGATGCCGATCCCGACCAGGCCCACGTAGTCGATGCCGTTGGCGTCGTTCGACCACTGGCTGCTGCCGCCGGCCGAATTCAGCGCGCGCACGGCGTAGGGCGCGGCGGCGACCGGCTCGCGCGGCGTGAGCGGCGTGTAGGCGCCGCCGCCGGCCACGCGCACCTGGATCTCGAGCCAGCGCGCGTTGCCGTCGAACGCGCCGCTGCCGAAGTCCACCGGCACGCTGAACAGGCCGCCGGTGACGGCGACGCCGAGCGCCGGCTGGTCGGTGCTGATCTGCGTGCCACCCGAGGCGCTGTCCCACAGCCGGAACACGAAGTCGAACGCGCCGTCGGCGGGGGTTCCGGCCGACTTGAGCAGGCCCTGGTATGTGAACGCCGAGCCGGTCGGCGTGGCGGCGGCGAACGTCGCCCACGCGACCAGCAGTACCGCGGCGGGCAGGAGCGAATGGCGAAGCCTCATCGAAGTCTCCCGGAGCGACGCACGCGGCGTCATGGGACGAGCACGATGCGGGCGGACGCGCGATCGGCGCCGGCCGCGATGTGGAGGAAGTAGATCCCGGCGCCGGCGCGCGATCCGGCGTCGGTCAACCCGTCCCAGGTCACGTGCTGGTGGCCGGGCGAGAGCTGGGCATCGAGCAGCTCGCGCACGCGCTGGCCGGCGACGTCGAACACCGCGAGCTGCACGCGGCGCGACTCGGGCAGGTCGAACGCCAGCGTGGTGCTGCGCGAGAACGGATTGGGCGTGCACGGCAGCAGCGCGAATCTGGGCGGGATCGGCGGGCCCCCGACCGCCGTGACGCCGGCGCCGAAGTTCTGCCAGAACCCGCCCTCCAGATCGAAGCCGCCGCCCTGCACCTCGCCCCAGCCCGCGCCGCCCAACCCGCCCGACAGCTCGAAGCCCCCGCCCTGGCTCGCGATGCCTCCGCCGGGCTGGATGGCGTTCCAGGTCACATCGAAGCCGCCGCCCGACTGCGCGCGCGCCGCCGTCGCCAGCAGCAGCGCCAGCGGCGCCCAGCCGGGCCATCGCATCCGCATTCGCACGCCCCACTCCTTTCGCCGTTCGCATGTCGCGTGACCGGCGGCCGCACCGGTCGGAACCGATGCGGAGGAAACGGAGCGCGGCGCCAAAACGAACGCGGGCCGCCGGGCGGCCCGCGAGCGGTGCGCCGGCCGGCGTGTCAGGCGTGCGCGGGGGCGGGGGCGAGCTGCTCGAGCGCGGCGTGCACCTGGGCCATGATCTGCTCGCGCGTGCCGGCCGGGTGGAACGCGGGCCCGATCCGCACCTCGCAGAAGATCGGCACCGGCAGGAACTCGCCCTTGGGGAGCGCTCGGCTGGTGTTGGTGAGCCACGCCGGCACCACCGGGACGCCGGGCGCGGCCTCGATCAGGTGCGCGATGCCGGGCTTGAGCGCGCTCAGCTCGCCACCCTGGCCGCGCGTGCCCTCGGGGAACAGGATCAGCGACTCGCCGCGCGCGAGCGCGGAGGTCATCAGCCGGATCGGATGCTCGCCGGCGTGGAACCCGCGGCGCGGGATCGACAGGATGTTGAAGCCGGCGTGCGACAGCCACGAGCGCAGCCGCGAGGCTTCGAAGTAGTCGGCCGCCGCGCACGGCCGGATGCGCCCGACGCGCGACAGCGGGAACAGCGACAGCAGCGAGGCGGTGTCGAGGTGGCTCGCGTGGTTGGCGATCAGAATGAACGGATCGCGCTCTGGCAGGTGCTCGCGGCCCCGCACGCGCAGCCCGATCACCAACGCCATGAACGGCCGCAGCACGAGCGCGGTGAACGCGAGCTGCGCCAGGCGCTGCGCGCGCTCGCCGCCCGACGCCCGCGGGCGCGGCCCCGGCGGCGGTCCCGCGTCAGAAGTGGTGGACATAGCGGACATAGTGGAAGAACACGGGCGCGGCGAAGCACAGCGAATCCACGCGGTCGAGCACGCCGCCGTGTCCGGGGATCGAGGCGCCGAAGTCCTTGACGCCGAAGTCGCGCTTGACCGCCGACATCACGGCGCCGCCGAAGAACCCGACCACGCACACGAGCAGCGCCACGCCCAGCGTCTCCCCCACCGGGAACGGCGTCAGGAACCGCACCGCCAGGCTCGCCAGCGTGGCGCTGGCGATGCCGCCCGCGAATCCCTCCCACGTCTTGTTCGGGCTGATCGCGGGGATGATCTTGTGGCGGCCGGCGAGCTTGCCCCACACGTACTGCATCACGTCCGAGATCTCGATCACGAACAGCAGGAACATGACCAGGCTGCGCCCGTCGAGCGCGGGCGAGGGCGGCAGCCCGGCCAGGAACCCGAGATGGCTCTGGCCGAACACGAACGCCATCAACCCCCACTGCAGCTGCGCCACGGACGCCACGAACCCGCGCGTCTCGCCCGCCAGCACCAGCCGGATCGGCAGGAACAGGAACATGTAGACGGGGATGAACACGATGAACATGCCGTACCAGTGGGTCCACGCCCACGCGTACTGGATCGGGATCGCGAGGAAGCTCCAGAACAGCGCGCGATGATCGGCGCGGCGCGTCTCGAGCAGCGTGTAGAACTCCTTGAGCGCCCAGAAGCTGACGAGCGCGAACAGCACGATCGCGGCGCCGCGCCCGGCGAGCAGCGCGCCGAGCACGAGCGCCGCCATCACCCACCACGCGCGCACGCGCGCCACCAGCTCGTCCGGCACGCGCGCGCCCAGCCGCCAGCGCGCCACGCCGACCACGACGGTCGCCAGCGCCAGCACCGCGAACACGAACGCGACGAACCGCAGCCGCGGCGTGAGCGCCGACCACCACTCGACCGCCGTGTGCGGCGCGAGCCCGTAGGGGCCGTGCAGCAGGAACGCGCTCATCGCGCCGCCGGCGCGGCGACGGCGGGCGCCAGCCGGCGCACGGCGGTCGCCAGCGTCAGCAGCGCCGCGAGCGCGAGCACGAGCGGCCATCCGCGCAGCGTGCGCGGGACGAATGTGGTGATCAGCCCGAGCACGCCGATCAGCAGTGCGCGGTCGCTCTTCCCCATCGGGCCGTCGTAGCGCCGCCGGCCGGACAGCGCCTGCGCCAGCACGCCCGCGAACTCGGTCAGCATGGCGCCCAACGCGAACGCGACCGCCGGCCACAGCAGCGCGGGCTCGAGTGTCGCGAGCGGCAGGTACAGCGCCACGTCCGACAGCACGTCGCCCAGCTCGTTCAACACCGCGCCCAACGCGGAGTGAAGCCCGTGCTCGCGCGCCGCCATGCCGTCCATCGCGTTCAGCGCCATGCGCGCCAGCAGCCATCCGGGCAGCATCAACAGCACGAGCGGCCGCGAGCGCGCCAGCGGCAGCAGCGCGCCGATCGCGATCGAGCCGGCCAGCGCCGCGAGCGTGAGGTGGTTCGGGCGCACGCCCGCGCGCACGAGCGCGTCCACCGCCGGACGCAGTCGGTTCTGGAACCGCGGCTTGAAGTCGTACACCGAGGCCATGCGGCCTCCCGGGTTCAGTCCTCGCCCACGCCCGCGGCCGGCACGGCGGGCGCGCCGGTGAGCGCGGACGCCGCGGCGTGCGGCGTGATCCGCCGCTGCTCGAGGTCGTCCACCACCTCGCGCCAGCGCGTGTGCGGGACGCCGTTCCGGAATCGCGCCCACAACGTGCCGCGCACCAGCTCCGCCAGCCGCTGCTCGAGCCGGCGCCGGCGCCGGCGCGCCAGCTCGCCCCGGCCGCGCAGCAGCTCGAGATGCGCCTCGAACGCATCCACGACCTCGGCCGTGCCGCGCCCCTCGGTGGCGCACGTCAGCAGCACCGGCACCTTCCACGCCGGCGGCGGCGTGCGCAGCGACAGCGCGCTCCGCACCGCGAGCGCGGCGCGGTCGGCGCCGTCGCGGTCGGCCTTGTTGATCACGAACACGTCGCCGATCTCCATCAGCCCGGCCTTCATCGCCTGCACCGCGTCGCCCGATTCCGGCACCAGCACCACGGCCGTGACGTCCGCGGTCTGCGCCACCTCCAGCTCGCTCTGTCCCACGCCCACCGTCTCGATCAGCACGCGCTCGAATCCGGCCGCGTCCAGCACGTCGCACACCTGCGCGGTGTGCACCGCGAGCCCGCCCATGCTGCCGCGCGTGGCCATCGAGCGGATGAACACGCCCGGATCGCCGGCCAGCTCGCTCATGCGCACCCGGTCGCCGAGCAGCGCGCCGCCGCTGAACGGGCTCGTGGGATCCACCGCCACCACCGCCACGCTCGGCCCGCGCCGGCGCCACTCCTGGGTGAGGCGCGTGACGAGCGTGCTCTTGCCCGCCCCCGGCGGTCCGGTGATGCCGATCCGCAGCGCGCGGCCGCTGCGCGTGAAGCACGCATCCAGCAGCGCGGTGGCGTCGGCGTCGTTCTCAACGATCGAGATCGCCCGCGCCAGCGCGCGGCGGTCGCCGGCCAGCGCGCCCTCGATCACCTCGTCGCCGACCGGTCGGGCGCTCAACGGCAGGACCTCCTTCGTGTCGGCGCGTCGCATCGGAATGCGCCGTGTGCGCGAACGCGCCCACCGCGCGCCGCGGCGGTGCGGGACGGGACCGTAGAAGCTCGC
>DASSIN010000010.1:0-2684 GCA_035691845.1 Candidatus Eiseniibacteriota bacterium | reverse complement strand
GGCGGCGTGCTCGCCCGCGCGGCGCCCGGCCGCGGGCTCGTTGGCACGCCGCGCGCCACGCGCGCCGGCTTCGCCCACGCTCTTCTTGAGCAGTGCCATCAGGTCCACGACCTTGCCTTCGCCCTTCGCGCCCGCCTTGCGCGGCGGCGCGATCACCGCGCGTGGATTGCCGGACTTCACCTTCATCTCGATCAGCGCCAGCACGTCGTCACGGTAGGTGTCGTGGTATTCGTCCGGCTTCCATTTGGTCTTCATCTCGGTGACGAGCCGTTCGGCCAGTTTCAGCTCGGCCTCGCGCGCGCGCGTCTTCTGCAGCAGGTCCACGGGCAGGTCGAGATCCTCGGGCTTGCGCAGTTCGGTGTCGTAGCGCAGCAGTTCGAGCACCAGCACCGGACCCCGCACCATCAACGCGGCCAGGTGCTGGCGCGTGCGGATCACCACCTGCGCGATACCGATCTGCTTCGTGCGCTGCAGCGTGTCGCGCAGCAGCGCGTAGCTCTTGCCGCCGCGCCGCCCCGGCGCCAGGTAGTAGGGCCGGTCGAAGTACACGACGTCGATGGCGCCGTCGTCCACGAATCCGATGATCTCGACGGTCTGCGTGGCGCGTGGGTTGGCGGCCTTCAGCTCGTCGTCGGTGACGAGCACGTACTCGCCTTTCTCGTATTCGTAGCCGCGCACGATCTTGTCCCACGGCACTTCCTTGCCGGTGTTCTTGTTGATCCGGTGGTAGCCGACCGGCGACAGATCGCGCTCGTCGAGCAGCTTGAACGACAGCTCGCTCGCGTACTCGGCCGGATACAGCCCGACCGGGATGTCGACGAGCCCGAAGCTGATGCTGCCTTCCCACAGCGAGCGTGCCATACCCCGATTTCGATTCACGCTCCGTGCCGGCGGCGCATCGCCTGCGCCGAAACCGCGGAATGCGATGCGCGACCGGGCTCTGCAGGCTTGCGCGTGGCCGTCGCGGACAGCGCCGTCCGGCGACCGTGCGCCGCCACGGCGGGCGCCGGGCCTGCCATCCTGGCATCGCATGCCACGCATGGGACGCCGCGGGGGCGGCCCCCGCCCCGCGCGCAGCCGCGTGCTAGGCTGCGCCCGTGGCCCTCACCCGCCTCGAGCTGGACGAGCTGCGCGCGCTGCTCGGCGAGCACGGCGTGCTCGCCAGCGACGCCGCGCGCTTCACTTACGAGGCCGACGCGCTGACGCTGGAGCGCGCGCAGCCGGATGCGATCGTGCTGCCGCGCTCGACCGACGAGGTGGCGGCCGTGCTGCGCTGGGCGCACGCGCACCACGTGCCGGTCACGCCGCGCGGCGCGGGCACCGGGCTCGCCGGCGGCGCCACGCCGCTCGCGCGCGGGCTCGTGCTGTCGGTCAACCGCATGGACCAGGTGCTGTCGGTCGATCCCGACCGGCTGCTGGCCTGGGTGCAGCCCGGGCTCGTCAACCTGTGGCTCTCGAACCAGCTCGCCCCCCTCGGCCTCGCCTACGCGCCCGATCCCGCCTCGCAGCAGGTCAGCACGCTCGGCGGCAACGTCTCGACCAATGCCGGCGGGCCCCACTGCCTGAAGTACGGCGTCACGTTCAATCACGTGCTGGCCGTGGTGGCCGCGCTGCCGGACGGCACCGTGCTCACGCTGGGTGGTGAGGGGCCGGACGCGCCGGGCGCAGACCTCGTCTCGCTCGTCACCGGCAGCGAGGGCACGCTGATGGTGGTGACCGAGATCTGCGTGCGGCTCGTGCCCGCGGCGGAGGCGGTCAAGACGATGCTGTTCGACTTCGACCGCATCGAGGACGCGTGCCGCGCGGTGTCGGCGGTGATCGCGCGCGGCATCGTGCCGGCGGCGATGGAGATCATGGACCAGCACACCACCACGCTGGTCGAGGAGTGGCTGCACCTGGGACTTCCGACCGACGCCGGCGCCGTGCTGCTGATCGAGGTGGACGGCCCGGCCGTGAGCCTGGGGGCCGAAGGCGACACCGTGATCGGGATCGCGCGCGAGCACCACGCGCGCTCGACGCGCGTGGCGCGCGACGCCGCGGAGCGGCTGGCGCTGTGGAAGGGGCGCAAGTCGGCGTTCGGCGCGTACGGTCGCACCGCCAGCGGGTTCTACATCATGGACGGCGTGGTGCCGCGCACGCGGCTGGCCGAGGCGCTGGAGACGATCGGCCGGCTCACCGCCGAGCGCGGGCTCGGCTCCGGCAACGTGTTCCACGCCGGCGACGGCAACCTGCACCCGCACGTGCTGTTCGACGCGCACGATCCGCGCGCGCAGGCCGCCGCGCTCGAGGTGTCGCACGAGATCCTGCGCATGTGCATCCGCATGGGCGGCACGATCTCGGGCGAGCACGGTGTCGGCATCGAGAAGCGCCCGATGATGCGCGAGCTGTACGCGCCCGGGGACCTGGCGCTGATGCAGCGCGTGCGCGCCGCGTTCAATCCCGACGGCAGCCTCAACCCCGGCAAGATCGTGCCCGACGGCGACGGCGGCCACGCGCGCGAGGGCGAGCCCGCGCAACTCGGCGGCGGGGCGTGGACCGGCAACGGCGAGGGCCCGTGGATCTGACGGCGGCCACGCCGGGCGGCGCGGCCGCCGTCACCGGCTCGCGCGTGGCGGATCCCGCGCGCTACGCGATCGGCGGGCGCGCGCCGCGGCTCGCGTTCGCGCCCGCCACGCGCGAGCAGG
>DASSIN010000009.1:0-17899 GCA_035691845.1 Candidatus Eiseniibacteriota bacterium | reverse complement strand
CGCCCGCGCCGCCGGCGTGTGTGAGCGCGCCGGGCGCGGCGGGCTCGTCTTCGTGCGTCGCGCCGGCTCCGCCCGCGCCCCCCGCGACGGCGATTCCGGCGCCGGCCATCGCGCCCTCGGCGCCGGCGATCTATCGCGCCGTGATCATGGCGTTGCGCGACGCCAGGGTGCAGGCGGAGATGGTGCGCGACGCCGGGCAGCGCGCGCTGCTGCGCAACCAGGCGTTGAGCCAGGCGCTGATCGCGCGCCGGGCGGAGGCCGACGAGCGCGCTGCGGCGCTGGCCGAGGCGCAGGCCACGCTCGACAAGCTGCACGAGGCCGGCGTGAGCGACGACTACCTGCGCGGCCTGCGCGGATTGCGCCGTGCGATGCGGATCGAGGACGTGCGCATGCTGCACGACCACGGCGTCACCGGCGACGAGATCGCGCGCTACCGCTCGCTCGGCAGTTCGCTGTCGACCTCGGACCTCGTGATCCTGCACGATCACGGCATCGCGCCGGAGTACGCGGCCGCGATGCGCTGGCAGGATCCGTCGTTGGACATCGGGGGCCTCACCACGCTGCACGACCACGGCGTGCGGCCGGAGTACGTGGCCGCGCTGCGCATGGCGAAGTTCGGCGATCTGTCGGTGCCGGCCCTGATCGAGCTGGCGGATCACGGCGTGACCGCCAGCTACGTGTCGGAGCTGTCCGCGCTCGGGCTCGCGCCGTCGGCGGACGAGCTGGTGCGGCTGCTCGACAACGGCGTCTCGGCGCGATACGTGGCCGAGCTGCACGGCCTCGGCTACGACCATCTCGGCGTGGACGACCTGGTGCGGCTGGTCGCCAACGGCGTCACGCCCACGTACGTCTCGTCGCTGGCGGAGGCCGGTCTGCCGCACCTGTGCCCGGACGATCTCGTCCGGCTGATGCAGAACGGGGTGGACGGCGAGTTCGCGCGCCAGGCGATGCAGTCCGGCCGCACGCTGTCGGTGGACGATCTGCTGCGCTGGCATCAGAGCGGAGAGCCGCCGCGCTGATCCGGCGCGCCATCGGTGGACGGGACGGCCCCGCACGCGGCGTGCGGGGCCGTCGTGTCAGGTGCGCACGCGCGGTGTGAGCTGCCGGTAGCGGCGGCCGGCCGCGGCCAGCGCGGGCTCGCGCAGCGGGTGGATCAGCTCGAGGAATCCGAACGCGCGCATCGCGGGGTCGGGCGACAGCAGCTCGCGCACGCCATGCTCGCGCAGCACCGCGGCCAGCTCGAACCCGGGCGGGAGGGGGCCGGACGGGAGCGCGGCCGCCAGCTCCGCCACGATGGCGGCGTGGCGCTCCGTCTCGCCCAGCCAGCGCACAGTCGGGCTCCCGGCCAGCGCCGCCACGAACCCCCACGCCTCGGCCGGGCTCAACGCGCGCGCCACGACGTGGGGGTGGGTGACGAGCGCCAGGAACCGGTGCACCGCGGGCCACGGCAGCGCCCACGGGCGGTCGCCGTTGGCGAGTGATTCGAGCGCGCGCAGCCCGCGCGGGTGCTCGGGGGCGTAGCGGTTGGCGGCCCACGCCAGCACGCCGGTGTCGACCGCGATCATCGCGCCGCTCCCGGCCCGCGCGCGCGGCGCGCCGCCGGCACCCCGCGCGGCTCATCGCCTCCGGCGGCCGGCGCCCGTCGCGCGGGATCGAGCAGGAACGGGCCGAGATCGAACGACGGAAGCTGCACCCGGCCGCGGCGGCCGGTCGCCAGCGCCTCGAGACCGAGCCGCAGCGCCTGATCCACCACTTCGGTGAGGGTGCGGCGTTCGTCGGCGGCGCGACGCCGCAGCCGGGCCATCAGCGCGTCGTCGAGGATGAGTGTGGTGCGAATCATGTGCGTAAGCATATCACGGTGGAGGATCAAGGCGCACGCGCGCATTTTGTGTTTGCGGCCGCCACGCGCCTCTGGCACGATGGGTTCCTCACCGCAGTCACCCCCACACCCGAGGAGAGCTCATGGCCACCGCCACCGCCCCGCTTCGCCGGCGCGCCGCGCAGGCGTCGCTCAACGGGCACACCGGCTCGCCGGTTCCCGGTCACGTCAAGGACCTCGCGCTCGCGCGCGAGGGCAAGCTGCGCATCGAATGGGCCGACCGCAACATGCCCGTGCTGCGCACGATCCGCGCGCGGTTCACGCGCGAGCGGCCGCTGAAGGGCATGCGCATCGCGGCCTGCCTGCACGTCACCACCGAGACCGCCAACCTGGCGCGCACCTTGCAGGCGGGCGGGGCGGAGGTGTTCCTGTGCGGCTCGAACCCGTTGAGCACGCAGGACGACGTCGCCGCCGCGCTGGTCGCCCATTACGGCATCGCCACGTTCGCGATCAAGGGCGAGGATCATCAGACCTACTACAGCCACATCGTGTCGTGCATCGAGTCGCGCCCGCACCTGACCATGGACGACGGCTGCGACCTGGTGACGGTGCTGCACACCAAGAAGCGCGGTTACCTGAAGGACGTCATGGCCGGCACCGAGGAGACCTCGACCGGCGTCACGCGCCTGCGCGCGATGGCGGCGGACAAGACGCTGCGCTATCCGGTGGTCGCCATCAACGACGCCGACACCAAGCACCTGTTCGACAACCGCTACGGCACCGGCCAGAGCACCATGGATGGCGTGCTGCGCAGCACCAACATGCTGATCGCGGGCTCCACGGTGGTGATCGTGGGCTACGGCTGGTGTGGGCGCGGCGTGGCCACGCGCGCCAAGGGCCTGGGCGCGACCGTGCTCGTGACCGAGGTCGATCCGGTGCGGGCCCTGGAAGCGGCGATGGACGGCTTCCAGGTGGTGTCGATGGAGGAGGCGGCGCCGCGCGGCGACCTGTTCATCACGCTCACCGGCAACAAGTCGGTGCTGCGCCGCGAGCACTTCGCCGCCATGAAGGACGGGGCGGTGGTGGCGAACAGCGGCCACTTCAACGTGGAGATCGACATCCCGGCGCTGGAGCGCATGGCGGTGCGCAAGCGGCGCGCGCGCGCGATGGTGGACGAGTACACGCTGAAGGGGGGGCGGCGGATCCATCTGCTGGGCGAGGGCCGGCTCATCAACCTGGCCGCGGCCGAGGGCCATCCGGCGATGGTGATGGACATGTCGTTCGCCAATCAGGCGTTGAGCGTCGAATACCTGAAGAAGAAGGCACGCACGCTGGCCCGCCAGGTGTACGTGGTGCCGGCGGCGATCGATCACGAGGTCGCCCGGCTCAAGCTGAAGACGATGGGCATCACCATCGACGTGCTGACGCCGGAGCAGGAGCGTTACATGAGGACGTGGAGCGAAGGCACGTAGCGCGCGATCGCGTTCGCCAGACGCGGCAGGGCACGGGTGACCCCCTGTGCCCTGCCGTTTTGTCAGCGCGTCCGTGCGAGGTGGCTCCTCGAACGCCACGGACGACTATGTCCTGCGCAGCCCGCGCCCGCTGGCATCCGCACCGGCCCTGGGGGTGGACGGGAATCGATCCGCGCAACCGGCCGTCAGAATTCACGTCCCCCAGCCGTCCACAACCGGGAACGCGAAGCGGGTGTCGACGGGCGAAACCATCAAACGGAGGTTGCCATGAACATCCTGTGGACGCTGATCGTCGGGTTGGTCATCGGCGCCCTGGCCAAGCTCATCATGCCGGGCCGTGATCCGGGCGGGATCATCATCACGATGCTGCTCGGCATTGCGGGCGCGTTCGTGGGCACCTGGGTTGGCCGCGCGCTCGGGATGTACGGCCCGGGGCAGGGCGCTGGCATCATCATGTCGGTCATCGGTGCGATCATCCTGCTGATCATCTATCGAGCCATCGTCGGTCGTCGCACCCCGGTGGTCTAGCGCAGGAGGGCATGCGTCGCGCGAGCGACGCGCGTTCTCCCGGGGCCGGTCCGCTCACGCGGGCCGGCCCTGTTCGTTTTGCGCGAGTGGCCCCGCCCACGCGCCGCGCGTTGCCGGCGGTCGCGCCGGGTGGTCGCGTGCTAACGTCGGCGCGTGCTCTCGCGCCGTATTCCCGCCGCCGCCCCCAACCGCTGGGCCGCCGAGCTGGCCGCGCGACGCGCCGCCGGCGGGCGGCTGCTCGATCTGACCGAGGCCAATCCCACGCGCGTGGGGCTGGCGGGGGAGGCGGGCGCGTTCGCCGCGGCGGCCGCGGCGCCGGCGGTCTACGATCCCGATCCGCGTGGCCGGTTCGAGGCGCGCGCGGCTGTCGCGGCCATCCAGCCGGCGCCGGTCGATCCCGACGCCGTGCTCCTCACCACCGGCACCAGCGAATCGTACGCGCACCTGTTCCGGCTGCTGGCCGATCCCGGCGCCCGCGTGCTCGCGCCGCAGCCCAGCTATCCGTTGTTCGAGCCGCTCGCCGCGCTCGAGGGCGTGACGCTCGAGCCATGGCGGCTGGCGTGGGACGGCGCCTGGCACGTGGACCGCGACTCGGTCGAGCGCGGTCTCGCGCGCGGCGCGCGCGCGGTGATCGTGGTGCAGCCGAACCACCCCACTGGCTCGTGCCTCGATCCCGGCGAGATGGCGTGGCTCGAGGGCGCGTGTGCGGCGCGCGACGCGGCGATCGTGTCGGACGAGGTGTTCCACGAGTTCGGCTGGAACGGGCCGCTGCCGGGGTTCGCGGGTCGGGAGCGCGCGCTCACGTTCGCGCTCGGCGGGCTGTCCAAGAGCTGCGGGCTGCCGAATCTCAAGCTGGGCTGGATCGTGGCGTCGGGCCCGGTGGAGCAGCGTCGCCGCGCGCTCGGCGGGCTCGAGTGGATCGCGGACCTGTTCCTGTCGGTCGCGTCGCCCGTGCAGCACGCGGTCCCGGGGCTGCTGGCGGCGCGCGCCGGCTGGCAGCGGCGCGTGCGCGAGCGGATCGCGCACAACCTGGCGCTGCTGGACGGCTGGATCGGCTCGCATCCCGAGTTGACGCGCCTGCCGGCGGCGGGCGGCTGGGTGGCGGTGCTGCGCCTGCCGCGCACGCGCAGCGACGAGGCGTGGGCGCTGGCGCTGCTCGCGCGCGGCGTGGTGGTGCACCCGGGCCACTTCTACGACTTCGCCGCCGACGGCCACGTGGTGGTGAGCCTGATCGTCGAGCCGGGCGTGCTGGAGGCGGGACTCGCGGCGTGGGAAGGCGCGCTGCGCCGAAGCTGACGGGGATGCGCGGTTGGAGGTCGGCGGCCGATGCGGCATCCTGCCGGCCGGCATGTCGGCCGCGGGCCGCGCGCGGTCACGGACGTCGGGCGCCGCACACCGATGCGGCGGAGGGGCGCATGAGCCGCCGGAGCAGGATCGTCGTGGGCGCGGGCCGCGCCGGGATCGTGTCGGGGCGCGCGCTCGCGTGAGCGCGCGGCGGCCGCTCCACCGCCATCGCCGGCGCCGCCGCGACGGCAACGTCGTCACGCGCGACGGGCAGGTGCTGCCGGCATCCTCACCCGAATCCCGCACCGAGCACGCGCAGGACCTGCCCGGGCCGCGCGCGGTCGAGTCGCCCGGCATCCATTCCACCAACTTCCGCTTTCCGCCCGGGTTCCTGTGGGGCGCCGCCACCTCGGCGCATCAGGTCGAGGGCGGCAACACGCTCAACGACTGGTGGGACTGGGAGCAGGCGGGCAGGGTGCCGCAGTCATCGGGCGCGGCGTGCGACCACTGGCACCGATTCCGCGAGGACTTCGAGCTGGCCCACGCGCTCGCCCACAACGCGCACCGGTTCTCGATCGAGTGGAGCCGCATCGAGCCGGAGGAGGGCCGGTTCGCGGAGCCGGCGCTCGCGCACTACCAGCAGGTCGTCGCCGAGCTCGAGGCGCGCGACATCACGCCGGTCGTGACGCTGCACCACTACACGCTGCCGCGCTGGCTGGCCGCGCGCGGCGGGCTGCTGGCGCCCGAGTTCGAGGACCGCTACGAGCGCTTCGTCATGCACGTGGCGCCCGCGCTCGGCGACGCCGTGCGCTGGTGGATCACGTTCAACGAGCCGGTGGTGCTGGTGTACAAGAGTTACCTGCTGGGCCAGTGGCCGCCTGGCCGCCAGAGCTACCCCGAGGCGCTGCACGCGATCCGGGTGCTGCTGCGCAGCCACGTGCGCGCCTACCACGTGCTGAAGGCGGTGAGCCCGGGCGCCAAGGTCGGCGTCGCCAAGCACGTGCTGGCGCTGAGCTCGTGCGATCCGCGCAATCCGTTCGACCGCCTGTCCACCGGCGCGCGAAATTTTCTGTTCAACGAGCTGTTCGTGGACGCGCTGCACACCGGGGGGCTGCGCGTGCCCGGGCTGTACTGGGAGCGCCTGCCGGCGGGCCGCACGCTCGACTTCGTCGGGCTCAACTACTACACGCGCGACTTCGTGCGGAACTCGGGGTTCGATCTGCCCGGGCTGCTCGGCAGCGCGTGCAAGCTCGAGCACCACCAGTACGTCGGCAAGCGCAATTCGCTGGGCTGGGAAGTGTATCCCGAGGGCCTGGGACAGTTCCTCGCGCGCTTCCGCCGCTTCCAGCTGCCGATCCTGATCACCGAGAACGGCATGTCCACGGATCGCGACGAGGATCGCTGGTTCTTCCTGGTGCTGCACCTGTGGCAGGTGGCGCGCGCGCTGGGCCAGGGCGTGCCGGTGGTGGGCTACCTCTACTGGTCGCTGCTCGACAACTTCGAGTGGGCGAACGGCTACGACGCGCGCTTCGGGCTGATCGGCGTGGACTACGCCACGCAGCAGCGCACGGTGCGCGAGAGCGCGCGCCGGCTCGCCGACGTCATCACGCGCAACGAGCTGTAGCGGCCAGGAACATCGAGGGCCGGCCCCGGACTGGAGCCGGCCCTCTTGCGTGCGCGGCCGAACCGGTTACCGCACCACCACCAGGCGCTTCGTCGCGCGCGCCTCGCCCTGGCGGGCGACCACGAAGTACACGCCGCTGCCGAGCCCGCGCGGGTCCACGGTCACGGTCGTGCCGCCGGCGTGCGCGGCGCCGCGCCACAACGTGCGGCTGAGGCGGCCGGACACGTCGTACAGCTCGACCGCCGCCGGGCCGCTCGCCGGCCAGTACAGCGTGGCGCGCGCCGGGCCGCTCGTGGGATTGCGGCCGAGCGAAAGCCGCAACATTCCTGCCGCGCCGCCCGGCACGCCCGTCACGTCGAGCACCCGCTCGACGTGCAGTGTCGTGCCGCCCTGCAGCCTGTTCACCTTCACCCAGTAGAAGGTGACGGTTCCGGTCGAATCGGCCTGCTCGATTCCGGTGCGCAGCACGCGGCCGTCGGAGACGCGCGTGGTGGTCCAGCGATACAGGCCGAGGGGGACGATCTGGAACTGCTGCAAACGGCGCGGCGTCACGTTCACCAGCATCGAGTCCGGCGACACCAGCGAGCCGACGCAGTAGTTGGGCAGGTCGCGCAGGTTCAGCGTGACCTCCCAGCGGTCGGGCTGGTCCACGATCGTGGTGTCCCACTCCACGAAGCCGTTGATGGTGCCGATGCTGTCGCCGCTCACCCAGTCGCCGTACCCGGGATGGAAGTCGGCGCTGCACTGCGACAGCGCGGGATAGCTGCGGTTGGTGCGGAACCGGTACAGGTACTTGGGATCCTGCATCGACCTCCACGACCACACCGAGCTGGCGTGGTCGGAGGGATCCCACCAGAAGTAGCCGCCCAGCCGGAGGGCCTCCATGGTGTTGAAGAACCCGGGCTTCTCGCCCCAGCCCACCACGAAGTCGTTGCGGCCGTTGAAGGCGAGGATGGGGGGCACGCCCGATTGCTCGTCCTGCGCGAGCAGGAAGTTGCCGTCGAGCTGCTGATAGACGCCCGTGCCCTCGGGGGTGGGCAGGTCGTTCGGAACGGGCCCCCACATCTTGTCCGTGACGTCCCGCAGTGGGCCGCCAGGGTTGAACTCACTGGCCGGGTTGGGATCGGCCTCGAACGCGAAGTCCATCTTCCCGATGATGCTCATCACGCCGGCGAACAGGTCGGGGCGTCGCAGCGCGAGGAAGATGCTGCCGATGCCGCCCATCGAGTAGCCGTAGGCGTACACGCGCGTGGTGTCCACGCTGAACGTGCGCCGCGCCCACAGCAGCGTGTACAGCACGCGCTGCCAGGTGTAGTCGCGCACCACGCCCGAGGTGGGGGGCGTGTTGTAGCCGTTCTCGGGGTCGTAGTTCTCGTGCCAGCCGTACCAGAAGCTGTTCCCGTCGCGGTTCATCCACGGGTCGTCCAGCGCGAGCCGCCACTCGCCCGCCATGCCCGAGCCGGCGTCGCCCTGCAGGAAATCCCCACCGCGCGGATGCGGCCGCACCATCAGTGCGCCGTTCGTGCCACCGCGCACGATGCCGCAATCGAACGCGCCGGGACGGTTGCTCATCGCCGGGAAGCCCGGCAGGTCGGTGGTGGAGGCCCACAGCGAGTACACGTCCATGTTCGTGCCGTCGGTAAGCGTCAGCGTGCGCTGGTAGATCGGCCGCGGCGGCGCAACCGTCTCGGTGACGGCCACCAGCGTGGTGTTCTGGTCGAGGTCGAACGAGCGGTCCTCGCCGCGTCCCGATGATTCGGCCGTCACGCAGTAGTAACGGATCGCGCTGGCGGGAACGGTGACGACGTACAGGCCGCGGGTGGAGTCGAGCGGCGTGGCCAGCGAGTCGGTGGCGTAACCGAACGTGCCGCCGCTGATGGAGCTCAATCGCCGATCGCACCACGTGGAATCACCGACGTCGCCGAGGAACGTCGCGTTCCAGAAGTCGCTCAAGAAGTAGATCGGCTGCTCCGACGCGTAGACGCGGTACTTCCAGCCGGTGCCAGGTGGAGAGGTCCACGTGACGAAGGTCTGACCGTCGTGGCTGGTGACGGAGATTCCCGACACGCGCGCCGCGCTCGTGGTCCGAATCGCGGCGGTGGTCGACAGCAGCGCGACAATCAGGAGACAGAAGCGCAGCGGCCTCACGGGGGGAACCCTCCTGGCGGGGAACGGCAGTCGGACCGTGAGGCGCATATTAGCGAGATGCAATGACGAGGAAAAGAGGAAACACAACCGACAGGTGTTCCCCTGATTACCCCGTCGGCTTGTGGGAGGGGGTCCAAACGGCGACCTCCCGGCGCCGGGCGGCCGACGTGGGAATTCGCACCCACGGACATCGCGCGCCATGGCGGACGTACGGGCCCGGCGGAGCCCGGTCGTTCGGGGACACCAAACCGCACGTGCCGCGCCATAGGAGAAACCCCCCGCCGGAACGCCGGCGGGGGGTTCACCAGGTTCGATCAGTGGGTTGCGGCCACCGTCGCCGCGGCCTTGGCCGCCGTGGTCCTGGCGGCCACGCCGATCCGCATGCTGTAGAACGAGCGGTACACGAACACCAGCGCGACGAGGAACAGGATCGCGGCGAGCCAGCCGGCGATCGCGCGGTTGGCGATCCCCATCTCCACCGCCAGCACCCCGAACAAGGTGGTGAACTTGATGATCGGGTTCAAGGCCACCGACGAGGTGTCCTTGTAGGGATCTCCCACCGTGTCGCCGATCACCGTGGCGGCGTGCAGCTCGGAGCCTTTCTCCTGCAGCTCGACCTCGACCACCTTCTTGGCGTTGTCCCACGCGCCGCCGGCGTTGGCCATGTACACGGCCTGGAACAGGCCCACGACGGCGATCGACACGAGGTAGGAGACGAAGAACGTCGGGTCGAAGAACGCGTACGCCAGCGTCAGGCAGAAGATCACCATGAAGATGTTGAACATGCCCTTCTGCGCGTACTGGGTGCAGATGCGCACCACTTCCTTGGAGTCCTGGATCGACGCCTTCTCGGCCGATTCGAGGTGGATGTTGCGCTTGATGTACTCGACCGCGCGGTAGGCGCCGGTGGTCACCGCCTGCATCGAGGCGCCGGTGAACCAGTACACCGTGGCGCCGCCCATGATCAGCCCGAGCAGCACGCGCGGCTCGGTCAAGTCCAGCGTGAACGCCGCGCCGAAGTGCGACTTCAGCAGCAGGATGATGGAGAAGATCATGGTCGAGGCGCCGGCCACCGCGGTGGCGATCAGCACCGGCTTGGCGGTCGCCTTGAAGGTGTTGCCGGCGCCGTCGTTCTCCTCGAGGAAGTGCTTGCCTTGCGCGAAGTCCGGCTTGAAGCCGAACTGCCGCTCGACTTCGGCCGACGCGCCCGGCAGCGTCTCGATCTGCGACAGCTCGAAGATGCTCTGGGCGTTGTCGGTCACCGGACCGTAGGAGTCGACGGCGATCGTCACCGGGCCCATGCCGAGCAGCCCGAACGCCACCAGGCCGTATGCGAACACCGCCGGGTAGTCCATGTAGGCGTTCAGTCCCTGCCCGGACATCTGGTAGGCGACGAACAGCAGCACCGTGAGCGTGAGCCCCATCCAGAACACCGAGAAATTGCCGGCCACGAGTCCCGACAGGATGTTGAGGGACGCGCCGCCTTCGCGTGACGCCGCGACGATCTCGCGGGTGTGGCGCGAGTTCGCGCTGGTGAACACCTTGGTGAACTCCGGGATCAGCGCGGCGGCGAGCGTGCCGCACGAGATGATCACCGACAGCTTCCACCACAACCCCGCGCCCATGTCGGCCAGCATCCAGCGCGACACGCCGAACGTGACCAGGATGGACACGATCGACGTGATCCACACCAGGCTCGTGAGCGGCGCCTCGAAGTCGATCCTGGCCTTGCCGGCGTTCTGGCTGCGCGCGAGCGCGCCGTTGATGGCATAGCTCACGATCGAGGTCAGGATCATCAGGATGCGCATCACGAAGATCCACACCAGCAGGTGCGCCTTGTGCTGCGGGAACACGGCCAGCGCGATGAACGAGATCAGCGCCACGCCCGTGACGCCGTAGGTCTCGAACCCGTCGGCGGTCGGGCCCACCGAGTCGCCGGCGTTGTCGCCGGTGCAATCGGCGATCACGCCCGGGTTGCGCGGATCGTCCTCCTTGATGCGGAACACCACCTTCATCAGGTCGGAGCCGATGTCGGCGATCTTGGTGAAGATGCCGCCCGCGATGCGCAGCGCCGATGCGCCCAGCGACTCGCCGATCGCGAACCCGAGGAACGAGGCGCCCGCGCTCTCGCGCGGCACGAACAGCAGGATGATGAGCATCATGATCAGCTCCTCGCAGATGAGGAGCACGCCGATGCTCATGCCGGCCTGCAGCGGGATCTCGTAGATCGGCACCGGCTTGCCGTGCAGCGAGGCGAACGCCGTGCGGCTGTTGGCGTAGGTGTTCATGCGGATGCCGAACCACGCCACCGAATAGGAGCCGAGGATGCCGACCACCGACCACATCAGGATCAGCGCCACGGTGCCGCCGGCCATGTGCTGCAGGGCGCCGAAGTAGTAGACGATGCATGCGCCGATGAACACCTCGAGGATCACGAGCAGCCGGCCCTGCTGCTGCAGGTAGGTCTTGCACGTCTCCCAGATGATGTTGGAGACGTCGAGCATGCTCTGGTGCGCGGGCATGCGCTTGACCTGGGCGAACATCGTCATCCCGAACGCCGCCCCCAGCAGGCACACGCCCAGTCCGATGTAGAGCAGGGTGATGCCCGGCACGCTGGCGCCGAACAGCGAGTAGCTCGTGTCCAGCGCCGGAAGCTTGAGATCCAGCTCGCTGGCCCGGGCGAACGCCGGCCACGCGAGCGCCACGAGACCGAGCGCCAGCGCGCCGCACCGGGGCAGGACGAGTCGTCGCAGCGCGGGACCCAGGGTGCGCCACATCTTCATGCGTTGCTCCTTGATCGAACGTGAACGCCGGGCAGGTGTCGCCTTCCGGGTCGCGCGGACGGCGCATGCGACCGGGCAGGCGTTGGGGACGCCCGTTCGCGGCGCGGTCGGCACCGGCCGCGAAGGACGGGCGAATCTACCCGAGCCGGCGCGCGGCGGGCAAGGAACGCCGCGCCGCGGCCGGCGCGGGTCGACGCCGCCCATCATGCGAAGAGCGCGGGCGATGGGTTCGCCCGCGCTCGAACGACTGCGCGTGACCGCGGCCGACCCTTGCGCCGGCTACTCGACCACGACGACGCGCTCCGAAACCGACTTCCCATCCTGGGTCAGCTTCAGGAAATAGAGGCCGGGAGCGATCGGGCGCTGCTCCCCGAACGCCACCGAGTGCGTGCCGACCCCCAGCGCGCCGACCTGGCGCAACGCCACGCTGCGCCCGGCGACATCGAGCAGCGCGAGTGACGCGGCTTCGACCTTCGGCAACGTGAAGCCGACGACGAACCGGCCCACCGCCGGGTCGGGCGTCACGCGCGACAGCTCGAGCGCCGAGGCAGAGGGGCCAGGAACCGCCGTCGTGCCGGTGTTGATCCACGCCTCGCCGCCGAACGTGTTGCCGCGCTGCGAGCCCACGACGGCCATGTAGCCGTACTGGGTGCCGGAGGCGACGGTGTTGTCCTGGAACGAGATCACGCCCGCGTTGTCCACCACCGCGGTGCCGATGCTGGACCAGTCCGAATCGGTCGTGCGGCGGTAGATGCCGGCGTATGGCCCGGTGGCGTTCGCCACCGAGAACGTCACCTGCGCCGATGTGGGCTGGGGCGCCTGGGCGGCGCCGGTGAGCGAGGCCGCCGTGCCCTGGCTGCTCCAGTCGAGCATCTGCGCGTCACCGAGATCGGCCGCGCCGCTCCAGCCTCCGAACACGACCATGCGGTCGTGGTCCGGATCGTATGCGCTGGGCATGCCGTCGCGGCCGGGCGGCAGCGTGCCGTCCGGCTGGAGCTGGGTCCAGGCGGGCGAGGGGTCGAACGTGAGCGCCCACACGTCGTTGTAGAACGACGCCAGGCCGTTCTCCGTGCTGTCCCAGCCGCCGAACAGCACCATGCGATCGCGCAGCGGATCGTAGATGGCGGTGCCCGAGCGGCGCGCGACGGGCGCGACGCCGGAGGGGGCGAGGTGCTCCCAGTTGCCCGAGATCTGGGTGCTGTCTCGGCTGGGAAGGCCGGACAGGTTCAGCGCCCAGACGTCGTTGCGCACACCATAATAGTTGTCGCTCGTGGAGCCGCCGAAGATCAGCATGCGGTCGCGCGCGGCGTCGTACACCGCCGTCATGCCGTAGCCGCCCGGAGGCGAGGTGCCCCCGGTACGGAGCTCCATCCACCGCGGCTGCCCGGGGGCCAGCTCCAGCGACCACGTGTCCACCGGAAGCCCGACCGTGCCGCCGAAGCCGATGAAGCGCTGGCGCAGCGGATCGTAGATCGCCGCCCCGGCGAGGCGGCCGCTGGGCGGAACGCCCACCGGCGACAGCTCGGTCCACGCCGGCGTGCCGTTCAGGGTCAGCACCCACACGTCGTTCAGGTACGCGTAGGCGTCGCCCGGATAGTGCTCGCCGTAACCGCCGAACACGAACACGCGGTTGTTGGCGGCGTCGTAGGCCCACTGTGGGCTGTGGCGCGGGCCCGGCGTGGCGCCGTCGATCGTGATGTGGGTCCAGGCGGGCGTCCCATCCGTCGACAGCATCCACAGCTCGTTGAACAGCGTGTAGTCGCCGACGTAATCCTTGAAAAGCCCGCCGAACACGATGTAGCGATGGTTGGTGGCGTCGTAGACGGCGGCACTCGATTCGCGCGAACTCGGACCCGAGGTCCCGACCGCGGACCAGGTGCCGTCCGCCGCCCACGCGGGCAGCGCGGCGAGGATTCCCAGGACGACGGCGGGAGCGAGACGGGCGGCGTATCTCTGGAGCTGGGTCACCATTTCGCGACCTCCTCTCGACGATCGCCCGGGCGGGCGGATCGCGCTTGGTGATGGGCGCATTCTACCTCCGCCCGCTCGCCCGGCGAACTGTCAATTCGTCACCTTCCGGCGCCCATTTGAAACCGCCGGCGCCGAGCCACTACCTTGCTCGTCCGCCTCGCTGAACCACCGTCCATCCACGAACCTGGAGCGTTCATGCCGGATCCGACCGAACGGGCGCGCGACATCGTGCTGCGGGCCATCGACGCCTACAACGCCGCGGAGCCGAACGCGATCCCCCGCGACATCGACACGGTGCTGCTCGGGCCGGGCGGCGTCGTGGACTCGCTCGGACTCGTCCGGCTGGTCCTCACGGTCGAACGCCAGATCGAAAAGGACGCCGGGACGTTCGTGTCGCTCACCGACGAAAAGGCGATGTCGCAGCGCAACAGTCCGTTTCGGTCCGTGGGCGCGCTCGTCGACTACGTCGCCTCGTGCCTGGGCGAGCGCCCGTGACCGATTCCAAGGTGATGCTGATCACCGGCACCCGCAAGGGGATCGGGCGCGGCCTCGCCGAGCACTACGCGCGCAAGGGCTTTCGCGTGGTGGGCTGCAGCCGCGGACCGGCCGAGGCGCCGCTCGAGCACTATCGTCACGTGGAGGCGGATGTCTCCGACGAAGCCCAGGTGATGAAGCTGTTCCGCATCGTGCGCGAGGAGTTCGGGCGCGTGGACGTGCTGGTCAACAACGCCGGCATCGCGTCCATGAACCACGTGTTCCTGACGCCGTTGAAGACGGTGCGCAGCGTGTTCGAGACCAACGTGTACGGCACGTTCCTGTTCTGCCGCGAGGCGGCGAAGGTGATGGCCGCGGGCGGCGCCGGGGGCCGGATCGTCAACTTCGCGACCGTCGCCACGCCGCTGCGGCTGGAGGGCGAGGCCGCCTACGCGGCCTCCAAGGCGGCGGTCGAATCGCTGACGCAGGTGCTGGCGCGCGAGCTGGCGCCGTTTCGCATCACCGTGAACGCGGTGGGGCCGACGCCGATCGCGACCGACCTCATTCGCTCGGTGCCGAAGGCGAAGATCGACGCCCTGATCGCCCGGCAGGCGATCCCGCGGCTGGGCGAGGTCCGCGACGTCATCAACGTCGTCGAATTCCTGATCGCCGACACCAGCGACTTCATCACGGGGCAGGTCATCTACCTCGGCGGGGTGTGATGGCGATCGCATTCCTGCTCGAGCGGTTCCGCGCCCACGGCGCGGAGCCGGCGGTCGTGTTCCACGATCGCGCGTGGTCGTTCGCGCAGCTGATCGAGGCGATCGACGCGGCCGCCGGCGACGCTCGCCGCGCGGGCGTCGGGCCCGGGCGCGTGGTGTCGCTCGAAGCCGACTTCTCGCCGCAGTCGATCGCGCTGCTGCTCGCGCTGGTCCAGCACGGGGCGATCGTGGTGCCGATCGCGCCCAGCTCCGAGGCGGCGCGGACGGGCTACCTCGCGCTCGCGCAAGTGGAGCTGCGCGCGGTGGTGGACGCGGGGGAGCGCGTCACGTTCGCCGCCGCCGGCGCGGCGGCCGATCACGCGTTGATCCGGCGGCTGCGCGAGCTGGGCCACCCCGGCCTCGTCCTGTTCACGTCCGGCTCCTCGGGCGAGCCCAAGGCCGTGCTGCACGACTGGACGCGGCTGCTGGTCAAGTACGAGCGGCCCCGGCACCGGCTGGTGACGCTGCTGCTGCTGCTGTTCGATCACATCGGCGGCATCGACACGCTGTTCCAGGCGCTGTCGAACGCCGCCGCGGTGGTGGTGCCGCGCGAGCGCACGCCCGAGGCGGTGTGCGAGGCGATCGAGCGCCATCGCGTGCAGGTGCTGCCGGCTTCGCCCAGCTTCCTGTCGCTGCTGCTGCTGTCCGAGGCGCACCGCCGCCACGACCTGTCGTCGCTGCGCTATGTCACCTACGGCGCCGAGACCATGTCCGAGGCGCTGCTCGCCCGCCTGGCGCACGAGTTCCCCGACGTCACGCTGCTGCAGAAGTACGGGCTCACCGAGGTCGGCACGCTGCGCTCGCACTCGAGCAGCAACGCGTCGGTGTGGGTGAAGGTCGGCGGCGAGGGCTTCCGGACGCGCGTGGTGGACGGCATGCTGCAGATCCGGGCGGAGTCCAGCATGGTGGGCTACCTGAACGCTCCATCGCCGTTCACCGACGACGGCTGGTTCCAGACCGGCGACGCGGTGGAGGAGCGCGGCGAGTACATCCGCATCCTCGGCCGCGCGTCGGATCTCATCAACGTCGGCGGCCGGAAGGTGTACCCGGCGGAGGTGGAGGACGTGATCCAGGAACTGCCCGAGGTGGCGGACGTGGCGGTGGCGGGGGAGCGGAATCCGTTCACGGGGCAGATCGTGGTGGCGCGCGTGGTGCCGCGGCAGCCCGTTGACGCCGAGGCGTTCGAGCAGCAGGTGCGCCGCCACTGCGCCCAGCGGCTCGCGCCGTACAAGGTGCCCGCCCGGGTGGTGATCGCCGAGGGCGCGCTCCACACCGAGCGCAGCAAGAAGCTGCGGCGGTGACGATGGAGGTCCAGCCGGTCGGCCCCGGGCAGTTCGACGAGGTGTACCCGCTGCTGCTCGAGTTCGGGAACCCGCGCATGTCGCGCGACGACTGGCGGCGGATGCTGTTCGACGTGCCGTGGCCGGTCGAGGAGACGTGCCGCGGCTGGGTGCTGCGCGACGGCGGCGCGGCGGTGGGCTACCTGGGCGGCATCTTCAGCGCGCGCATGGTGGGCGGCGAGCGCCGCCGGTTCTGCAACCTGTCGAGCTGGATCGTGCGCGCGAGCCATCGCAGCGCGAGCCTGCAGCTGCTCGGCCCCGCGCTCGCGCTGCGCTCGCACACGATCGTCAACCTGAGCCCGTCGGCGACCGCCTACGAGGTGTTCCGGGCGTTCGGGTTCGAGGTGCTGGAGCGCGCGCAGCGGCTGGCGATCCCGGTGGCCGGCGCGCGCGCGGCGTGGGCCTCGGCGCGCGGGCGCGTGTGGACGGCGCCGGAGGCGGTCCGCAGCCGGCTCGAGCCCGCGGCGCGCACCCTGTTCGACGACATGCGCGGCACGCTCGCGCGCCAGGTGCTGGTCGAGGACCGCGGGCGGCAGTGCCACGTGGTCGCCACGCGCGGCCCGTGGAAGCGCGGGCTGTTCCTGGCGCACATCGCCCATGCCAGCGACTGGGAGCTGTTCTGGAGGCACGCGGCGCGGTTGAACGCGGCGTTGTTCCGCGTGCTCGGGACGGTGGGACTGCGGGTGGATGCGCGGTGGGCGGCGGGGCGGCATCCGGCGTTCTCCACCGAGCGCGCGCTGCCGCAGCCTCACCTGTTCCGCCCGGCCTCGCCCGACATCACGCCCGAGCGCGTGGACGGGCTCTACACGGAGCTCATGGGGCAGCGCTGGTGACGGCGGCGGCCTCGCGCACCCAGCCGGGCCACGCCGCCGCGGGCGCGGCCAAGAACGCCTCGGCCAGCGCGGGACGCCCGAGCATGCGGCAGCCTTCGTAGAAGTTGCGCCGCTCGCAGAACTCGACGAAGTCCTCGACCTTCATCGCCGTCACGTAGCGGCGCAGCAGCGCCTCCTGGCGCTCGCGTACCCCGGTGACCTCGCACACGCGGTTGGCCGGAGCGAGCGACCACACTTCGTAGCCCAGCACCTCGGTGTCCCGCACGGCGTCCGGGAGCCGCTCGATCGCATCGGCGAGGATGCGGTTGAGGGTCAGATGGTCGGGATGGATGTCGGTCAGGAACGGCGTCAGGATCAGCCGCGGCCGGTCGTCGGCGATGCGGCGCGCGAGCCGTTCGACCAGCTCGGCGGTGGGCCGGAACGCGTGATTGTCGGCGTTCCAGAACTCGGCCGCGAAGCCCGCGGCGGCGGCGATGTCGCACGCCTCGGCCACGCGCACGCCGCGCCGCTCGGATTCGGGACGGTCCTTGAGCGCGTGTGAGTCGGAGCCGTCGGTCGCCTGGATGCAGGTGACGCGGGCGCCCGCGTCCTCGAGCCGCAGCGCGAGGCCGCCGCATCCGATCAGCTCGTCGTCGGGATGCGGCGCCAGCACGAGCACGCGCGCATCCGCGAACCGGGCGGGGTCGAGCGCGACGGGCGCGGGGTCGTACTGCCCCGCGTGGCGCGCGGCCCATGCGTCGCGGTCGCGCACGAATCGCGCGTGCTCGCGTTCGAACGCCGCCCTGTGCGCGTCGGGCGCCGCCAGCCGCACCGGGCCGCCGAAGCGGTTGGGCTCGCGCGCGCGCGCCGTCACCTGCCACGC
>DASSIN010000008.1:0-5889 GCA_035691845.1 Candidatus Eiseniibacteriota bacterium | reverse complement strand
CGCGACCCCGCCTGCGGGCGACTGCCGGTGGCGATGTCGGGGACCACCATCGTGTACCGGCTGCCGCACGGCTTCCTGCGCGCGGGCGGGGACTCGGCGGTGGCGCGCGAGGGCACGTGGCGGCGCGGCGTGGACTACCTGCTCGACGACACGCGCGGCGAGCTGCGGCTGCTGCGCATGCCGGTGCCGGGCGACACGCTGTGGCTCGACGTGTGCTGGCTCGCCGATCCGCCGCCGCTCGAGGTGCAGCTCCAGCAATATCGCCCGACCGCGCCCGACCAGCCCGACTCGCTCGCCGCCCAGCCGCCCGCGCCCGAGCGGCCGGTGACCGCGCACAGCGTGCGCGACGCGCCCAGTGGCGCGTCGCTCGCCATCACCGGCAACAAGACGCTGGCGGTGGAGTTCGGCTCGAGCCAGGACGCGGTGCTGCGACAGTCGCTGGATCTGGCGGTGACCGGCACGCTGGCGCCGGGGGTGCAGCTCACCGGCGTGCTGTCCGACCGCAGCACGCCGCTCGGCACCACGGGCGCCACGCAGGACCTGCAGTCGCTCGATCACGTTCTGCTGCAGCTCGACGCGCCGCACGGCTCGGCCGCGCTCGGCGACGTGCCGCTCGACTTCCATCAGGGCGAGTTCGGCCAGCTCGCGCGGCGCGTGCAGGGCGTGCGCGGCGAGTACCAGCTCGGCGACCTGCACGGCGCCGTGGCCGCGGCCGACGCGCAGGGCGAGTTCCGGCGCATGCAGTTCTACGGCGTGGACGGCCAGCAGGGCCCGTACCTGCTCACCGACCGCGACGGCAACGTCGGGGTGTCGGTGGTGGCGGGCAGCGAGGTGGTGACGCTGGACGGCCAGAAGATGAGCCGCGGCGAGAGCGCGGACTATTCCATCGATGACGAACGCGGCGAGCTGACGTTCACCAACCGCCGGCCGATCACGGCGCAGTCGCGCATCACCGTGGACTACCAGTTCGCGCTCAACCGCTACCGCCGCAACCTGGCGGCGGCCGGGCTGGCGTGGCAGCGCGGCGCGCTGTCGTTCTGGACGCAATCGCTCACCGAGTCGGACGACCGCGGACGGCCGCTGGACCTGGTGCTGGACAGCGCGGACCAGCGACTGCTGTCCACGGCCGGCGACTCGGCCGCGCGCGCGATCGCGCCCGCGGTGACGCCGGGCGGCGGCGACTACGACACCGTGCGCGTGGATTCGACGCGGGTGATCTACGCGTGGGCCGGGCCCGACTCTGGCCAGTTCCACGTGTCGTTCGCGCGCGTGACCGCGGGGCGCGGCGACTACGCGGATTCGGCGGTGGTGGCTGGCCGCACGGCCTACCGGTACGTGGGCGCGGGGCAGGGGAGCTGGACCGTGGGCCGGCTGCTGCCGCTGCCCGAATCGCACCAGCTGGTCTCGGGCGGCAGCACGCTGCGCGCCGGAGCGCTCACGCTCGAGACCGAGGGCGCGGTGTCGCGCGACGACCGCAACACGTTCTCGAGCCTGGACGACGGCGACAACGTGGGGGGCGCGGGGCGCGTGCGCGCGTCGCTGGAAGGGGCGCTGCGCGGATCGCTGGCCGGCACGGCCGGCGTGTCGCTCGAGGCGCGCCAGGTGGGCACGCGGTTCGCGCCGTTCTCGCCGCTGGCCGCGCCGTTCGACGCCCAGGCGTGGGGGCTGCCGCTCGGCGGCGACGTCGAGCACGCGCGCCGCGTGGAGAGCTCGGCCTGGCTCGCGCCCACGCGCTTCGGCCGGCTGGCGGCGACGGGCGGCCTGCTGCGCGCGCCGGGCGGCGTCTCGTCGCTGCGGCGCGCGCTGGAGTGGAACGGCGTCGGCGTCATCGGGACGCGGCTGCTGTGGGAGCGCGCCGACGCGCGCCAGCAGGACGTGCGGTTCGCGGACGGCGGCCGCGACCACCGCCTGGCCGAGCTGCGGATGGTGCTGCCGTGGCTCGAGCCCGCGGTGCGCGGCGAACAGGATGCCACGCGCGCACCCAGCGACTCGGGCCGCGTGGGGCAGCGGTTCCGCGAGCTGGCGGCCGAGATCCGGAGCCCGCACGCGCTGGCGTGGAGCGCCAGCGCCGGCGTGTCGGTGCGCCGCGACGCGCTGGCCGAAACGGGCGGATTCGTGGACCAGTCGCAGGCGCGCACGTGGCGGGCGCAGCTCGAGACGCCGGCTGGAGGCTGGCTCGGCGCATCGCTCGCGTGGCAGACGCGCGACCTGACGCCGCTCGCGAGCCCGACGCACAACCGCTCCGACCTGGCCAGCGTGCGCGTCCACGCCGACGACCGCGCGCGCGGGCTGTCGGGACTCGCCAACCTCGAGGTGACGAGCGAGGGCGTGAACCGCACCGAGCGCACGCTGAGGTTCGTGGGTCCGGGACTCGGCTCGTACGACGCGCTCGGCAACTTCGTCGGCACCGGAGACTACCAGCTGCTGGTGACCGTGAGCCCCGACCTGGACCGCGTGGCGCGCGCCGCCACGCACGCGCAGCTGGCGTGGGAATTCGGGCGCGCCCCGGCGTGGAAGGGCTCGCGCGCCAGCTTCGACTTCGAGACCGACACGCGCCGGCGTGGCGCGCTGGCGCTCGGCGACCCGGTCGTGTCGCCGAGCGTGGCGCTCGGCGATCCCGGGCTCGCGCGCGGCGCGGTGGTGCAGCGCTTCGAGGCCGACCTGGCGCCCGGGTCGCGCGCCGCGGCCGTGCGCGTGCTGCTCGAGCGACGCGTGAGCGCGGACCGCTCCGACGTGAACTTCGCGCAGACCGAGGACGACCGCACCGCGTCGCTGCGCTGGCGCGGTCGGGCGAGCGCGGCATGGAGCATCGAGACCGAGGGGCACCTGAAGCGCCAGTCCGCGAGCCAGGCGCTGCTCGGCGCCACGGGCTACGGGCAGACGCTGCTCGACCGGGGCGGCACCGGGCAGCTGGTGTGGTCGCCGGACGCGCGGTTGCGGGCGGCGGGCGTGGTCGAGCTGTCGTGGGATCGCCCGGCCGGACAGACCGAGCCGACCCGCACGCTGCGGCTCGGTCCCGACGTGGGGCTGACGCTCGGCGCCAAGGGCCGCGCGGACGTGAGCGTGCGGCGCGCGTTCGAGAGCGGACCGCCGGCGGTGGCGCTGCTGCCGAGCGCGATCCCCGCGGGGGCGCCGCGCTGGCAGGGGACGACGCGGCTCGACTACCGCGTGCGCGAGAGCGTGACGGCGGGCGTGTCCTACGACGTCAGCACGCGCCCCGGGCACAAGGCACTGGCCAACGGACGCGCCGAAGTGCGGGCGTTCTTCTGATGCGGCGCGCGCTGGTGGTGCTGGCGATGGTGGCGGCGCTCGTTCCCGGCGCGCCCGGTCCGGCGCGTGCGGCCGACCGGCTCGACTATCGCGGCCGCGTGCTCGGCGCGCGCGAGGTGGAGGCGCTGGTCGCGCCCGCGCTGCGCGCGCCCGGGGATTCGGCCGCGCTCGCCCGGAGTCTGCTCGCGGTCGAGCGCCGGCTCGAGGACGACGGCTGGCTCGATGCCCGGGTCGCGGCGACGCGCGACTCCGCCCACGCGCTGCACGTCGCCGCGCGCGAGGGCGACCGCTATCGCTGGGGGCACGTGCTCGTGATTGCGCCCGATGCCGGCGATTCGGCGCGGCTCGTGCAGGCGCTCGCGCTCGCGCCGGGCGGGTGGGCGTCGCCTTCGGTGCTGGCCGGCCGGATCGCGGCCGCGGTGCACACGCTCGCCGATCACGGCCATCCCTATGCGCGGCTCGCGATCTCGCAGTGGCAGCCGGACTCGGGGCGCGTGACGCTCACGCTCGAGGGCTCGACCGGGCCGCTCGTCACCGTGTCGCGCACACGGATCGAGGGGCTCGTGGTGACGCGTCCGGCGGTGGCCGAGCGCGCGCTCGGCCGGCTGGCGGGCGCTCCCTACGACCGCGCGGCGGCCGAAGCGGCGCGCGACCGGCTGGAGCAGCTCGGGCTGTTCAGGAGCGTCACGTTCGTGGGGCTGCAGGGCGACCCCGACTGGACCAGGGGCCGGCTGCTGTATCGCGTGGAGGAGCCGCACTACAACCGCTTCGAGGGCGCCGTGGGGGTGCAGGGCGCGGCCGGCGTGGTGGGGCTGGCGGACCTGGGGCTCGGCAACCTGCTCGGCACCGGGCGCGCGGGTTCGCTGCACTGGGAATCGCGCGGCCACGGCGTCGTGAACTTCGAGGCCCGCTACGCCGAGCCGATGCTGTTCGGCCGACCGCTCCGGCTGGAGGGCGTGGTGTCGCAGCAGGTGCAGGACACGCTGTTCACGCGCTCGTCGTGGAGCGCGCGCGCGCGCTGGTCCCTGCCGGGCGACGAGAGCGTGCAGGGCGGCTACGAGCAGCAGCGCGTGGTGCAGGCGACGGGCGCGCTCGAGCGCGCCGACATCCAGAATACCGAGTTCACGTTCGAGCGCGTGGCGTACGACCGCCTGGACGCGCCGCGGCACGGCAGCCGGCTGCGGCTGACGGGCACCCAGCGCTTCGAGCGCGACGTGCTGCGGGCGCCGGGCTCCGCCACGTCGCGCGCGAGCGCGGTGGACGTCGGCGTCGAGGGCGTTGCGCCGTTCCGGAGCGCGACGCTGTCGCTGGCGCTGCGGATGGCGGGCTGGTTCGGCTCGCAGCGCGTGCTGCCGCTCTACCAGCGCTGGCCGCTCGGCGGCGCGGCCACGCTGCGCGGCTACGACGAGGAGGCGTTCCGCGTGGACCGCTTCGCGCTGTCGCGGTTCGAGTGGGGCTGGTACCTGGGCGCGGGCGCCGAGCGCGCGTTCCTGTTCTGGGATCACGCGTGGATGGCGACGCGACTGCCGCTCGAGAGCGGCGGCGATCGCCTGCAGAGCCTGAACCAGGACGGGCTCGGCGTGGGGCTGACGCTGCCCGCCGCGGGCGGGCTCGTCGGACTCGACTACGGGCTCGCGCCCGGCCGGGGATTCCTCGAGGGCAAGATCCACCTGCAGCTCGTGTCCACGTTCTAGCCGCGTGGTGAATTGGGCGCGCGTTCTCTAGACTCGCGGCCATGAGTCTCGAGCAGCAGGTGCGCGACATGCTGGCGCCGGGCGGCCGCATGGCCGGCCGCTGGCCGCGCTACGAGGAGCGGCCCGCGCAGCAGGCGCTGGCGTGCGCCATCGCCCGCACGGTGGAGCGCGGGGGCGTGCTGCTGGCCGAGGCGCCGACCGGCGTGGGCAAGTCGCTCGCCTACCTGCTGCCGGGCGTGCTGCACGCGCTCGCCAGCGGGCGGCGCGTGGTGGTCGCCACCTGCACCCGCTCGCTGCAGGATCAGCTGTTCGAGCGCGATCTGCCGATGGTGCTCGACGCGCTCGACCGCTCGCTGCCGTGCGCGCGGCTCAAGGGCAAGCAGAACTACGTGTGCCCGCGCGCGCTCGACCTGGCCCAGGGACAGGGCGAGGAGGAGACGGCGGTGCTGGATCAGCTGCGCGCGTGGGCGGCGGCGGAGGAGGACGGCGACCTCGATCGCTTCGTGGCCGACGACGCCGAGGCGCTGCGGCGCGTGCGCGGGCGTGTGGCCACCGACCCGGCTGCGTGCACGATGCTCACCTGCCGGCGCGGGCGCGAGTGCTTCTGGGTGCGCGCGCGGCGGCTGGCGGCCCAGGCGCGGATCGTGGTGGTCAACCACGCGCTACTGGCGCTGTCGGGCGGCATCGAGGGATTGCTGCCCGAATTCGACGTGCTGATCGTGGACGAGGCGCACCGCCTGGAGGGCGTGCTGCTGCAGCAACTCGAACGGAGCGTGTCGCGCCACCGCATCGAGGAGCTGCTGCGGCTCGTGGGCACCGGGCGCCGCGGCACGGGCGGGCTGCTGGCGCGCGTGCGCGCCTGGTCGCTGCCGCTGTTCGAGACCGCCGGCGCGGACGCGACCGAGCTCGAGCGGCTCGCCGCGCG
>DASSIN010000007.1:0-10746 GCA_035691845.1 Candidatus Eiseniibacteriota bacterium | reverse complement strand
TGCCGAGAACGACTGCCACAACCAGAGCTGCCCGCTGCTTCATGCCGACGATCCTCCCGATGCCGCCGCGCGCGCTTGACGCTCGCGCGCGCGCTTCCGTAGCGTGACCCGTCACGATGTGGACCATGCAACCCGACGTGCCGCTGCCGCTGTGGCGCTGCGACACCCGGGCGCGGCTGGCGTTCTCCACGCGCCGCGGCGGCGTGAGCGAACCGCCGTTCGACACCCTCAATCTCGGACGCTCCACCCTCGATCGTCCCGACGCGGTGGCGGAGAACCGCCGCCGCATCCTCGCGGCCCTGGCGCTGAACCCCAACGGCCTCGCCACCGCCGGCCAGGTGCACGGCGCCGAGGTGGTGGAGGTGACCGGCGCCGGACACCATCCCGGCTGCGACGCGCTCCTCACGCGCGTGCGCGGCCTGGTGCTGGCGGTCACCACCGCCGACTGCATGTCGCTGCTGCTGACCGCCCCCGGCATCGTCGCCGCCGTGCACTCCGGCTGGCGCGGCACCGAGGCCGGCATGCCGCGCGCCGCGCTCGAGGCCGTGTGCCGGGCCTCGGGCGCGACGCCCGACCAGGTGCACGTGCACTTCGGCCCGTGCATCCGCGGCTGCTGCTACGAGGTCGGTCCCGAGGTCGCCACCCGCTTCCCCGCCGCGGCCATCACCACCCCGCGCCCCGGCGCGCGACCGCACTTGGACCTGCCCGCCGCCGCCCGGGCGCAGCTCGCACAGGCGGGCGTCCCCGCCGCGGCGTGCTTCGACGTCGGCGCGTGCACGTCGTGCGACCCGGCCTGGTACTTCTCACACCGTCGCGACCGCGGCCGCACCGGGCGCCACTGGGCGCTGGCGGCGTTGACGGATGCGGACGCAGATGCGAGCGGCGGAGCAGTATAGCAGGGCGTCGCGGCGCTCCGGACCCGTCCCCGGGCGGCGCGGCAGGTTTGACGCGGCGTTGACTTGGGTCCGCCCCCGTCGCTTGTGAGCGCGCGCCGCTGCCCCTAGACTGCCGTGCCGCATCGCACGTCCGCTCCCACTCCCCCAAGGAATCAGGAGGCACTCGCATGATCCGCATGCTGCTCCCGCTGGCGCTCGGACTGCTGCTGCTGGCGGCGGTCGCATCCGCCGACTCCACCTCCGCGGCCGCGCCCGGCGGAGCGATCAAGGCGGACGCGCCGGCCGGCGACCCCGCCCCCGCCGGAAGCGCAACCGGCGCCAAGGCGACCCCGGCTGCGACGGCCGCGAAGAAGCCGGCCGCGCACAAGGCCGCGGTCGCCGCCGGCGGCGAGCAGGTGGCGGTGCTGGAGACCGCGCAGGGCCAGATCGTGATCCGGCTCAAGGACAAGGACGCGCCCAAGACCGCGGCCAACTTCCGCAAGCTGGTGAAGACCGGGTTCTACAACGGGACCTATTTCCACCGCGTGATCCCGGGCTTCATGATCCAGGGTGGCGATCCCAACACCAAGGACGCCGATCCCAACAATGACGGCCTGGGCGGCCCCGGCTACACGGTGCCGGCGGAGATCAAGCTCAAGCACATGCGCGGCTCCGTGGCGACGGCGCGCACCGGCGACGCCGTGAATCCGACGCGCGCCTCGAGCGGCAGCCAGTTCTTCATCGACCTGGCGCCGCAGCCCTCGCTCGACCAGGGCGGCTACACCGTGTTCGGCGAGGTGATCAAGGGGATGGAGGCGGTGGACAAGATCGCCGCGCTCGCCAACGAGCCGACCACGCTGCGCGCCCAGGCGGGGCCGAACCCGCAGAAGAAGGCGCTGATCGAGAAGGCGTACCTGGCGCCGCTGTCCAAGTTCTCGGGCGGCACGGAGGTGTCCACGAAGTAGCGGCGCTGGCGGCCGCGCGCGGCGCACACGAAGGCCACGGCCCTCCGGCCGTGGCCTTCGCGCGTTCAGCCCAGCTCGAGCGGGTTGAAGCCCAGCTCGGGTCGGGTGACGCGGTGCAGCACGCCGGGATCGGTCGCGATCATCGCCTCGCACGTGACGGTGACCACGCCGCGGAACAGATGGCCGGCCACCGCGGAGAAGTCGGCCCCTCCCAGCACCACGTGCAGGTGTGGAAACGGCGCGCCCTCCAGCTCGCTGAAGTTCCCCATCAGCGAGGTGATCTCCCACTCGCCCGGGAGCGTGCGGCGTTCGTACACGCGCGTGCGGCGGGCGAAGTAGCCGAGCTCGGGGTCGCCCACCGCGCCGATCGCGGTGATCATCCCGGCGCGCAGCGACTCGCGCACCGCCAGCTCGCGCAGCGCCGCCACCACCTCCTCGCCCTGCTCCAGCCGCACCGCCAGTCCGAACCGCGTGCGCTGCGTCTGCACGTCACACCTCCGGCTGCGGCTCGCGCGACAACCCGAGCCGCGTGGTCCACTGGAAGAAGCGCTCGAGCAGCTCGGGCAGGTGGTGCCCGGTCTCGAGCCAGGTGAGCTGAGCGATGTCGTCCAGCGTGCGCTCGCCGTCGCACGCGAACCACGCCACCTCGAGCGTGGTGGCGCCGCCCGGAACCCGCGCCTCGAACCGGCGCCACCCCTCGCGCTCCGGCGCCGACAGCGTGTCCCAGCCGATGCGCAGGTGCGGCAGGAACTCGAGCGGGGCGCCGTGCACGCGCGCGAACGCGTCCGCCAGCGGGTCGGCGATGCGCGGCCGCAGCACCTCGTCGTGCGCCAGGAAGCCCTCGCGCAGGCAGAAGTCGTCGAGCGCCCGCTGCCGCGCGCGCACATCGCCATCGCCGAGCCCGAGACGCGCGAGGCTCGCCAGCGCCTGCATGCCGCGCACCCGCTCCTGCTCCAGCCGGCGGCCGGGGTCGACATCGTCCGCCGCCGCGATCAGCCGGCGCCGCGCGCCGCGCGCCACCATGCCCGCCAGCGAATCCACCTCGGGCTCGCCCGCGCGCGACAGCACGTCGGCGTACGCCACCGCGCTGCGCGCGGCCAGCGCCAGCGAGGCGGGGTCCACCTTGTCGGGGGTGTCGTGCGAGGAGTGGTAGAAGCGGTCCGGCCACTGGATCAGCATCGGGCACGGCACGCCGATCGCGGGGTCGACGAACACGGCGTGATCGCTGCCGCCCGAGTACGGCACCTCGCCCAGCCGGGCGAGCCCGTAGTGGCCGGGGCCCGAGAACGACGTCACCCAGTCCTGCGACGCGAACCGCACGCGGCGCAGCAGCTCCTCGGCGAAGCTGCCGGCGAAGCACGGCGGATGCTCGATCAGCAGCCGGCTCCCGCAGCGCGCCTGGTCCTCGCCCACCATGTCGAGGTTGAGCGCGGCCACGATCCGCCCGGCGCGCGCCGGATCCCCGCCCAGCCACGCGAACGTGCCGGTCAGCTCGGGCATCCACAGGAACCGCACCGTGCGCGCCGGCGGCGGCTCGCCGCGCGCGGCCCGCGATGCGCGGATCGCGTGCAGCGCCCGCGCCGCCTCCAGCGCGGCCGCCGCGCCCGAGGCGTTGTCGTTCGCGCTCGGCTGCGGATGGCACAGGTGCGAGACGATCACCACCTCCTCGTCCGAGGCGCCCGGAAACACCGCCGAGATCAGCGGGATCTCGGTGTCGAACGCGCGCGCGACGATGTCCGCTTCCAGCTCGAGCCGCTCGCCCCGGCCGAGCCGCGCGCGCAGCGCGTCGCCGCGCTCGGGGGTCACCACGAACCCCCAGCCGCGCGGCTCGTCGCCGTTCCACCAGAACGACGTGTACGCCAGCGCGTCGCGCTCGTCGTTGGGGCCGCGCACCGGATCGAGCGGCCGGCGCGTGTCGGTGAGCACGCCGGCGGCGCCGCGCTCCACCACCGCGCGCTCGAACACCACCCGCACCGGGCCGCGCGCGAGCACCACGCATCCGCGCACGTCGAGGCCGGCGTAGTGCTCCCCGTCGGTGCCATCCCCGGCGGAGACGAGCGCGAATCGCCCGTGCACGGGCGCGCTGCGCAGCACCAGCGAGAGCTTGTCGCGGTCGTAATCGCACAGCGTCTCGCGGCCGCCGCGCGCGTCCACCAGCGTGGCCGTGGCGCGCGCGCACTCCCAGCCCTGCGGCATCAGCCCGCCCAGGTAGCGGGTGCGCCCGTCGCCCGGCACGCGCTCGCCATCCACCACGATGCCGTCCGCGGTCAGCTGCGCCTCGAGCCAGTTCGCCGCGGCGTCGTAGCCCGGGCTGGCCTGCACGCGGTGGAACTGCGCCAGCGCCCGGACCACGTCGTGCGCGCGCGCGCCGGACACGGTGGCCTTGGCGGCCTGCACGCTGTCGAGCATCACGCGGCCTCCCGCCGCGACGCTAGCGCACCGTCACGTGCGCGGCGCGCGTGGCCGTGTTCCCCGCGCGATCCACGGCACGGGCGCTCACCGTGTGCTCGCCCGCCGTCGCCGGCAGCGTGGCGGAGAAGCTCTGGTCGAGCCCGTCGGTGAGGCCGCCGTCCGGCGTCACCGCGCGCCAGTCCTGGTCGTCGAGCGACACCTCGACGCGCGCGAGCCCCGAGCCGCGGTCCACCGCGCGCCCGCGCACCGTCACGCGGCCGGCACCCGCCTCGGCGGCGAGGTCGTCCAGCGACGGCGGCGTGTTGTCGACGGTGAACGGCTCGCTCACCGCGGCGTCGGTGCGCTCCTCGCCCACGGCATTGCCCTCGGCGTCGGTGGCGGTCACGCGCACCCGATAGGCGCCGTCCGGCAGCGCGTTCGTGTCCCACGTCCAGCCGCTCTGGTCCAGGTTGTCCACCACCTTGAGCCATGCGTTCGCGCCCTCGGCGCGCACGTCGATCCGGTAGCGCAACGGATCGCCGTTGGGGTCCGAGGCGCGCCACTGCACCACGCGCAGCCCGTGGGTCCACGCCGGCAGCTCGTGCAGCGGCCGCGCGCCGCCCACGGGCGGGATCGAGTACTCCACCTTCTGGCCGCCGGGCAGCGTCTGCGTGACCGGCTCGCTGCGGGGGATGATCTCGCCCTCGCGGAACCCCTGCCCCTGCGGCGCCACGGTGACGTCCTCGACGCGCGGCGGCAGGTTCTGTTCGCGCCACGCCACCTCCAGCGCCGACAGCGCGTCGCCAGACGACAGCTCCGCCTTCCACTGCAGGTAACGGGCCGGGGGCGAGCGCACGCCGAGCGCGCCGCCCGCGCGGTCCGGCGGCTGCCACGCGCTCCAGGTGTTGTCGGGCGTCTCGGTGTTGCCGCTGCGCGTCTCGAGCGCGGCGTGCGGCGCGCCGTGCACGACGATGCGGCCGAAGCGCGCCACGCGGTGCGTGTCGAGCACGTCCGAGATCACCGTGCCCTTGGCCGCCGGAGCGCCTCCCAGCCGCCACACGGCCACCGGGTTCGAGGTGACCGCGAACAGGGCGCCGCCCGGACCCGCGGTCATCGCCGTCACCTGCCCCTGCGGCGGCGTGAGCCACGCCGAGGCGATGTTGGCGCGCTCGATCGCGTACACCCCGGCGCGATTGCCGGTGGCCGCGAACAGCGCGCCGCGCGGGCCGGACAGCAGCGCGAACACCGCCGGCTGGGGCGACGCCCACCACGCGGTCACGCTGCTGTCGGGCACGATGCGGTACACCACCGCGTGGGCGGCCTGCGCCTGCGCGGCGGGGGTCGCGCGCGCCGGGGCCGGGCCCTCGTCGTCCTTGTCCTCGTCCGCGCCCGTCACCGCCGAGGCGCCGAGCGCGGCCGCGTACAGCGCACCGTCCGGACCCAGCGCCAGCCCGCGGATCTCGTCCTCGCTGGCGTCGAACAGCGTGCGCACCGCGCCGCCCTGCAGCACGTGCAGCACGCGCCCGTGCGAGTCGCCGCCCACGTACACGCCGCCGTGCCCGTCGGGGGCCATCGACACCAGGTTGCTCTCGTCGCTGTCGTGGACGATCGCGACCTTGCCCGCCGAGACGCGCAGCAGCCGCCCGCGCGTGCCGGTCGCGGCGTACCACGCGCCCGGTCCGGCCGGGGTCAGCGCCCATACGTAGCGCTCGCCGGTGCGCGCCAGCCGCGTGGTGTCGCCGCGCGCCGACACGTGCCACACGCTGCCGTCGGGGCCGGTGCCCGCCACCAGCCCGTCGCCGTCCGGCGCCAGCGACAGCACCTGGCCCGCGGCGAGCCTGACCCAGGCATGGATGCCGCCGCCGGGCGTGAAGCGCAGGATGCGCCCGTGATCGCCGCCGATCGCGAGCGAGCCGTCGCGCATCGGCGCCACCGCCCATGCCACGGCCAGGCTGTCGGTGCTCCACGAGGTCGCGTCGGGGCCGACGCGCGCGACCCCGTCGGCGTCCACCACCACGCCGCGCGTCTCCGCCTTGGCGTAGTCCGAGGGACTGTCGCTCACCCACCACTGGGTGTCGGAGGCCAGCGCCGCGCGCGCGCAGGCGCACAGGGCGAGCGCGAGCAGCGCGCACACCATCCCACGGCCCACGTCCCCTCCCCGGTGGTGCGCCGCGCGGATCGCGCGCGTCACGGAGCCTGGTCGTCCACGGTCACGAACAGCTGCAGCTCTCCGTGCGTCAACCCGCCCAGGTCGGCGGTGGTTTCGTCCATCGTGGCGAGCGAGCCGCGGCGCGCGTCGTCGCCGGCCGATTGCGCGCTCGACAGCACGGAGATCGCCGAGGCCGGCAGCTCGGGGTAGTCACGGCCGTCGGCCGTCACCTCGGGCGCGCTCGCCAGCAGCGACGCGTACAGCCGCGTGTCGGGACGGAGCTGGCCGAGTCGTTTCCAGGCGTCGTTGAGCGAGATCGGGTGATAGCGGCCGGGCAGCTTCTGCGCCTCGTAGCGCGCGCGCTCGGAGCCGCCGCCCACCCACACCGGGTAGCGGCCGTCCGGCGCCTCCTCGGGCACGGTCAGCGTGACGATGCGCGTCACGTGTCCGCCGTGCCAGCGCTCGACGTCACACGCCACGCGCACCCGCCCGCCGGGCCGCACGATCGGATCCAGCACGCGCGCACTGCGCAGCGTCCACTGCTCGCGCCCCGGGTCCACCGACACGCTCACCTTCAGGCTGTCGAGCGCCAGCGCCTGGTAGGGATTCTCGAACAGGAACCGCAGCGGCGATGCGATTCCGCTCGCCAGGTCGTTGGCCGGCGCGTCGCCGGCCGAGATGTCGGTCAGCACCAGCGGCGAGACGCCCGGTCGGTACATCGTCATCGACCAGCGCAGCGTCTGATTGCCGCCCGAGCCGCCCGACTCCATCAGGCTGTTGAGCGCGGCGAGCGCCACCAGCGTTGGCGCCAGCGAGCGGTCCTCGATGGTCTCGAAGTGGAACGTCTGCGGCGTGTGTCCGTGGATCTCGACCGTGAACGGCAGCATGCGCGCGCGGCCGCCGAGCGTCCCGGCCACGGCCGCGCGGCGGTCCTGCGTGGCCACGCCCACCTCGCGCCCGCGCACGCCGAGCTTGAACGACGACGCCTCGTTCGCCACCACGGTCGTGATCTCGGCCGTGGACAGCGGCATGCGCACCTCGCCCGACTGGAAGAACGGGTGCCCGAAGATCAGCACCTTGTCGCCCTCGCGCCACGTCACCGTGCCGATGGCGGAGAACTGCAGATCGCCGCGCAGCACGTCCACGGCCACGGCGGAGCCGGGCTGGAGCGATGCGGCGGACGGTCCGCCGTCCGGCGCCACGCCGCCCGGCACCACCGACAGCCCGAGCGGCGCCAGCATGCGGCGCATCGGCTCGGCCGCGGCCGGCGACAGCCCGGAGCACGCGAGCGGAATCGGCAGCGGCTGCGGGACGCCGGCGGCCGGGGTGGCGGCTGCCGGCGCGGGCAGCGAATCGTCGTCCCAGCGGAACTCGCGGTAGCGGATCGGACCCCACGCCGCCATGTCCACGCCGGTCGGGCCTGCGGTCTGGCCGACGGGATCGGCGGCCGGCAGCTCGAGCACGTGCAGCATCTCGCCGATCGGAGTGATCCCGAACAGCGGGTCGCGCGAGAAGCTCCACCCCGAGGACAGCGCGCCGATCAGCTTGCCGTCCACGTACACCGGGGAGCCGCTCATCCCCTGCGCCACGCCGACGTGGGCGAGGCGCTCGGAGGTGGCGCGCGCCAGGATCAGGTCGCCCTCGGCGCGCCCGCCCTGCAGCACGCCCACGATCTCGGCCGGGAACTCCTCGATCGAGTCGCCCTGGAACACGGTGCGCACGATCGCCTGCTGCCCGCGGTGCAGGTCACGCGGGGGAATGGTCTCCGGACCTGCCGCCCAGCCCGGGGCGACCGTCAGGGTCAGCAGCAGGGCCGAACCGCACAGGTGACGCAAGCAGGGCATGCACATGGTTTCGGCCAATCTACCAAACAGCTCCATTCCCACCAACGCGCAACCCCCCGAATTGACGAAGGGTTGCAGCCTCGGGGCCGGCTTGAACAACCCCACCCGAGTCCTTAGATTCGCCTTGACCATGCCCGCACCCCTGCTGGAACGCCTCGCGCGCGGACCGCTGATCGCCGACGGGGCGATGGGCACGCTGCTCTACGAGCGGGGCGTGCCGTTCGACCAGTGCTTCGATGCCCTGAACCTGACCCAGCCGGCGCTGGTCGAATCCGTGCACCGCGACTACCTGGCGGCCGGCGCCGAGCTCATCGAGACCAACACCTTCGGCGCGAATGCCGTGCGTCTGGCGGCTCACGGCCGCGAGGCGGACGCGCGGCTGATCGCGCGCCAGGGGGTCAAGATCGCGCGCAACGCCCGCGAGATCGTGGGCGTCGGGGCGTTCGTGGCGGGCTCGCTCGGGCCCCTGGGCCGGCCGCTCGAGCCGTTCGGCGGCATTTCGCGCTCGGAGGCGGCGTGCGCGTGGGTGGCGGCCGCCGAAGGGCTGCTGGAAGGCGGCTGCGACGCGTTCATCCTGGAGACGTTCCAGGACCTGCAGGAGATCCTGGCGGCGCTGTCGGCCGTGCGCGGCGTGTCGCGCGAGCTGCCGGTCATCGCCCAGATGACCTACGGCAACGACGGCAAGACGCTGTACGGCACGACGCCGGCCGAGGCCGTGCGCGCGCTGCGCGAGGCCGGCGCCGACGTGGTGGGCCTGAACTGCGGCGTGGGCCCGCAGGCGTCACTCGAGGTGCTGGAGCAGGTGGTCGCGGCCGCCGAGGGGCTGCCGGTGTCGGTGATGCCGAACGCCGGGCTGCCGCAGTTCGTGGGGGGCCGGTTCCTGTACCTCGCCTCGCCCGAGTACTTCGCCGAGTTCGCGGCGCGCGCGGTGGAGCGCGGCGCGCGCATCGTGGGCGGCTGCTGCGGAACGACGCCGGCCCACATCCACGCCATGCGCCAGCGGCTGGCGTCGCACGGCGCGTCCGAGAAGCTGCCGTCGGGCGCCGAGGTGCAGGTGCTCGAGCATGGGCCCGCCCCCGTGGCGCCTCCCGCCCACGCCGAGGAACCGACGTTCCTGCGCAAGCTGCGCGAGAAGTTCGTGGTCTCGGTCGAGATCGATCCGCCGCGCGGCGTCAACACCCGCAAGGTGATGGAGGGCGCGCGGCTGATGGCGGCGCGCGGCGTGGACGCGGTCAACATCGCGGATTCGCCGATGGCGCGCATCCGCATGAGCGCGACGGCGCTCGCCTACCAGATCCACACCCATTTCCCCGCGCTCGAGATCATCCTGCACTACACCACGCGCGACCGGAACCTGATGGGCCTGCAGAGCGACCTGCTGGGCGCGCACGCGCTCGGGCTGCGCACGATCCTGTGCCTGACGGGCGACCCGCCGAGCCTGGGCGACTACCCCAACGCCACGGCGGTGTTCGACACCGACGCCGTCGGGCTCATGAAGATCGTGCAGCAGATGAACCGCGGCACCGACCTGGCCGGCACCTCGATCGGCGCCGCCACCGGCTTCGCCTATGGGTGCGGCGTCAACCCCACCGCCGACGATCCCGACCAGGAATTCGAGCGCGTGCGTCGCAAGCTGGACGCCGGGCCGCAGTTCGTGATGACACAGCCGGTGTACGAGCTGGACGGCTGGCGGCGGTTCGTCGACCGTCTCACCGGGCTGACCTCGATTCCGATCCTGATCGGTATCCTGCCGCTGCAGTCGTTCCGGCACGCGGAGTTCCTGCACAACGAGGTGCCGGGCATCCAGGTGCCGGACTGGATCCGGTCGCGCATGCACGCCGCCGGCAACGACGGCCAGCGCGTCGGCGTGGAGCTGGCGCGCGAGCTGCTCTCGCGCTGCCGCGGCATGGCGAACGGCGTGTACCTGATGCCCTCGTTCGGCCGTTACGAGAACTGCCTCGAGGTGCTGGAGGGATCGTGAGCTTCGTGCTGCATTTCCTCGTGGTCGCGGCGGCGATGATCGGGCTGTCGCGCGTGCTGCCCGGGTTCCAGGTGGATGGCTGGGGGCCGGCGATCGTGGCCGCGATCGTGCTGGCGGTGGTCAACACCATCGTGCGGCCGATCCTGTTCATCATCACGCTGCCGCTCACCATCCTCACGCTCGGACTGTTCCTGCTCGTCATCAACGTGCTGATGATGTTCCTCACCTCCGCGCTGGTGCCGGGCTTCCACGTGCACGGGTTCCTGACGGCGCTCGTGGCTTCGCTGGTGCTGTCGGTGGTGGGCATGCTGTGGAAGTCGGTATCGAAGGGACTGTGACGCGTCCGCCGTTCGGCGGACGGCTGGGCGGGGCGCTGTTCGGCGGGGCGCTGCTGGCGCTGGCCGCCGTCGTGACCGCCGGGTTCCTGCTGGAAGCGATCCCGGCCGGGCGCGGCGCGCACGGCGCCACGGCGCTGCGGGCGTTCCTGACCGCCGGCGGCTGGCTGTGGGTGCCGTGCTGGGGGGCGGCCGGCGGCGCGCTG
>DASSIN010000006.1:0-4257 GCA_035691845.1 Candidatus Eiseniibacteriota bacterium | reverse complement strand
GGCCGCGGGCGCCGGCGCCGGCGCGCCGGCGGCGGTGAGCGCCGCCAGCAGCTCGGCCAGCCGGCGCGACAGCTCCTCGGGCCGCGCCAGATCGCGCCGCGCGCGCGCCAGCGCCTCCTCCAGCCGCTCGCGTCGGAACGGCTTCAGCAGGTAGTCCACGGCGTTGGCCTCGAACGCCCGCACGGCGTAGTGGTCGTATGCGGTCACGAACACCACCACCGGGCGCGGCGCCAGCCCGTCCAGCAGCGCGAACCCGCTCTCGCCCGGCATCTGCACGTCGAGGAACACCACGTCCGGCCGCTCGCGCGCCAGCAGCGCGCGAGCCTCCGGCACGTCGGCGGCCTCGCCCGCCACCTGCACGCCGTCGCACGCCTCGAGCATGCGGCGCAGCCGCGCGCGCGCCGGGCGCTCGTCGTCCACGATCGCGACGCGGAGCGGCGCGCTCACGGGCACGCCTCCCGCACGGCGGGCGCGCGGGCCGGCGCCGCGGGCGCCAGGTCCGGCGCGACCGGCAGCGTGATGCGCACGTCGGTGCCGCGTCCGGGGGCGGAGGTCACCTCCAGCGCGTGCGGCGGACCGGCGATGCGCAGGCGCTCGCGCACGGCGTGCAGGCCGAAGCCGCCGCCGCGCGGCGCCTGATCGGGCTCGAAGCCGGCGCCGTCGTCCTTCACCTCGAGCACGATCGAGTCGCCCTCGCGGCGCGCGGACAGCTCGATCGTGCCGCCGCCCGGGCGCGCGGCGATCCCGTGGCGGACGGCGTTCTCGACCACCGGCTGCAGGATCAGGCTCGGCACCGGTACGTCCAGCAGCGCCGGATCCACGCGTTCGCGCACGGTCAGCCGCTCGCCAAAACGCACGCGCTCGATGTCGAGCACGCTGTGCGCGAACGCGAGCTCCTCGCGCAGCGGCACGTGCTCGCTGCCCGACGCCAGCAGCGCGTGGCGCAGCACGTCGGCGAGCCGCGTCACCGTGTCCTCGGCCGCGGCCGGGTTCTCGACGATCAGCGCGGCGATGGTGTTGAGCGCGTTGAACAGGAAGTGCGGCTCGAGCTGCGCGCGCAGCGCCCGCAGCTCGGCCCGCGCCAGCTCGGCGCGCGCCTGCTCCGCCGCGGCCGCGCGCTCCAGCGCCTGGCGGTGGAACACCATCGCGTACACGATGCCGGTGAACAGCGCGGCGAACAGCAGCGCGAACAGCCCGGATTGGAGCAGCGCGCGCGGCGAGCCGAGGAAGCCGGGCAGGAACGTGCGGTCGAGGATGAACGCGGCCACGTACGAGGCCAGCACGGCGGCGCCGGTGAACCACACGCCGTCGGTCCAGGCCGCGACGCCCCGCGTGTCGCGCGCGGTCGCGTCGCCGCGGATGCGCGGCAGCACGGCGTGGCGCACGGCGACGAGCGCGAGCCGGATGCAGTACGCGTACACCAGCGAGGCCGCGTACACGCGCGGGTATTCGCGCGGCGGCGCCACGCCCAGCGCCAGGAAGAACAGCGCGAACGGGATCGCCCACAGCGGCTGCTGCCACAGCGTGGCCAGCAGGTCGCGGGCGAGCGAGTGGCGCGGGGCGGGAGGCGGGGCCGACGTCATGGGACCGAAGCTACCGTCCGCGCGCGCGGCGCACCACGGGGCGGCCGACGGATGGTCGAAACCGGGGGATGAACGGTCGCGCCGCCGACGCCCGGGCATGTCGGCTGCCGCGGGGTCGGGGCGTCCCTCGTCCGGGGTCCTACGGGGCCAGGCGCTCGATTCGCCACGCCCCGGCCTCGCGCTGGTAGCGTACGCGGTCGTGCAGCCGGTCGGGGCGGCCCTGCCAGAATTCGATCGCGCTCGGGCACAGCCGGTATCCGCCCCAGAACGGCGGGCGATGGGCGGGCGCCGCGCCGTGCGCGCGCCGCGCGTCGGCCACGCGCCGCTCCAGCTCGTCGCGGCTGCCGAGCGGCCAGCTCTGCGGCGACGCCCACGCGCTCACGCGGTGTCCGGGCGCGCGCGCGGCGAAGTAGGCGTCCGACTCCGCGTCGGGGATGCGCTCCACCACGCCCTCGACCCGCACCTGCCGCTCGAGCGCCGGCCACCACAGCACCAGCGCCGCCCGCGGCTCGGCCTCGAGCTCGCGCGCCTTGCGGCTCTCGTAGTTGGTGTGGAACGTGAACCCGCGCGCGTCCGCCTGCCGCAGCAGCACCATGCGCGCGGACGGCGCGCCGTCCTCGCCGACCGTGGCCAGCGTCATCGCGGCCGCTTCCGGGGAGCCCGGATCGTACGGCACCTCGGCCCACCAGCGCTGGAACTGCGCGATCGGATCGGGCGCGACGGTCGCGGGATCGAGCGGCGGCGTGGCGCCCGTGCGCCCACCCGCACCGGAAGCCGGCGCGGGCGGATCGGAGGAGTGGCTCGTCACGCCGGCATCATAGCGGCGCGGCGGCGTCCGCGGGAGGCGCGCTAGTAGGACAGCTCCGCCGTCACCGTGCCGGTCGTGGGCACGTCCACCGCGACGTGCGTTTCGCCGAGATCGGGATGCCATGCTTCGAGCACGTAGTGGCCGGCGGGCAGCGCGAGGTGGAACGTGCCGCGCTCGTCGGGGCGCGTGAACCCGCGGTGCGGGAGCACGAGCACGTAGGCGGCCATGTTGGAGTGGATGTCGCAGTACACGTTGACGAGCCCGGGCCTGGTGAAGGTCACCGACTTCGAGTGGCCGCGCGGGTACTTGCCGAGATCGAAGCGCTTGACGGGCGACAGGCTGAACACGTTGTGGAAGATCGGATCCAGGTTCGGGAACTCCACCGTGCCTCCGACCGGCACCGCGACCACGCGCGGCACGAACATCTGATCCTTCTGCGCCAGCTTCGGGACCGGGGCGGGATCGGAGGCCGTGTCGGGGGCGGCGTCGTGATCCACGTAGATCACGGCGTCCCCGGGCAGCCCGCGCCGCACCTCGTGCATGCCGGGCATCGCGCCGGCCATGCCGGTGTAGGCCTGCGGAGCCGCAGCCGACGCGGCCATCGCCGGCACGTGGAGCACGCCATTGATCTCGCCTGCCGTGGCGGTGCGGCTGGCGAGCAGGGCGAGCACGATCAGCATCCTGCGCATGCGGCGGCGTCCCTCCGTGGGGCCCACGGGGCGGTCCCCGGTACCGTCTCGTTTTCGGCACACACCCCCCGGAACTGCAGCGGATTGTGCCCGGGCGGGTCGAGGCATGGCGGGCCGCGCCGGCATGACGGCAGTGGATGCGCGGTGGCTGGAGTTTCCACGCGCGCTTTGCGATGCTGGCCGCCCTCTTTCCAGGGGCTCGCATGGAGGCCGCATGAAGAACGCATTCCTGTCGGGCCGGCGCGTGCATCTGCGCGCACTCGAGACCGCCGACGCGCCGCTCATCATCACGTGGTTCAACGACCCCGAAGTGCGCCGCACGCTGCAAGCGTACCGGCCGATGATGGTCGAGACCGAGGTCGAGTGGCTCGAGCGCATGGCGCACAGCGATCGCGACCTCGCGCTCGGCATCGTGCCGCGCGGCAGCGAGCGGTTGATCGGCGTGGCGGGCCTGCACGGCATCGACCCGCGCCACCGGCACGCCGGGTTCGGCATCGCGATCGGCGAGACGTCGGAGTGGGGGAAGGGCTATGGCACCGACGCCACCCAGGCGATGGTGGACCACGCGTTCCTCACGCTGAACCTGAACCGCGTGTGGCTGCACGTGTACGAGTTCAACGCGCGCGGCCGACGCGCGTACGAGCGCGTGGGGTTCCAGCTCGAAGGCACGCTGCGCGAGGCGTACTTCGGCGAGGGCCGCTACTGGGACGTGCACACGATGGCGATCCTGCGCGCCGACTGGGAGCGGCGACGGGCGAAGTCGGAGGGCGCTCCGCGCGCGCGCCGCGCCTCCCGTGCGGGCGCCGGGAGCCGCGCGGCGCGTCGCGCGCGCTGACGCCCCGGTTCCGCCGACGGCACCCCGCGGGCGGGAGGCGTCGGCACGGCCGCACGGCGACACACATGGCCGTCCACTCGAAGTGATGGCGCTACGCTGTGTTCGCTTCGGCACTTGCGCCTTGACGTCAAGATTTTGTGCAGCCCGGCGTGTTGACACCCCACAGGCCGCTGCGTAGCTTGGGCCGCCGTTTGTGCAAGTGATGCGTGAACGCATGCAACACCCCACACCATCAGGAGGCGATGCAATGCGGAAGACCAGTGTGGTGCTGGTGGCCGTCGCGCTGCTGGCCGTCTCGTCCATGGCTCATGCGGCGACGATGACTCCCAATGCCGGAATGAA
>DASSIN010000005.1:0-8034 GCA_035691845.1 Candidatus Eiseniibacteriota bacterium | reverse complement strand
CTGCACGGTGTGCATGTTCGACTTGGTGCTGCCCTCCTTCGCCCGGTTCTGCATGGCGATGAAGTTCGGAATCGCGATCGCGGCGAGAATACCGATGATGACCACCACGATCATGAGCTCGATCAGGGTGAAGCCCTTCTGGTTCCGCATGTGACCTCCAGGGTACGGGACGGGGTGAGTGCCACCGGCGGTCTCGCACGGGCCGTGCCACGCGGGCCGCGGATGGGCGGGTCGCGGGATTTTCGGAGTTTGCGCGGTCGCGCGCGCGGGGCACCCGGCGCGGGGATTGCGAATCGCACGCAGGGATTCCGACATCGCGCGATCCGCCCGCAATCCCGCCGCGCGCGGCCGCCGTGGCGGGGCCGCACGACCGGCGATCAGGACCGTGGCGGGGCGGGCTCCGAGGCGGCGCGCGCGCGCGCCGGCTGCACGCGGCCGAGCCGCGGCAGCAGCGCGCCCGTGCGCGCGCGGTAGGCGTGCCAGTCGGCGCCGAAGTGCCGGGCCAGCGTTTCCTCCTCGTGGCGGATGCGGGCGCCGAGCGCGATCGCCAGCGCCACCGCGAGCGGCAGCGTGGCGGCGCTGCCGAACGTCAGCACCACCCCCAGCTCGCCCAGCAGCGCGCCGAGGTAGCCGGGGTGCCGGATGCGCGCGTACGGGCCGCCGGTCTCGAGCGCGTGCCGGCGCTGCACCTCGACCAGCGGCGAGAACCGCACCCCCAGCCGCCGCATGGCGGCGATGCGCAGCGCGTAGCCCGCCGCCGCGAGCGCGAGCCCCACGTCACGCAACCACGCCCCGCCTGGCAGTGGCAGCAGCGCCGCGCGCTCCGCCCACGCCGACAGCGCCGGCGTCGCCGCGGGCACGAGGAACAGCGCCAGCAGCACCCAGCGCTCGCGCGCGGTCTCGACCGCGTCGCGTCCGCGGAACGGCCGCAGCCAGGCGAGCGCGATCGTGCCGAGCACCCAGACGGCGTACAGTGCCTGCGCGCGGGGATGGTGCAGGAACGCGCGCCAGCCGCCCACGCCCAGCACCAGCAGCCCGAGATCGACGCCCAGCACGACGGCGGTGGCCAGCAGGGTGCGCGCGTGGCGGCGGGGGACGTCGGTCACGCCGCCAATCTACAGGCGCCGCGCGCGCAAGTCATGAGCGTCGTGGAATCCCGGACGGCGCCGGGCGCCGTTCGCGAAGGAGGTCCGCATGGAATTCCTCGCCCCGTATCATCCCCAGCTCGTGCACGCGCCGATCGCGCTGCTGGTCGTGAGCGTGGTGTTCGAGGCGATCGGGCTCGCGCTCGACCGCGACTGGTGGCGTCGCGCGGCGTTCGCGATGCTCGTGGTGGGCGCGCTCGGCGGCCTCTCGGCCGTGCTGTCGGGGCTCGAGGCCGGCGAGCGGGCCGAGAAACAGGGCGTGCCCGAGCAGGCCGTGGACGCGCACGAGGAGGCGGCGCTGCTGACGCTGTGGATCGCGATCGCCGCGGTGGTGGCGAGAGCTGCGGCGGTCAAGCTGCCCAAGCTCTCCGGCGTCGCGCTCGTGCTCCAGCTCGCGGCCGCCGTGTCGGTGGGGGTCGCGGCGCACCGCGGCGGGAAGCTGGTGTTCGAACACGCCGCCGCCGTGCGCGTGAACGGTGTCCCGGTGCTCAAGGGCCGCGCCGCCCCCGAGGAGCACGACACGCGCTGAGGGCCGGGCGGCGCGCCGGACGGTCGGTGGGCACGCTCCGTCTCACGCTGTTCGAAGCGATGTTGCCGCCCCGCGGGCCGCCCGCGTGCACACGCGGACGGCTTCGGCATTTCTCCTCGTGGAACGCGGACCCGCGGTGAACGAAACGTGCCATCGCGGCGCGGCGTGTTTGTCTGGGCCAAACGCGCCGGCGAGTGATTCTTCTCGTATGCGTTGCGGGATTGGGGCACTGTTGCGTCGGGCCGCCCCGCCTGTTGCGACGTGTGCCTCCCGACCGCTCGTCGCTGCGTTCCGGCCGCCCTGCCGTTCTTGCCTTTCCCTCAACGTGCGGGCCGCCGCCGGCAGCTCGCGAACACGGAGACACCCATGTTGCTTCACGCCCTGCTGCTCACCGTTGCCATGGCCCCTGGTCCGGCGGGAGCGACACCTGCCGGCAAGGCCGCGCCGGTCGTCACGATCGGCCCGGCGATCGCGCCGCGGGCCGATCTCGACGCCGTGAAGCGCGCGCAGGCCGCGGCCGAACGTGCCCGCGAGGCGCGGCTGGCCCCGGCGCGCGGCGTCGCCGCCGGCCCCGCCACGACCTCGGCGCTCAAGCCTGCCTCCACATCGACCCGCATACCGCTGACGCCCGCGCAGCTCGCGGCGGCGCATGCGGCGCAGCAGGCGAAGCTCGCGCGCGCGTCGGCGGCGCCGGCCAGGCGCAGCGCGCTCGCGCCGCGCGTCTGGAGTCCCACCGTCGCCAAGACCGTGACCCACGTCGTGACGCCCGCCGCGCCCGCCCAGCTCAACGCGGCGCAGCGCGCCAAGCTCGCCGCCGGAAGCGCCGGCGCGGCGCAGAAGTGAGGCCGACCATGCGCAAGAGCCTGCTTCTCGCCTCGTGCCTGCTCGGGCTGGCGGCCGTTCCGGCCGCGAACGCGCAGTGCGTGTACACCGGTCTCGCCAGCGGCAGCGCCGTCACCGCCACCGGCGGCGCCGGCGCGAACGTGTTCTACCAGTTCACCCAGGTCAACAACTTCTGGGCCGCGATCGCCGTGCTGCCAGCGGCCTCGAACGACTGGGACATCTCGACCTGGGGCGCGACCGCAACGTATCCGAGCTGCGTCCAGAACGCGCTGGCCAATTCCAACGCCTCGAGCGGGGCCGACCTGGTGATGGGCAACTTCAACACCACGGCGACCGGCACATACTACGTGGACGCCAACCACTTCTCGGGCTCGGGCAACGGCACGGTGGAGTGGCAGGGCGGGGCCGCCCTGATCGGCGTCGGCGCCCCGCTCGTGAACGTGGTGACCGGCGCCACGAACATCGTGCAGACGTTCGACGTGTTGCTGACCACCGGCCACAACTACACGTTCACGTACACGCACGGCGGCACCGGCGCCACCCGCCTGCTGCTGTTCCGGCCCACGGGCGGCACCGAGTGGCTGCGCCGCAGCTCGGCCGAGTTCGACGTGAACGCCACCACCACCTACACCGCCACCACCAGCGGCTACTACGCGCTGGTGGTGATCAACGACAACGGGCAGTCCGCCAGCGACTACGTCGGAGTGGGCGAGTGCCTGACGCCGATCGCGCTGGCGGACGGCGTGCCGGCGACCACGTACCAGAGCGAGGCGTGGTACAGCTTCGACCAGGAGGACAGCTACTGGACCGCCGTCGCGGTGCGGGGACCGAGCGACTGGGATATCCAGGCCAACAGCGTCGGCAGCGGCGGCGCGTACCCGTTCTGCATCTCCGGAAACCTGTCCGCCTCCACCGGCTCGCCGCCCGCCGCGGACTTCATCGTCGGCGACTTCAACTACAACAGCGTCGGCACGAACTATGTCCGGTCGCACCTGTATCAGGACATCGGTTCGGTGCCCGGACAGACGCAGTGGGCCCGCGGCCACATCGTGCTGAGTCCGAACGGCCCCGGCGTCAGCGACGTCACCGGCCCCAACTCGATCATCCACATCTACGACGCGTTCCTGTCGAGCGGCACGGCCTATACGTTCCTGTTCTCGCCCAGCGGCGCCGGTTCCCAGCACCTGCTGCTGTTCCGCAATCCGTCGGGCACGAGCTACTGGACGGGCCGCTCCTCGGCGGAATTCTCCGTCACCGGCAACACCAGCTACACGGCGCCGGCCTCGGGCTACTACGGATTGGTGGTGGTCAACGACGACGGAAACGCGGGCGCCTACGACCTGCGCTTGGGGACGTGCTCCACCCCGCTGGCGATGACCGCGGGCACCGGGTACTACACCCTCGACGCCGACGACTACTGGTCGTTCGATCAGGAGGTTCCGTACTGGACGGCGGTGGGCGTGCAGGGATCGCCCGAGGACTACGACATCACCGCCAACACCACCGCCACCGGCTCGACGTTCCCGGCGTGTCAGTCGGGCGCGCTGGCGCTGGGCTTCTACGGCGCCGGGACCACCGACTTCGTGGTGGGCGACTTCAACTACAACGCGTTCGGCACCTACTACGCCCACAGCGACCTGTTCATCCCGACGCTCGCTGCCGGCGACATCGTGCAATGGGACTCGGGATCGGATCTGGTGCACGTGAACGGCGCGACCGTCAGCGACAACACCGGCACGGCGTTCAACACCAGCATCGTGAAGATGTGGGACGTGTTCCTGCAGTCCGGCACGGCGTACACGTTCCGCTTCAATCCGCACGGCGCGGCGAATCTGCACCTGCTGCTGTTCCGCAACACCAACGGCGCCGCCCCGTACTGGAACGACCGCAGCGCGGCGCAGTTCGACATGGTCTCCGGCCAGCACTCCTACACGGCGCCCATCTCGGCCTTCTACGGCGTCGCCGTGGTGAACGACAACGCCGGGTACGGCTTCTACGACTTCCGCGTGGACGCCGGTTCGGTGTCGGTGGACGCCTCGGCGCCGATCGAGACCGGACTCACGAGCGTTGCGCCGAATCCGGGACGCGGCGGCACGCGCATCGGCTTCGCGCTCGCGCGCGCGGCCGACGTCGCGCTCGACGTGGTGGATGCCAGCGGGCGGCGCGTGGCCTCGCTGGGCGGCAGCTTCGGCGCGGGACGGGCCGAGCTGCCGTGGGACGGCCGCGATTCCGCGGGGGCGCCGCTGCCGGCGGGGCTCTACTTCGTGCGGATGCGCGCCGACGGGCGCGTGGTGGGCACGCGCCGGCTCACGCTGCTCGACTAGGATGGAGTGACGGGCGAACGGGCGTCCCGCCAGGCGGGGCGCCCGTTTCGTTTCACTCGATCACGAGCTGGCGGCCATCCCAGTCGAACGTGATGCGCCGGCCGCGGAAGAACTCGCCGCCCAGCACCGCGTCGCGGCGCACGCCGGACGCCCACAGCTCGCCCGCGTCCATCGCGCCCGCGCAGCCGGGGACGTGGTCGCGCGACAGCGGCCCCACCGACAGCGCGGGCACGGTGACCTGCGGCCACGCCTGGCCGCCGATCCGACCCGCCGCGCCGCCCATCGCGCGCGAGAACGCGCCGGCCTTGAGGCCCACCTCCTCCAGCACCTGCTCCGGCGCGCCCAGCGCGCAGCCCGGCAGGCCGGTGGCGACGAGCATCGCCATGCGGCGGCCGCCGCCGATCGTGCCGTACACGACGAGGTCGCCCGCGCCCCAGATCTGGAACGGCACGCGCAGCGCCGCGGCCGGCGGCTGCCATGTCGGATCGGGGCGCGCCAGCTCGAGTCGCTGCGCGCGCAGATCGAGCGTGGGTCGGAACCGCTGCAGCAGTTCGAGGCCGATCACGCCCCCCACGTTCTCGCCCTGCGGATTGGCGACCAGGCTCCACTTGTGCAGGTTGGCCACCGCCGCCGGCACGCGCGCCAGCTGCATGCCGCCCAATGCCAGCCGCTCGACCACGGCGTTGCGCGCCGCCACACGCGTGCCGTCCCAGCGCACCTGACGCTGCGAGGCCATTGCGTCGACGTGCGCGCGGCGCGCGGCGCTCTCGTCCACGATCAGCTCGTTCGCGCCCGAATCCACCGCCAGCAGCACGATCGCGCCGTTCACGCGCGCGCGCACCAGCGGCACCGGCCACGCGCGCACGAGGTTCAGGCGCTCGCGTTCGGGCCCGGCTTCGAGCGCGCACACGTTGCGCCGCCCGGCCAGCGCGCGCAGCAGCGGCGCGCGCCCGGCGTCGTCACCGCCCTCGGCCATCTCGGCCGCGGCCGCGTACTCGCCCCGGCGCAGGCGCGCGGCGTACAGGTCCGCGCGCGCGTCGGGAACGTCGCGCGCGGCGGGGGCGAGCAGGCTCTCGGCCTCCGCCACGCGGCCGTCGCGCCACAACGCGATGCGCCCGGCGCCGGCGCGCGCGGCGGCATCGTCGCTCGACAGCGCCAGCACGCGGTCGAACGCCACCGCCGCCTCGTCGAAGCGCGCGAGCTTGATCAGCGCCGCGCCCAGCGAATCCAGCCGCGCCGCGGTCACGCCCAGGGTGGTGTCGTGCGCCGCCAGCCGCACCGCCAGCTCGGCGTCGCGATAGGAGGAATCCGGCGTCAGCCAGTCGGCCGCCGCGAGCACGGCGGTGAGCGCGAGCCCCGCCGCCACCGCCAGCGCGCGCGCCGGCCGCGCGCTCACCGGCCCTCGTATGCGCGCTCGAGGCCTGCGATGTCGATCTTCCTCATGCCGAGCATGGCCTGCATCACGCGCTGCGACTTCTCGCGGTCGGGATCGGCCAGCAGCCGCATCAGTGCATTGGGCGTGATCTGCCACGACAGCCCGAACCTGTCCTTGAGCCAGCCGCACTGGCTCTCGGCGCCGCCGTCGGCCGTGAGCCGGCTCCACAGCGCGTCCACCTCCTGCTGGCTCTCGACGTTCACGACGAACGAGATCGCCTCGGTGAACTTGAACTGCGGGCCGCCGTTCAGCGCCGTGAAGCGCTGCCCGTTCAGCTCGAAGCTCACCGTCATCACGCCGCCCTTCGGCCCCGGGCCGGCGTCGCCGTAGCGGGTGATCTCGAGGATGCGCGAGTTGGGAAAGATCGACGTGTACAGCTTCGCGGCCTCTTCCGCCTGCGTGTCGAACCACAGGAACGGTGTGATCGCCTGCTGGGTCGTGATCGCCGGCATGGCTCCTCCAGCGCTCACGCGGCCAGGAACCTCCGCGTGATGCGCAGCAGCGTCTCGGCGCCGAGCTCCAGGCAGCGCTCGTCCACGTCGAAACGCGGATGGTGGTGCGCGAAGGTGAGTCCCTTCGACGCGTTGCGCGACCCGATCGCCACGAAACAGCCCGGCACCTCGGCCAGGAACCAGGAGAAGTCCTCGCCGCCCATCGTGCGCGTGTCGTGGCGCACGCGCTCTCGCCCCACCACCTCGGCGGCGGCGGCGCGCGCCACCTCGGCCATCTTGGCGTCGTTGACGGTGGGGCGGTTGTGGCGGATGTACTCGATGTCGGCTTCGCACCCGAACCCCTGCGCCACGCCGCGCACGACGCGCTCGAACTGCTCGGGCAGCTTCTGCCACACGCCGTCGTCGAACGTGCGCACCGTGCCGTTCATCCATGCATGGTCGGGGATGATGTTGAACGCCGTGCCGGCGCGGACCTGCGTCACGCTCACCACCGCCTCGCGCAGCGGGTCCACGTTGCGGCTGACGATGCTCTGCAGCGACGCGATCACGTGGCTCACGGCCAGCACCGGGTCGACGCCCTGGTGCGGCGCGGCGCCGTGCGCGCCCCGGCCGCGCAGCGTGACGTTGAACTCGTCCACCGCCGCGAGCCACGGGCCGACCGGCACGCCGATCTCGCCCACGTCCATGTCCTGCCACACGTGCAGCCCGAACGCCGCGTCGGGCTTCGGGGCGAGCGCGCCGTCCTTGATCATCGCCAGCGCGCCGCCGCCCTGCTCCTCGGCCGGCTGGAAGCACAGCCGCACCGTGCCCGCGAGCCGGTCGGCCTCGCGCACGAGCTGCTTGGCCACCGTGAGCAGGATCGAGGTGTGGCAGTCGTGGCCGCATGCGTGCATCCGTCCGGGCGTGCCGGAGCGGTAGGGCGTGTCGTTCTCCTCCTGGATCGGCAGCGCGTCCATGTCGGCGCGCAGCAGCACGGTCCGGCCGGCCCGGCCGCCCTCGATCGTCGCCATCACGCCGGTCCGCCCGATGCCGGTCTCGGGCTCGAGGCCGAGCGCGCGCAGGCGCTCCGCCACGATCCGCGACGTGCGCACCTCCTCGAACGCCGTCTCCGGGTGCGCGTGGAAGTCACGGCGCGTCGCCGTCATCTCGAGCACGTCCTGCTGGCTGAACGTCCTCGATTCGAAGCTGCGGGTCTCGATCGTCATCACGCGCTCCTAGGGCTTCTTCGTCGTGTCCGGCGGCGCCGGCGTGGGGCTCGGCACCGGCGCGGGCGACGGCGCGATGCCGGGCGTCGGCGGCGGCGCCG
>DASSIN010000004.1:12500-15661 GCA_035691845.1 Candidatus Eiseniibacteriota bacterium | reverse complement strand
CCGATTAGCTAGTTGGTGAGGTAACGGCTCACCAAGGCGACGATCGGTAGCTGGTCTGAGAGGACGATCAGCCACACCGGAACTGAGACACGGTCCGGACTCCTACGGGAGGCAGCAGTGGGGAATATTGGACAATGGGGGAAACCCTGATCCAGCAATGCCGCGTGGGTGAAGAAGGCCTGCGGGTTGTAAAGCCCTTTCGGTGAAGACAAAACGCGACGTGCTAATACCACGTTGTTTTGATTTAACTCACTAAAGAAGCACCGGCTAACTCTGTGCCAGCAGCCGCGGTAATACAGAGGGTGCAAGCGTTAATCGGAATTACTGGGCGTAAAGCGCACGTAGGTGGCTTGATAAGTTGGATGTGAAATCCCCGAGCTTAACTTGGGAATTGCATTCAAGACTGTCTTGCTAGAGTGTGGAAGAGGGAAGCGGAATTCCAGGTGTAGCGGTGAAATGCGTAGATATCTGGAGGAACATCAGTGGCGAAGGCGGCTTCCTGGTCCAACACTGACACTGAGGTGCGAAAGCGTGGGGAGCAAACAGGATTAGATACCCTGGTAGTCCACGCTGTAAACGATGAGAACTAGTCGTTGGAAAGGTTTGCTTTCCAGTGACGTAGCTAACGCGCTAAGTTCTCCGCCTGGGGAGTACGGCCGCAAGGTTGAAACTCAAAGGAATTGACGGGGGCCCGCACAAGCGGTGGAGTATGTGGTTTAATTCGATGCAACGCGAAGAACCTTACCTGGTCTTGACATGTCGCGAATCCTGCAGAGATGCGGGAGTGCCTTCGGGAATGCGAACACAGGTGCTGCATGGCTGTCGTCAGCTCGTGTCGTGAGATGTTGGGTTAAGTCCCGCAACGAGCGCAACCCTTGTCCTTAGTTGCTAACGGGTCAAGCCGAGCACTCTAAGGAGACTGCCGGTGATAAACCGGAGGAAGGTGGGGATGACGTCAAGTCCTCATGGCCCTTACGTCTGGGGCTACACACGTGCTACAATGGCCGGTACAGAGGGTTCCGATACCGCGAGGTGGAGGCAATCCCAAAAAACCGGTCTCAGTTCGGATCGCAGTCTGCAACTCGACTGCGTGAAGTCGGAATCGCTAGTAATCGCTGATCAGCAGGCAGCGGTGAATACGTTCCCGGGCCTTGTACACACCGCCCGTCAAGCCACGAAAGTCGGTAGGACCCGAAGTCGGTACGCCAACCGCAAGGAGGCAGCCGCCTAAGGTCAGACCGGTGATTGGGGCTAAGTCGTAACAAGGTAGCCGTACCGGAAGGTGCGGCTGGATCACCTCCTTTCTAGGGAGACCATGCCATCGGGCTTCGGTCGCGATGGCAGATCCCAGGTCGATCCTCACCGGGCTTTCAGAAGTCGTGCGCTATTCTTCTCTATCTGGAGCTTGGGGCTGGAACGCGCCGGGGCGGATCTCCGACCCGGCGCGTTGTCACGCGTGCCGCGGCCAGGCTCAGGTCCCGCGCCGAGGTTCGAGCGAGGGCCCCGGGAGCGAATCGATGCGATTCGATCCCCTCTGCCGGATGCCGAGCGTGGGCCTGTAGCTCAGTTGGTTAGAGCGCACGCCTGATAAGCGTGAGGTGGGTGGTTCGAGTCCACCCAGGCCCACCAGCTTCTCCGCTGCGCGCGGAGCTCCGGGGATATAGCTCAACTGGGAGAGCGCCGGCTTTGCAAGCCGGAGGCTGCGGGTTCGAGCCCCGCTATCTCCACCAATAGAGAACGGCCCACATTCGCCTCGGCGAATGGGACCGATGAAGATTTTGTCGCTCGCCGAGCGGATCCGAATCCGCCCGGGCGCGCGGCGCGCGGCGCGCGATCGCCGCGCTCGATCTTTGACAATCGAATACGAGACGCTGGGTAAACACAGTGCGAAGCACCTTGGTATTGATTTTCCGGTCAAGCTACTAAGGGCGCATGGTGGATGCCTTGGCACGAGAAGGCGACGAAGGACGTGGTAAGCTGCGATAAGCCTCGGAGAGCTGCAAACAAGCATCGACCCGGGGATGTCCGAATGGGGAAACCCGGTGGGAGTCATGTCCCATCATCGCCCGCTGAATCCATAGGCGGTGCGAAGCCAACGGGGGGAAGTGAGACATCTCAGTACCCCTAGGAAGAGAAAGAAAACTCGATTCCCCTAGTAGCGGCGAGCGAACGGGGAACAGCCTAAACCCGAGCACCGCAAGGTGCGGAGGGGTTGCGGGATCCAATAGGCCGAAAGGCCGGGGAGTCACAAACTCACACGCTAGTCGAACCGTCTGGAATGTCGGACCACAGCAGGTGAAAGTCCTGTAGACGAAAGCGCGTGGGCTCCCTGGTTGGACACCCAAGTACCGCAGGACACGAGAAATCCGGCGGGAATCTGCGAGGACCATCTCGTAAGGCTAAATACTCTCTCGTGACCGATAGCGAACAAGTACCGTGAGGGAAAGGTGAAAAGGACTCCAGGTGGAGAGTGAAATAGAACCTGAAACCATGTGCCTACAAGCGGTCGGAGGCTTAATGCGGGGCTTGCCCCGCAAGCGGCTGACGGCGTGCCTTTTGCATAATGATCCGGCGAGTTGCTCGTCTGCAGCGAGGTTAAGCGTCTAAGACGCGAAGCCGTAGCGAAAGCGAGTCCGAAATGGGCGTTTAGTTGCAGGCGGCAGACCCGAAGCGTGTGTGATCTACCCATGGCCAGGATGAAGCGGATGTCACAGTCCGTGGAGGTCCGAACCGGTTAACGTTGAAAAGTTATCGGATGAGCCGTGGGTGGGGGTGAAAGGCCAATCAAACCACGTGATAGCTGGTTCTCCCCGAAATATGTTTAGCCATAGCCTCGCGTCATTGTGTCATGGGGGTAGAGCACTGATTGGGCTAGGGACCCCACCAGGTTACCAAACCCATTCAAACTCCGAATACCATCGACATGTACCGCGGGAGTCAGCCTACGAGGGATAAGCTTCGTGGACGAGAGGGGAACAACCCAGACCAACAGCTAAGGTCCCAGAGTGCAGACTAAGTGCATAAGGATGTGGGATTGCTGAGACAGCCAGGATGTTGGCTTAGAAGCAGCCATCATTTAAAGAGTGCGTAACAGCTCACTGGTCAAGTGATCCTGCGCCGATAATGTGCGGGACTAAAGTCTGCCACCGAAGCTTTGGATT
>DASSIN010000004.1:0-10000 GCA_035691845.1 Candidatus Eiseniibacteriota bacterium | reverse complement strand
GCCGTGGATCTCACGCTGCGCGCTCGCGGGCTGGCCGATCAGGCGGTCGCGATCGTGCGCGGGCTGCCCGATCCCGACCTGATCCGCGCCCAGGTGGAGCGCACGCGCGAGGTGCTCGAGCGCGCCCGCTACCGCGTGGAGGGGTGCGACAACGATCGCGCACGGGAGCTGGTGCGCGTGGCGTTCGCCATGCAGGACCGCGCCGAGCAGGCGCTGCCGGCCGATCACTACCTGGCGGCGCTGCAGCTCACCATGAGCGCGCGCGAGCGCATGATGCGGGCGCTGCGCCTGTGCCGCATGGAGGAGAACGTCCAGGACGCGGCCGACCGCGCGCTGCAGCGCACCGACGACGTGCTGGCGCGCGCACACGATCTGATCGCGACGCACCCGACGCCGGACGCGCGCCAGGCGCTCGAGCGCGCGCTCGGCATGCAGGCGTCGGCGCGGCAGGAATTCCGCGCCACCCACTGGGACGCGACGCTGCGGCTGACGCTGTCCGCGCGGGCGTTCGCGTTCCGGGCCGTGCGGTTGAGCGGGTCCTGATCCTCGCGCGCGGGTGAGGCCTGCGACCGCTCCGCTCCGGCCGCATCGAGCGCCACCGGGATTCGTCGCAGAACAGCGGCAGCCTTTACATCTCGTGCGCGCTGCGTAGACTCCTCTGATTCGACCGTGCGGCTGCGGCGCGCTCGGAGGCGCGCGCAGCCGCCCTGGCCCCGGAACGGGCCCGTCCATCCGCACGCGAGGAACGCCACCGATGGCCTCACGCCACGCCGTGCTGGGAGTCGTGCTGTTCGTGGCCGTGATCGTCGCGCTGGTGCTGGCGGCGGGGTTGGTGCTGCGCGGCGGGCCCGTGTCCGCGGGCCAGGCCACCGTGCTGGTGCTCGATGCGCCGGCGGTGCTGGAAGAGAGCCAGCCGCCGCCCGGTCCGTTCCCGTTCTCGCGTTCGTGGCGCACGCGCCTCACGGTGTGGGACGTGGTCCGCGGCATCGACCACGCGGCCGACGACGACCGCGTGCGCGGCATCGCGCTGCACGTGGACACGATCGACTGGGGTTGGGCCAAGGTGGCCGAGGTGCGCGACGCGCTGGCGCGGTTCCGCGCGCAGGGCAAGCCGGTGTGGGTGAGCCTCACGGGCGGCGGCGAGCGCGAGTACCTGCTGGCGACCGCCGGTTCGCGCGTGACGATGCCGCCCACGGCCACGCTCGAGCTGGACGGCCTGTCGCTGACGGCGCTGTTCTACCGCGGCGCGTTCGACAAGTTCGGCATCACCCCGAACTTCGCGCACGTGGGACGCTACAAGTCCGCGGTCGAGAGCTACACGCGCACCGGGTTCTCGCCCGACGCGCGCGCCTCGATGGAGTCGCTGCTCGACGAGCTCTACGGGCTGCTGGTGGACTCCGTGGCGGTCGCCCGGCACACCACGCCCGACCACGTGCGCGCGCTGATCGACGATGGCCCGTACGAGGCGCCGGACGCGCGTCGCGCGGGGCTGATCGACACGCTGATGTACCAGGTGGAGATGGACTCCACGGCCGTGCGCGATGGCTCGCGCCGGGCCGCCACGACGTCGTTCGCGCGCTACGTGGACCGGCTGGAGGAGCCGCGCGTCGGCCCGCGCATCGCGCTGGTGGTGGCGGCGGGCGCGATCGTGTCGGGCCGGAGCCGCGACGTGCCGGGCCAGGGCGCGGTGATGGGCTCGGACACCGTGGTCGAGGCGCTGCGCCAGGCGCGCACGCGGCGCGGCATCCGCGCGATCGTGCTGCGCGTGGACAGCCCGGGCGGCTCGGGCCAGGCGTCCGACGACATCTGGCGCGAGGTGGAGCGCTGCCGGCGCGTGAAGCCGGTGATCGTCAGCATGTCCGACTACGCGGCCTCGGGCGGCTACTACATCGCGGTCGGCGCCGACAGCCTGGTGGCCGAACCCGCCACGCTGACGGGCTCGATCGGCGTGTTCGGCGGCAAGCTCAACGTGGTCGGGCTGCTGAAGAAGGTCGGGTTGAGCACGGAGACGATCGCGCGCGGCCGCCATGCGGAGATGCTGTCGCCGTTCCGCGACTTCTCGCCCGAGGAGAGCGCCCGCTACCAGCACGGGCTCGAGGTGTTCTACCACGGGTTCGTGGCGCGCGTGGCGCGCGGCCGCGGGCTGCCGGAGGCGAGCGTGGACTCGATGGGGCAGGGGCGCGTGTGGACCGGGCTCGCGGCCCGGCGGCGCGGCCTCGTGGACCGGATCGGCGGGCTGCGCGAGGCGTTCGACATGGCGCGCCGGCGCGCGCACGTCGCTCCCGACGAGCCGCTGGCGGTCGAGACGTTCCCGCACGTGTCGCGCAGCTTCATGCAGCAGGTGTTCGACACGCTGTGGAGCCCGGACGACGACACGCAGGACGCGGCGCCGCTGCCCGAGGTGATCGCCGCGTGGCTCGAGGCGACGCGGTTCCCGGCCGGCGCGGTGATGGCGCTGATGCCGGTGCACCTCGACATCCGCTGACGCGGATCGCGAGTTCCACCGGCGTCACGCGCCGACGCCGCAGCGCGGCCGCTACTTCTTCCTGGCGCTGAACGTGCGGATGTAGGCGATCAGGTCCGGCACCTGCTCGGGCTTCACCTGGCCGGTCCTGACCCACGCCGGCATCCCCGACTTCGGCCGCCCGTTGGTGATGCAGTCGCGCAGCACGCTGTCGCTCTGCGCCGGCGTGCTCATGAATTTCGCGTCGCGCCAGTTGGGCGTGGCGTTGCCGGTGAGCTTGATGCCGCCGCTGCCGTCGGCCTTGTGGCACGTGGCGCAGCTGCGCGCGAGGAAGATCTTCCTGCCGGCGGCGGCGTCGCCCGCGGACGCGGCGGCGGGAGCCGCGGCCGAGCCCTGCCCGCCTGCGGCGGTGCCGCCGCGCGAACTCGCGCTCCACAGCAGCACGGCGCCGCCGAGCGTGGCGGCGAGCAACGACACACGCGTGTACGACCGGAACCGCGTTGGCATGGGCAGTCTCTCGGGGGTGCGCCGGACGCGGGACCGGTGTCCGGAGGGTTTGACGACGCTCGATCTTAGACGAACGGGCGCTCGGCGAGGTTCATGGCAATGTCATTGGCACGCGGCGAATCGCCCGCCCCGTTCGGCGGCGAAGCGCCGCATCCGCCTGTGGCGCGCGGTTCTCTCCGCCCCGGCGCGTGGTCCTTGACCGGCTCGAAATCGCGGTGATAGATTTCGATGCTGCATCACTTTACGGCGCACCCCGCGCGCCATGACGGAGTTCCGCACGGGCCTTCGCCGCAGCGGGGTCACGATGTACCGACGCCCATCGCTTCCACTCCCACCCCGCAGGCGGGGAGGTGCGTTGTGAAGGAATTCTCCACCGCTCAGATCCGCAACGTCGCGCTCGTCGCGCATCACGGCGTCGGCAAGACCTCGCTGGCCGAGGCGATGCTGTTCAACGCCAAGGCGACCACCCGCCTGGGGCGCGTCGCCGAAGGCAACACCATGCTCGACAGCGCGCCCGACGAGATCCAGCGCCAGATCACGATCACGCTCGCGCTGGCGCAGTTCGAGTGGGCCGGCCACAAGATCAACCTGCTCGACACGCCCGGCTACCCCGATTTCGTGGGCGACGTCTACAGCGCGCTGCGCGTGGCCGACTCCGCGATCCTGATGCTGCGCGCCAGCGCCGGCGTCGAGGTGGGCACCGAGGTGGTATGGGAGGTGCTGCGCCAGGAGAAGACGCCCACGCTGGTGGTGGTCAACATGATGGACAAGGAGCACGCCAACTTCGCCGGCGCGGTGCGCTCGCTGCACGACCGGCTGGGCCTCAACGCCGTGCCGGTGCAGCTGCCGATCGGCGCGGCGGACTCGTTCCACGGCATCGTGGACCTGATCGAGAACAGGGCATGGACGTTCGCCGGCAAGGGGATGGAGGCGAAGAGCCAGGCGGCCGAGATTCCGGCCGAGATGGCGGCTGCCGTGGCCGAGGCGCGCGCGCGGCTGCTCGAAGAGGCCGCGACCGGTGACGAGCAGCTGATGAACAAGTTCCTGGAGACCGGCGAGCTGACGCTGGAGGAGATCCGTCACGGGCTGTGCGAGCGCGTGGTGCAGGGCGATCTCGCGCCCGTGTTCTGCTGCTCGGCGTACCACAACCACGGCGTGCACGAGGTGCTGGACGAGGTGGTGGACATCATGCCCTCGCCGCTCGACGTGCGGCCGCAGGCGGGGCGCGCGAACAACAGCGACGTGACCATCAAGGCCGAGGCGGGCGATCCCGTCTCGGCCCTGGTGTTCAAGACGCTGTCCGAGCAGCACCTGGGCGACCTGTCGCTGATGCGCGTGTACGCGGGCAGGGCCGAGCCGGGGCGCGAGCTGCAGAACACGTCGCGCAACCGCTCGGAGAAGCTGTCGGCGCTCTATCACCTGGTCGGCAAGGAGCGCACGGACTGCAAGGTCGCGGTCGCGGGCGACATCGTGGGCGCGGTCAAGCTCAAGGAGACGCACACCGGCGACACGCTGGCCGACAAGGCGCGCCCGGTGCAGCTCGCGCCCCCCGACTTCCCCTCGCCGGTGACGGCCGAGTGCGTCAGACCGAAGGCCAAGGGCGACGAGGAGAAGATGGCGCAGGGGCTGTCGCGCCTGCACGAGGAGGATCCCACCTTCGGCCGCCACTACGAGCCGAGCACCAAGGAGACGCTGGTCAGCGGCATGGGCGACCTGCAGCTCGAGGTGATGGTGGATCGCCTGAAGCGTCGGTTCGGTGTGGAGGTGGTGCTGTCGCGTCCGCACGTGCCGTACCGCGAGACCGTGCGCGGCAAGGCGCAGGGCGAGTATCGTCACAAGAAGCAGACCGGCGGCCGCGGGCAGTTCGGCGAGGTCCACCTGCGGCTCGAGCCGCTGCCGCAGGGCGAGGGCTTCAAGTTCGTTGACGAGATCAAGGGCGGCGTGGTGCCGAACCAGTACATCCCGGCGGTGGAAAAGGGCGTGGTGGCGGGGATGGAGCGCGGACCGCTCGCCGGCTATCCGGTGGTGGACGTGCTGACGGCGCTGTTCTTCGGCAAGCACCACGACGTGGATTCGTCGGAAATGGCGTTCAAGATCGCGGCCGAGACGTGCTTCCATCAGGTGATGCTGGAGGCGCGGCCGGTGTTGCTCGAGCCGATCGAGGAGATCTCCGTGCGCGTGCCCGAGGAGTTCCTGGGCGACGTGATGGGCGATCTGTCCTCGCGGCGCGGCAAGATCCTCGGCACCGAGGCGGACGGCCACCATCAGGTGATCCGCGCGCTGGTGCCGGCGGCCGAGGTGTACAAGTACGCCACCCATCTGCGGTCGCTCACCCAGGGGCGCGGCATGCACGCGTCCCGGTTCGCCCATTACGAAGAGGTGCCGCGCGAGCTGGCCGAGAAGGTAATCGCCGCCGCGCGCGCCGAGAAGGAGGCGGGAGCGCACGCCTAGCCGCCGCGCGCGTCAGACGCGCGCCGCGGGGGCGGCAGCTCCCCGCACCACATGTCCGGCCACTCCAAGTGGGCCACGATCAAGCGCAAAAAAGCCGCCACCGACCAGGCGCGCGGCAAGGTGTTCTCCAAGTACATCAAGGAAATCACCATCGCCGCGCGCAGCGGCGGTGATCCCAACGCCAATCCGCGGCTGCGCACGGCGATCTCCGCCGCCAAGTCGGTGAACATGCCGGCCGGCAACATCGAGCGCGCGATCCAGCGCGGCTCGGGCGAGCTGGGCGGCGCCACCTACGAGGAAGTGCACTACGAGGGCTACGCGCCGGGCGGCATCGCCGTGCTGGTCGAGGCCGCGACCGACAACCGCAACCGCACCGCGGGCGAGATCCGCCATCTGTTCACCAAGTACGGCGGCAGCCTGGCCGAGGCCGGCGCGGTGGCATACCTGTTCAAGCCGCGCGGCGTGATCGACGTGGACAAGTCGGCGGTGGCCGAGGACGCGCTGATCGAGCTGGCGCTCGACGCCGGCGCCGACGACGTGACCGCGGCCGGCGACAGCTACGAGGTGCTGACGCCGCCGGCGGCGTTCGAGCACGTCAAGGAGGCGCTGGCCGCCGCGAACGTGCCGACCGCGAGCGCCGAGCTGACGCGCGTGCCCACCCAGCAGGTGCCGGTCAGCGAGAAGGAAGCCGAGGCGCTGCTGCGCCTGGTGGACGCGCTCGAGGACCACGACGACGTGCAGAAGGTGCACGCCAACTTCAGCGTCCCCGACGAGGTGATGGCACGGCTCTCGCGGTGAAGGGCGCGCCTCCGCTCGCGGCCGCGCCGCGGCGCGTGCTCGGGTTCGATCCCGGCAGCCGCCGCACGGGGTTCGGCGTGGTCGAGCGCTCGGGCAACAGCTTCCGCGCGCTCGATCACGGCGCGATCGCGCCGCCGGCCCGCCTGGATCTGGCGCATCGCCTGCACGCCATCGCCCGGGGCGCGCGCGAGACGATCGCCGAGTGGCGTCCCGACGCGATCGTGGTGGAGGAGGCGTTCTACCACGACAGCGTGCGCTCCACGCTCGTGCTCGGGCACGTGCGCGGCGCGCTGCTGGTGGCCGCGGTCGAGGCGGGCGTGCCGGTGGCCGAGTACACGCCGCGCGAGATCAAGCTGTCGGTGGCGGGCAACGGCGGCGCCACCAAGGAGCAGGTGGCGTTCATGGTGCGCAGGCTGCTCGGCGTGAAGGGCGCGCTGTCGCCAGACGCCGCCGACGCGCTGGCCGCGGCGCTCACGCACCTGCACCGCGCGCGGCAGTCCGAACCGGCGCGCGCGGTGTCGGCCGCGGCGAGAAACCTCGAAGCGCTGCTGGCACGCAAAGGCGCGCGGTGATCGCCTCGCTGCGCGGCGTGCTGACCGAGCTGCAGCCCGGGGCGTGCGTGATCGAGTGCGCGGGCGTCGGCTACCTCGCGCACGTGTCGAGCGCCACGCTGGCCGCGCTGCCGCCGCGCGGCAGCGCGGTGCGGCTCAAGACGCGCCAGATCGTGCGCGAGGACTCGGTGATGCTGTTCGGGTTCGCCGATCCCAGCGAGCTCGAGCTGTTCGACCTGCTGATCACGGTGAGCGGCGTGGGTCCCAAGCTGGCGTTGGCGGTGCTGTCGGGCCTGCGGCCACAGGCGCTGGCGCGCGCGATCCGCGAGGAGCAGGTGGGCGTGCTGGTGCAGGTGCCGGGCATCGGCCGCAAGACGGCCGAGCGGCTGGTGGTCGAGCTGCGCGACAAGCTCGAGGCGGGGGGACCGGCCGCGGGGCCGGTGGCCGCGCCGCGCGACGCCACCCGCGTGCTGCCCCACGCCGAGCGCTGGGAGGATGCGGTCGCGGCGCTCGTCACGCTCGGTTACACTGCCTCGCAGGCCCAGGACGCGGTCCGCCATGCGGCGTCCGACGAGCCCGAGCTGTCGGTCGAGCAGATCGTGCGCCGCGCGCTGTCGCGGCTCGGCAAGGCGCTGGTGACGCCGCGCTGACGTCGCAGGCCGGCGGCCCGCCCGCGCCAGCCGCGGGGCGGCCGCGCGTCACACGGATTCGTTCGGGACAGGGAGACCCCCACGTGACCAGCCCCAAGCCCCGCATCCTGAAGAGCGAGCATCCCGATCGCATCGCCGATCCCGAGCCGTTCCCCGAGGATCTCGAGAACGAACCGAGCCTGCGGCCGGTCGAGCTCAAGTCGTTCATCGGCCAGCCGGCGTTGAAGGAGCAGCTGTCGATCTTCCTGCAGGCCGCGAACAAGCGCGGCGAGGCGCTCGACCACGTGCTGTTCCACGGCCCGCCCGGGCTCGGCAAGACCACGCTGGCCACGATCCTCGCGCACGAGCTGGGCGTGGAGATCGCGCACAGCTCGGGGCCGGTGATCGAGAAGCCGGGCGACCTCGCCGGGCTGCTCACCAACCTGCCGCCGCGCGGGATCCTGTTCATCGACGAGATCCACCGCTTGAGCCCGGTGATCGAGGAGTATCTGTACCCGGCGCTCGAGGACTTCACCGTGGACATCATGATCGACCGCGGCCCGAGCGCGCGCTCGCTCAAGCTGAACCTGGAGCGCTTCACGCTGGTGGGCGCCACCACGCGCGCGGGGCTGCTGTCGTCGCCGCTGCGCGCGCGGTTCGGCGTCACGCTGCGGCTCGACTACTACGCCGCCGCCGATCTGGCGCACATCGTCACGCGCTCGGCCGGCATCCTCAAGGTGACGATCGCGCCCGAGGCGGCGACCGAGATCGCGCGCCGCGCGCGCGGCACGCCGCGCGTCGCCAACCGGCTGCTGCGCCGCGTGCGCGATTTCGCGCTCATCAAGGCGGACGGCGCGGTGAGCCTCGAGGTCACGCGCGAGGCGCTGCGGCTGCTGGAGGTGGACGAGCGCGGCCTGGACGAGATGGACCGGCGCCTGCTCGAGGCGCTGATCGTCAAGCATGGCGGCGGGCCCGTGGGGCTCTCGACGCTGGCGGTGGTGGTGGGCGAGGAGGCCGGGACGCTCGAGGACGTGTACGAGCCGTTCCTGATCCAGGAGGGGTTCGTGCGCCGCACGCCTCGCGGCCGCGAGGCCACGCCGCTCGCCTACCAGCACCTGGGGCTCGCGCCGCCGCGCGCCGGCGGCGTGGCCGAGCACCCCGAGCTGCCGCTGCGCTGATCGTCGCGCGCCGCCGACGCCACGGCCAGCGCGCGCCATTCGCATGCGCCTGGAAGACCTCGACTACACGCTGCCGCCCGAGCTGATCGCGCAGCATCCCGCGGCCGAGCGCGACGCCTCGCGGCTGCTGGTGGTGCGGCGCGCGACCGGCGAGCTCGAGGACGCGCGCTTTCGCGATCTGGCGCACTTCCTCGCCCCCGGCGATGCGCTGGCGCTGAACGAGACCCGCGTCCAGCCCGCGCGGCTCGAGGCGCACCGCGGCACCGGCGGCCGCGTCGAGCTGCTGCTCGTGCGCCGCGACGACGACGGCGCGTGGCGCGCGCTCGCGCGCCCGGCCAAACGCGCACTCACGGGCGAGCGCCTGCGCGTGGGTGAGGTCGAGCTCGAGGTGACGGCCGAGGGCGAGCACGGCGAGCGCACGCTGGCGGTGCGCGCCGGCGACCTCGACGCCGAGATGCACGCCCACGGCCAGATCCCGCTGCCGCCCTACATCCGGCGCGCGCCCGAGGCCGAGGACGCCGAGCGCTACCAGACCGTGCTCGCGCGCGTCGAGGGCGCGGTGGCCGCGCCCACCGCCGGTCTCCACTTCACGCGCGCGCAGCTCGACGCGCTCATCGCCGCCGGGCATCCGATCGTCAAGCTGCTGCTGCACGTCGGCCCCGGCACGTTCCGCCCCGTCACCGCCGCCGATCCGCGCGCGCACGCGATGGACGCCGAGTGGTTCGAAGTGAGCGACGAGGCCGCAGCGCAGCTGCGCGCCGCGCGCGAGCATGGTGGCCGCATCGTGGCCGTGGGCACCACGGTCGTGCGCGCGCTGGAATCCGCGTGCGACGCCAACGGCGGACGACTGGCCCCCGCGCGCGGCTGGACGCGCAAGTTCATCCACCCGCCCTACGCGTTCCAGGCCGTGGACGCGCTGCTCACCAACTTCCACCTGCCGCGCACCACGCTGCTGCTGCTGGTGGCCGCGTTCGCCGGCGAACACACGCTACGCCGCGCCTACGCCCACGCCGTCGCCCAGCGCTACCGCTTCTACAGCTACGGCGACGCCATGCTGGTGGTGTGATCTGCCGGAGTTGCCGCCACGTGGCCGACAGAGCGGCGGGCCGACTGACATCGGGACAGGGCACAGAGGCCGTCCGGACCGCGAAACGTGCCATAGGAGCAATTGGTTGCGGGTCTTGCCCGCCTGGCCCGTTCAATGCGTATGTCCCGACCAAAGTCTTAAGGGCCGCCGCTTGGCTGATGAGCTAACCGCTTCCCCCGCGACGCCGGTGACCACGACAACAAGGTCTAGTCCGGGAGGTCGCGCATGTCCCGTCTTTCGCGTCCGTTCGCTCTTCTTGCGACTTTCGCTGTCACGTTGTTGGGCCCCACAATCCTCGTTCCGCCTCCGGCCAGCGCCATCCAATTGCGCTGGAG
>DASSIN010000003.1:0-2910 GCA_035691845.1 Candidatus Eiseniibacteriota bacterium | reverse complement strand
CGCGCAGCCCCATCGCCACCGCGGCCCCGTCCAGCGCCGCGAACAGCGCGCCGCCGTCGCGATAGCGCCGCGCGCGCGATGCGCTCAGGCAGCGGGTGACGACGCGCACCAGCGGCGCGGGCACGCCGCGGGCGCGCAGCGCCTGCGGCACCGGCACCGGCAGATCGCGCGGCCGGGCGCCGGCCAGCATCTCCACCATCACCACGCCGAACGCGTAGACGTCGCTGCGCGGATCGGCCGGCTCGCCGCGCGCCTGCTCGGGGCTCATGTAGCCGTCGGTGCCGTACACGCCGGGCGCGCTCGCGCCGGCCCGGGATGCCAGCGCGGCGATCCCGAAGTCCACGAGATGGGCCTCGCCCTCGACGTCCACGACGATGTTCTCGGGCTTGATGTCGCGGTGCACGACGGCACGGGCGTGGGCGTGGCGCAGCGCATCGGCCAGCGCCAGCGCCATGCTCATCACCTCGGGGACCGGCAGCGGGCCGAGCCCGAGCAGCTCGCGCAGCGTCTCCCCGTCGATGTATTCGGTGACCAGGAACGAGGTCGCGCCGTCGTTCTCCAGCGCGTGCACCGTGGCGATGCCGGGGTGGGCGAGGGCCGCGAGCGAGCGCGCCTCCTCCTCCAGCCACGTCCGCCGATCGGCCCCGTGCGCGTCGGCGATGAACTTGAGCACCACGTCGCGGTGCAGGCGCAGGTCGCGCGCGAGCCACGCCTCGCCGCTGGCGCCCGTCCCCAGCGCGCGCACCATGCGATAGTGCAGGATGTCACGCCCGTCCATGCCGGAAATACTAGGATCCGCACCGCGCGCGGGTCGAGCGCAAATCCGCGGCGGATCGGCCGCGGGCGGGTTCGCGCGGCACGGCCCGCTCGGGGTAGCATCGCCCGGCCATGCCCTTCCATCTCCACCGCCCGTTCGAGCCGCAGGGGGACCAGCCCGAGGCGATCGCCGAGCTGGTGGAAGGCCTGCGCGCCGGCCGCCGCTGGCAGACCCTGCTCGGGGTGACCGGGTCGGGCAAGACCTACACGATCGCCAACGTCATCGCGCAGTGGAACCGGCCCACGCTGGTGATCTCGCACAACAAGACCCTGGCGGCCCAGTTGTACGGCGAGTTCAAGCAGTTCTTCCCGGACAGCGCCGTCGGCTACTTCATCTCGTACTACGACTACTACCAGCCGGAAGCCTACGTGCCGTCCACCAACACCTACATCGCCAAGGACGCGAGCATCAACGACGACATCGACCGGCTGCGGCTGCAGGCCACCTCGATGCTGCTCGAGCGCGACGACGTGGTGATCGTGGCCAGCGTGTCGTGCATCTACGGCCTGGGCGCGCCCGAGGACTGGCGCGGCATGCGGCTGGACGCCACCGCCGGCGAGCGCGCCACGCGCCAGCAGATCCTCGAGAAGCTGGTGCAGATCCAGTACACGCGCAACGACATCGAGGTCGGCCGCGGGCAGTTCCGCGTGCGTGGCGACGTGATCGAGGTGCACCCCGCCTACGAGGATGCGATCGTGCGCATCGAGCTGGACGACGACGTGGTGAGCCGCATCTCGGCGCTGGATCCGGTCACCGGCCAGCTACGGCGCCGCATGGACCGGCTGGCGCTGTATCCGGCGCGGCACTTCGTCACGCCCGAACCGCGGCTGATGAGCGCGCTGCACGCGATCCGGCAGGAGCTGGACGACCGCCTGGCGGAGCTCAAGGCCGAGAACAAGCTGCTCGAGGCCCAGCGGCTGCGCCAGCGAACCGAATACGATCTCGAGATGCTGGCCACGATCGGCACCTGCCCCGGCGTCGAGAACTATTCGCGCCATCTGTCGGGGCGCAAGCCGGGCGAGCGGCCGGGCTGCCTGCTCGACTACTTCCCGGACGACTTCCTGCTCGTGATCGACGAGTCGCACGTGACCGTGCCGCAGATCGGCGGCATGTTCGAGGGCGACCGCTCGCGCAAGCGCGTGCTGGTGGAGTTCGGGTTCCGGCTGCCGTCGGCGCTCGACAACCGGCCGCTGCGGTTCGACGAGTTCGAGCATATGACCGGCCCCACGCTGTTCGTGTCGGCTACGCCGGCGGAGTACGAGCTGCAGAAGTGCGAGGGCGTGGTGGTCGAGCAGATCATCCGGCCCACGGGGCTCGTGGATCCGGAACTGGTCATCAAGCCGGTGCAGAACCAGGTGGACGATCTGCTGGAGGAGATCCGCCAGCGCGTGGCGCACAACGAGCGCGTGCTGGTCACCACGCTCACCAAGCGCATGGCCGAGGACCTGACCGACTACCTGCAGGAGATGGGCGTGCGCGTGCGCTACCTGCACAGCGACATCGACGCGCTCGAGCGCGTCGAGATCCTGCGGGGCCTGCGGCTGGCCGACTTCGACGTGCTGGTCGGCATCAACCTGCTGCGCGAGGGGCTCGATCTGCCGGAGGTTTCGCTGGTGGCGATCCTCGACGCCGACAAGGAGGGGTTCCTGCGCTCCGAGCGTTCGCTGATCCAGACCGCGGGGCGCGCGGCGCGCAACGTGAACGGGCGCGTGGTGCTGTACGCCGACGTGGTCACCGACTCGATGCGGCGCGCGATCGAGGAGACCACCCGACGACGCTTGAAGCAGCTCGAGTTCAACGTCGCGCACGGCATCACGCCGCGCAGCGTCGAGAAGAGCGTCGAATCCATCCTGCGGTCCACGGCCGTGGCCGACGCGATCGGCGAAGGCGAGGCGCCGGCGGAGTTCCTGGCGGGGATCGAGCACCCCAGCGCCGAAGCGCTGATCGCGCGGCTCGAGGCCGAGATGCTCGACGCCGCCCGGGCGCTCGAGTTCGAGCGCGCCGCCTCGCTGCGCGACCGCATCGACGAGCTCAAGTCCACGCTGGCCGCCGGCGCCGCGGTCGGGCTGCAGGCGACCGCCCCGGCGCGCGCG
>DASSIN010000002.1:0-16456 GCA_035691845.1 Candidatus Eiseniibacteriota bacterium | reverse complement strand
GGCCCGGGAGCGGCGCCCGGAGCGGCGCCCTCCATCATCGATTGGGGCCTTCCACCGCGGGGACGCCGGCGACGTGATCTCATTCGGATTCCTTCAGCGCGATTCGGCGCGCCGCGTTCGGCGCGCGTCGGGTTTCGGGGCCCGCCGCCCCGGACGATGCCGGGAGCGACGTGGGGCCCGCAGGAAGTGGCTCGCGGCGCCCGCGGTGGTCGGGGTGCCGGATGCTGCGCGTGCGCGTACGCTTCGCGCCGGCTCGGGTCGATGGTGCGAACGGCAGGGCGCCATCCCTGCGCGGACCGCAACGCCGCTGGCTCACCTTCGTTCGTCACCACCGGACGATGCCGCCCGGTCCTCGCTCGTCAGCACCACGCGAGAACGATGTCAGCGGCAGGGAGCCACGGGCGCAGGGAGCGCGGCCACCACCCTCGTGGTGCGGGCGTTCCCGGCGCTTCAGCGTGCGGGAGCATTATCGGGGGCTGGCCCGGCGTTGTCCAGCAAACCCCGCGGGCCGCCGCACGGCGTCGCCGACGGCGCGTTGCCGTTCCCGGTCAGGCGCGGCTCGAGCGCCACACCGTTTCGGGCTGATCCTCGCGTCGATTGCACCACCGCGCCATGACGAACAGCAGGTCGGCGAGCCGGTTCAGGTAGCGCACGATCCGCGGATCCACCGGCTCGCTCGCGCGCAGGCCCGTCACGCGCCGCTCGGCGCGCCGGCATTGCGTGCGCGCGCGGTGCAGCTCGGCGCCCAGCACGCCGCCGCCCGGCAGGATGAAGTTGGTGAGCGGCGGCAGCTCGGCCTCGAGCGAATCGATCCGGCGCTCGAGCGCCGTCACGTCGTCGTCGGTGATCCGCTCCATCGCGGCCAGCGCGTCCACGCTGGGCGCGGCCAGCTCGGCGCCGAGCTGGAACAGCTTCGCCTGCAGGGTGGCGAGCTCCGCCGTCACGAGCCCGGCCCCGTCGAGCGCGCGCGCCACGCCGAGCGCCGCGTTCAGCTCGTCCACGGCGCCGAAGGCTTCGACCCTGGGGGAGTGCTTGGGGACGCGCCCTGGACCGAGCAGCCCGGTGGTGCCATCGTCACCCGTGCGCGTGTAGATCTTCATAGCCGAGTTCCCGACCTCGCCTCCCGCGCCGACGCGGCGCGTCGAGCGTGCAGAGAAGCTACTCCTGCCGGGCCGCGGACGCATCCGGAGGAACACATGAACGCCACTCCCGATCCGCGCGAGCGCGCCCGGGCGTCCGGGCCGCCCCGCCAGCGCCCGAACGATTCCGATGCGATGGACGACGACGCGCGCGTGGATGAGATGAGCATGGAATCCTTTCCCGCCAGCGATCCGCCCGCTTCCACGCACGCGAGCCTGACGCGCGACTCGCACGAGCCGCCGGCCGACCGCTGACGCGCTCCGGACCCGGTCGCGCCTGCCGGCCGGTCCACGTGCGCGCGGCGCGAGCGCGGCTGGCGCCGCTTGCCTCGCCACGCGCGCTGCGCGATGATGGCGGGCCCGCCAGCTGTGGCGGGGCTCCTCCTCGATGACGATCACCGAACAGCTCTCCCGCGTGCTCCGCGGCGAAGACGCCGCCGACCTTTCGCCCGATGCCCGCCAGCGGCTGGAAGCGCTGGCCCACGCGGCGCAGGCCGAAGAGGCTGTCGCGCGCGTGCGCGACGAGTGCGCCTCGCGGCTGCGCCAGGGCAACGCCTCGCCCGGCGTCGAATACCTGCTGGCCGCGGCGTGTGCGCTGAACGGCGACGTCGAGCGGGCGCTGCAGGCGCTGCTGGCGCTGGGCGACAAGCTGGCGGCGGAAGCCAGGTGGGAGCCGCTCGCCGCCGTGGCGGAGCGGGCGCTGGGGCTGCAGGAGACCCAGGCGGCCGCGCGGCTGCTGGTCAGGGCGCACGAAGGGCTGCGCAAGGATCCGGCGCGGATCGAGGCGCTGGAGCGCGCGACCGCGATCATCCCCGACGACCTGGAGCTGGGGCTGCTGCTGGCGCAGCGGCTGGGCGAGGCCGGCGACGGCGAGCGGCGGCGCGAGCAGCTGGCCGCGATGCTGCCGGGCTTCGCGGCGGCCGGCCGCTACAACGGCCTCGAAGAGGCGGCGCTCGAGTTCACCGAGCACAGGGAGCACGACGGCCTGCTCGAGCTGGTGGCGCTGCTGCCCGGCATCGCGCGCAAGGGCGCGCCCCGGGAGTGCGCGCAGCTCGCCGCCACCGCGCTGCCGGAGCTGGTGCGCGCGGGCCGCGCCGGCGATGCGCTGGCATCCCTGCGCGCGACCGCGCTCGCCGCGGTCGAGAAGGATGGCCCCTCCGCCGGCGCGCCGTTCCGGACGCTGCTGCCCGATGCGCTCCGCCAGGGGCCGGGTCGCTCGCTGCCGGACGTCGAGAGCGTGATCGCGGGCTCGGGGCTGCTCGATCCCGAGCAGCCGCTGCCCGAAGCGCTCGAGCGCTTCGATGCCATCGCCGCGCTGCCGCCGGGCGGCGCCGTGCACCACGCCTCGTTCGGAACCGGGCGCGTGGTGTCGAACGACGCCGTGAACGTGGTGATCGATTTTCCGCGCTCCAAGAACCATCGCATGCCCTACGCCGCGGCGCGCCGCACGCTGGCGGTGGTGCCCGAGAACGACTTGCGCGTGCTCAAGCTCGGCCAGCCGGCCGAGCTGCAGCGCCTGATTCGCGACGAGCCGGCCGAGGTGCTGGCGCGCGCGCTCGAGGCGCTGGGCGGCAGCGGCGACGCGCAGAAGCTCAAGGTCTACCTGGTGGGCTCGGACGTGGTGCCGGCCACCGAATGGAACGCGTTCTGGCGCAAGGCGCGCGCCGGCGCCCCCAAGCACCCGCGCATCGACGCCTCGCGCGCGTTCGAGCAGATCTTCCGGCGGCGGGCGGAGAGCGAGGTCGGCGCGGCGCCGCGCACCACGCCGCTGCCGGCCGTCGCGCCGCGCAAGCCGGTGCGCACCAATCTCGCCACCGTGCGCAAGTTCCTGGAACAGCATCCGGATTCCGAGGCGGCGCTCGCCCAGCGCTTCGGGCGCTACGTGCAGCGCGCGATGGAGGACGAGGAGGGCCTGTCCGTCGACCGCGCGCGCGCCGGGCTCACCGTGTCGCGCTGGTTCCCGGACCGCCGGGAGGGCTTCATCGCGGTGCTCAAGCAGCTGTGGGAGCAGGGGCTCGCGATCACCGACTTGACCGGGGAGGACGAACAGCGGGCGCTGCTCGAGGCCTCGCACGCGGCGGGCGTGGAAGCAGATGCCATCCTGTCGGCGCTCGACTCGCGGTTCTCGTCGGTGCGCGAGCAGGCGGAGCAGTTCCGGGCGCTGCTCGACGACGCCGGGCGCTCCGAGATGCGACGCACGCTGCTGCAGCATGCCGCCCGCTACCCGGGCGCCGCGCTGCGCCTGATCGACGACGTGCTGGACGAGCGCGGCACGCCGCCCGATGCGTGGCTCGTGCTGTACGCCGCGCTGGCGTTGATCGAGGACAAGCCGCGGCCCTCGACGGCCGAGAAGGTGCTGCGCTGGTTCGAGGCGGGCGGCGCGTTCGATGCCAAGCTGGGCGGCACCACCTGTCCCGAGGACGTGCGGCTCCGGGTGCGCGTGCTGCTGCGGCAATGGCGCTCGAGCGACCGGTTCCTGTTCCCGGCGCTCGAGGCGCTCGAGCGGCTGGGGCTCGCGGAGGAGGCCGGCACCGTGATGGCGGAGCGACAGATCCGGGCCGACAAGCTGTTCGACCGCGTGGGCCAGCAGTCCGAGGACGCCGACGTCCCGGTGATGACGCGCGCCACGTTCGTGCGCCTTCAACAGGAGCTGGAGCGGCTCGAGCGCGAGCTGCGCACGACGATCCCGGCCACGATCCAGAAGGCGCGCGAGCTCGGCGACCTGAAGGAGAACGCCGAGTACCACTCCGCCAAGATGAAACAGGCGAACGTCAGCAAGCTCGTGGCCACGCTGCAGATCAGGCTCGGGCGCGCGCGGTTCGTGGACGACCTCGACTACCGCGACGGCATCGCGGGCCTCGGCACCGAGGTGACGCTCGAGCACGACGGCGAGATGCGTCGCTACTGGATCCTGGGTGAAAACGAGCACCACCACGGCGAGCACGTGGTGTCGTTCCAGGCGCCGCTCGGCCGCGCCTTGAGCGGCCACGTGATCGGCGACGAAGTGGAGCTGGGCGAGGGCGCCGAGCGCGGCCGCTGGCGCATCGTGTCGGTCGAGCGCAAGCTCCCGGCGCACGAGACCACCGCATGACAACGTTGCAGGCGTTCGCGCGCCGCCGCATGTTCGCGCGCTGTCGCGTTGCCGGAACGTGGTTTGAACGCGCAGGCACCGCGCGCGAAATTTTTCGTGACGAATTCGATTGGCGCGGCGCGCGTCGCAGAGTATGTTACGCGCGCTTCGTCGCGCGGAAACGCGCGACACTCGAACGAACCGCCCCAGGTCACACGATTGTGGGCGGCGTCACTATGATGGTTGGCCGCAACGAACGGGACGGCCTCTTCGTCCACCGCGTTGGGTTGGAAAGGGAATTCCCGCCGCCCACCTCGTTCCCGCTCCTGCATCCCGGGACCGCCGCATGCCGCTCCAGACACGGCCGCTCGGGCTGAGCCTCGCGATCGACGAAGCCCTGCGCGGCGTCCTCGCGCTGGGGCTGCTGGAAGCCGAAGGACTGGTGATGGAGCCCGAGCCCGCGGGCTTCGCCGAAGAGCGCGACCGTGTGTGCGCGCGACTGTCGGCCGCCTATTCCGGCAAGCCGCCCTCGGACGTTCCCGGCATCGGCGAGACGCGCGCGCTGTTCCACACGCTCGGCATCGATCCCACCAAGACGCGCCCGAGCAGCGAGGCGCTGCTGCGGCGCGTGATGCAGGGGCGCGGCCTGCCGACGGTCAACCTGGCGGTGGACGTGTGCAACCTGTGCTCGCTCGAGCACCAGCTGCCGCTCGGGCTCTACGACCGCGACCTGGTGCACGGCGGCGTGCGCGTGCGGCTGGGACGCGAGGGCGAGAGCTACCCGGGAATCCGCAAGCAGCGCGTGAATCTCGCCGGTCGGCTGCTGCTCGCCGACCAGGACGGCCCGTTCGGCGCGCCCACCTCGGATTCCGCCCGCACCGCGGTCACGCCGCGCACGCGCCGGCTGCTGGTGGCCGTGTTCTGCCCGATCGACCGGGCCGAGCCCGATCTCGCCGCCGCGCTCGAGGCGATCGCCGCGAGCCTGACGCGCTGGTGCGGCGCCACCGTCACCGCCGTGCGCGTCGCGCAGTAGCGTTCGCGAAACGCAGCGCCCGGGCCGCGCGATCTGCCCGATCGCGCCGCGCCGCCCGAGTCCAGCGGCGCTGGCGCGGCCCTTGCTGCGTTCGTCGCGCCAGTCTTGACCATGCGCGCGGCCGCCTCCTAGAGTCGCGCGACTCTCCCCGTCGCGTGCTGGCAATCCCGCGTCCGGACGTCCCCGAGGGCGCGCTTGAGGAGGCAACATGAGACGCTTGGCAACGGGTGTGTGCATGGCCGTGGCGGTCGCCGTGCTGGCCGTGCCCGCGCACGCGGTGTCGGTCGGGATCGGGGCATTCGGGGGCGCGAGCTTCCCGGTCGTGCAGGACGACAACGGCCAGGGCTCGGTGTTCGGCGTGCGCGTGCCCGTGTCGGTGGTGCCGCTGATCGCGATCGAGCCGTACTTCGGCAGCACGCACGGCGGCAGCAAGGACCAGACCGTCGCCGGCCTCACGTTCACGCGCGACGGCATCGACGTGACCTCGTACGGCGCCAACCTGTTGCTCAAGTTCGGCGGCCCGCTCCAGTTCTATCCGTTCGCCGGCATGTCGTCGTCGCACCTGAAGCGCACCGGCCTGGACGAGACCGACACCGCATACGATTTCGGGCTCGGGCTCGGCATCAAGCTGCCGCTGGTGGGCCTGTCGGTGGACGGGCGCGGCGAGCTGGATGCGGCGGTGGACAAGGCCAGCTCCGATGCCTCGCGCAAGTGGGCCAACGTGACGCTCGGCGTCACCTACGCGTTCGCCAAGTTCCCGCCGGTTCCCTGACAGGAGGCTCGACATGAGAAATCTGCGATTGCTGCTTCCCTGCCTGGGCCTCGTCGCCCTCACGGCGACCGGCTGCTTCATCGCTTCGGGCCAGATCTTCGTGCACTTCGATCTGCCCACCCCGTTCTCGATCGTCGGCGCCGACGGCGCGGACCGCGAGTTCGTGGACCTGAACACGATCCACGACTATGCCAAGCACAAGGACAAGCTGAAGGACGTGAGCGACCTGGCCGTGGTCGGCCGGTTCACGAACCAGGGCGGCCCGGGCGGAACCGTGTCGGTGTACATCACGCCCGGCAGCACGAGCTTGAGCGGCGCGGCGAACGTCGTCGCGGGCGCGACCAGGCTATGGGGCCCGGCGAGCATCGGCGCGACCGGCTCGGTGGTGAACATCGGCTGGAACGAGTCCGCCAAGCTGTTCGATCCCGCCGGCAAGCAGGTCCTGATCGACGCCGCCAAGGGCGACGGCACGTTCACGATCTACACGATCGGCACGCCGGGCGTGGTGAACGTGATCCAGGTGGACAACGGCGGCATCATCCTGGTGATCAGCGCCGGCCCGTAGCCGTGCGGCCGTCGCACAGGAATCATCCGCGCAGGCCCCCTGGCGGGGGCCTGTTCGCTTCCAGCGCCGAGGCGTGACGCGAGCATGGCGAGAGCGAAGGCGCGATCCGTCGCGGCGTACATCGCCGCCCAGCCGCCCGCGACCCGCGCGGCGCTGAAGCGCGTGCGCGCCGCCATGCGCCGCAGCGTTCCCGGCGCCGAGGAGGTGATCTCCTACGGCGTGCCGGCGCTCAAGCTCCGGGGCCGCGTCGTGATCTACTACGCCGGATGGCCCCGGCACTGGTCGCTGTACGGCCCCGGCATGGGCGCGGTGCGCGGACGATTCGCCCGGGCGCTCGCCGGCTACGCGTTCTCCAAGGGCACGATCCGGTTCCCGCTGACCGAACCCGTGCCGGAGAAGCTCATCGAGCGCATCGCGAAATTCCGCGCGAAGGAGGTGTCGCGCACGCGAGACCGCCACGTCGATCCGTGAACTCGCGCTGGCGCGAGTTGGCGCGTCGATGCCCTGACATCCCCCGGGCGTTCCGCGAGGGGGGCGCCGCGGCAGGTCCTTGTCGCGCCCGGACAGCGCACGCGCGACCGTGCCGAGCGCTATCCGCTCCAGCGGTTCGTGATCGGGAGGCGGCGGTCCTTGCCGAACGCGCGCGGGGTGATCTTGATGCCGGGCGGGCTCTGGCGGCGCTTGTACTCGGAGTGGTCCACCATGCGGGCGACCTTGCGCACGGTGTCCTCGTCGTGCCCCAGCTCGCAGATCTCGGCCACGGAGCGATCCTCCTCGACGTACAGCCGCAGGATCGCGTCCAGCTCCTCGTAGGGCGGCAGCACGTCCTGGTCGGTCTGGTTCTCGCGCAGCTCGGCGCTCGGCGGGCGCGTGATGGTGTGCTCGGGAATCACGGCGCCGCGCGCGTTCCGCAGCCGCGCGAGCCGGTACACCATCGTCTTGTACACGTCCTTCAGCACCGCGAATCCGCCGGCGGTGTCGCCGTACAGCGTGCAGTAGCCGACCGACACCTCGCTCTTGTTGCCGGTGGTGAGCACGAGCCAGCCGAACTTGTTGGACAGCGCCATCAGCGTGGCGCCGCGGATGCGCGCCTGCAGGTTCTCCTCGGTCTCGTTGGCGGGCCGGCCGGCGAACGTGGCCGCCATGGCGTCGAGCGCGCACTGGAACTGCTGCTGGATCGGGATGGTCTCGAGCCGCATGCCGAGCGCCTGCGCCAGCGCGGCGGCGTCGCGCTGCGAGGCCTCGGTCGTGTACCTGGACGGCATCGAGACGCCGACCACGTGCCCGGCCCCGAGCGCGTCGGCGGCGATGCACGCGCACAGCGCGGAGTCGATGCCGCCCGACAGCCCGAGCACGACCGTGTCGAAACCGTTCTTGCGCACGTAGTCGCGCGTGCCGAGCAGCAGGGCGTCATAGATCTCGGCCGCCAGCTCGAGGGGCTCGACCGCGGGGCGCTGCTCGAGCGCGGGCTTGGTCTCGACCAGCGCCGCCAGCGCCGCCCCGCGGCCGCGCCCGGCGCTGATCGGCTCGCCGGCGGGCACGGAGATCGCCGCCGGGATCGGCAGCTCGATGCGCGGCGTGGGATCGCCGCCGTCCAGCACCCGGCCCTTGCGCAGGCGCGGATCGTGCAGCCGCGCGTTGAACACGTCGTCCAGGTCCAGGTCCGCGACGACCATGTCCTCCTCGAACATGCGCCCCTCGGCCAGCACCTTGCCCTGCTCGTCCACGATCAGGCTCGCGCCGTCGAACAGGATCTCGTCCTGGCCGCCGACCAGATTCACGTAGCACACGACCACGAGGTTGTCGGCGGCGCGCGTGCACAGCATGCGGCGGCGCGCCTGCGCCTTGCCGGCGTGATAGGGCGACGCGGACAGGTTCAGGATGATCTCGGCGCCGCCGCGGATCACCTGCTCTTCGATCGGGCCGCCCGGGAACCAGATGTCCTCGCAGATGCTGACGCCGATCACCGCCTTGCCGCGCGCGAACACGGCGTTGTTCGAGGCCGACATGAAGTAGCGGTTTTCGTCGAACACGCCGTAGTTGGGCAGGTAGTGCTTGCGGTAGTTGCCCGTCAGGCGCCCGTCGTGCATCACCGCGGCGGCGTCGTAGAGGTCCACGTCGCGGTCCACGGTGCCCACCACCACGGTCATGCCGCGCGTCAGCGGCAGCAAATCGCGGGTGCGGGCGATGGCGCGCTCGATGAACGAGGGCTTGAGCAGCAGGTCCTCGGGAGGATAGCCGGTGATCGCCATCTCCGGCACGGCGAGCACGTCCACCGCCTGGTCGCGCCCGCGCGCGATGGCGTCGGCGATCTTGCGAAAGTTCCCGTCCACGTCGCCGACGGTCGGATTGAGCTGCGCGAGAGCCACACGGAGGGGACGCATGCAGGCACGATTGTGGTGGGTGCCGGGCCCGCGGGCAAACCGATGAGGGCGGGCGCAAAAACGAAAACGCCCGGTTTGGCAACCGGGCGCCCCGTTTCCGGCGAACGAGCACGTTCGCCGCGCAAGAGGGAAACCAGGGGATCAGCCTTCTTGCTTACGCCTGGATTTCCGGCACCACGTTGGCGACAGGGGTCTCGCTGGACCCGGGTCTTTACTGGTCGCCTGCGGTCTCTTGTTGCGTTCGGATGAGCCGGACCTGGGTCCGGATCACCGCAGGTGGGAGACGCAATTGCCATGCCTCACGCCTGTCGTGCCCTCATCCGACGTAAGTAATTGTCACAAATGGAGCGCCAGGGTGCCAAGCACAATTTTTTGGCGGTCGGACCGGCCTGATCCGGGCATCCGGCGACTGCAAACTGCCACACCTGATGCGGAATTGTGCACACCCGTGCGCCCGGGTCACCCGGCCGGGGCAGCCTGCGAGGACCCCCGTCGATCGCGGCGGGCGGCCAGGGCGACCCCCAGCAGCGCCAGGGCGGCCATGCCGAGGAACGCTTCGCGTGTGGCGGCGACGAATGCGGCGCGGTCCAGCGCGCCGGCCGCCGGCAGCGGCGCGCCCGCGTGCGCGGCGTAGCGCGCGCCGATCGCCGCCGCCATCAGCGCCGCGCCGGCGGTGAAGCCCAGGTTGCGCATGGTGGCCTGCAGGCCCGACGCGGCGCCGAACCGCTCGGGCGGCGCGGCCCCGAACAGCGCGCTGGAATTGGGCACCGTGAACAGCCCGAGCCCGGCGCCGACGAGCGCGAGTCCGCACGCCAGCGTGACGGCCGGCGCGCGCGACGGCAGCGCCGCGAGCACGGCGAATCCGGCCGCGGTGAGCGCGAGGCCCACGACCGACAGCACACGCGGCCCGATCGCATCGGAGATCCGTCCGGCCAGCGGGGCCGCGAACAGCGCCAGCACCGGCATCACCGCGAGCCATCCGCCGCTCGCGCCGGTGCCCATGCCGAGCACGTTCTCGAGCACCATCGGCAGGTGGATGCCGACCGCGAGCGACAGCGCCTGCGACAGCAGCGTCAGCAGCGCGGCGGCCCCCACCGGGCCGCGCAGCAGATCGAGCGGCAGCAGCGGCGTATGCGCGCGGCGCTCGCTCCAGGCGAACGCGAGCACGGCGATCACGCCGGCGGCCGCGAGCGCCAGCACCGGCGTGGCGGCGAAGCCGAGCCGCGGGCCGAGCGTGAGCGCCAGCATCAGCGCGACGAGCGCCGCGCACCACGCGATGGCGCCGGCGGGGGAGGCGTCGGGCCTGCCGCCCGCGCCGGCGTCGGCGGGCACGCGGCGGCGGAGCTGGACGAACGCCAGCACGCCGAGCGGCAGGTTGACGAGAAAGATCCAGCGCCACGACAGCGTCGCCACCAGCAGCCCGCCGAGCGGCGGCCCGAGCGCGAGCCCCACGCCCACGGTGGCGCCGAACGCGCCGATCGCGCGCCCGCGCTCCTCGCCCGGGAAGTTCGAAACCAGCAGCGCGGTGCTGTTGGCCGTCATCATCGCGGCGCCCAGTCCCTGCACCGCGCGTGCCGCCACCAGCCAGCCGAGCGAGCCCGCCGCCGCGCACAACGCGGAGCCGGCGGTGAACACCACGAGTCCGGTCGCGTACACGCGTCGCCGCCCCACCGCGTCGGCGATGCGGCCGAGCGTGAGCAGCACCCCGGTGATGGCGAGCACGTAGGCGAGCACCACCCAGTCCACCGTGGTGGCGGTGGCGCCGAACCGGCGGGCGATGGTGGGGAGCGCGATGTTGACGACGCTGATGTCGAGCGTCGCCATCAGCGTGCCGAGCGCGAGCGGCGGGAACACGCGCCAGCGCGGCAGGTCGGTCATGGCGCGAGCCTACGCGAGCGTCCGGCGCGGCACCCAACGAACGACGCCGCGGACGATGGATCCGCGGCGTCGGCGGCGCAACGGACCGCGGGTCAGGCGCCCGCGCGCGCCCAGCGCAGGATCTCGGGCAGGTTCGGCGTCTTGCCGTACAGCAGCAGCGCGATGCGGAAGATGCGCGCGGCGATGAACACCACCACCACCACCGCGGCCGCCAGCAGCGCCAGCGACAGCGCGATCTGCCACGCGGGCACCGCGAACGAGGGTGCGTTCATGCGCAACACCATCGACACCGGCGCGGTGGGCGGGAACAACGACGCCAGCACCGACTTGGGCGCCTCGGGATGGCCGAGCAGCGAGGTGATCATGAACAACGGCGAGAAGTTGAGCAGGCTGAACACCACCGAGAACTGCTGCGATTCGCGCATGTTGCTGGTGAGCGCGCCCACCATCAGCATCAGGCTGCCGTAGAACAGGAATCCGAGCACGAAGTAGGCGAGCGCCACGGCCACCATCGTGGGCGGCACGTGGATCGGCATCGCCAGCGCGGCCTGTCCGGCGAGCAGCGAGCCGGCGGCGATCCAGATCCCGACCATCGTGAACCCGGCCCCGCCCAGCCCCAGCAGCTTGCCGAACAGCAGGTCCTCGGGGCTGACGGTGCACAGCAGCGACTCCAGGATGCGCGACTCCTTCTCTTCCGACACCCCCTGCATCAGGTACTGGCCGCCGGTGAAGATGCACATGCCGAGCAGCATCGCGAACAGGTACGGCAGCAGGAAGCTCATCACCTCGCTCTTGTCGTTCTCGATCTGGAACTCGCCGCCGCGCTGGGCGGTGAGCAGCGCCATCGACTTCCCGGGATCGGACACGCGCTCGATGCGCGCGGGCTCGACGTTGCCGGCCAGCAGGCCGCGCGCCAGCCAGCGCTGCACCGGCCCTTCGTCGCCGCTCGAGAACATCCGGCTGCCGTAGACGTAGCGGCGCGCGCCGCCATGCGTCAGGTAGTCGGGTGGCACCACCAGCACCTGGTTCACCTCGCCCGCGCGCAGCGCGGCCAGCGCGCCCGCCTGGTCGGGGTAGCGGCGCACCGCGATCGTGAACGTGTCCTGCTGGCCGTCCTCGTCGAACGCCTTGTGCGACGCCTGGGTCACGATCGCGTCCGGCGCGTGGGCGTAGAGCCCGGACGAATCCACCACGCCGAGCGCGTGGAAACTGGCGAGCGCGCCGTGGCGCTCGCCGCCGCTCTGGCGGAACGAGAACGCCATCAGGCCGCCGAACAGCAGCGGCATGCCGATCACCGTGAACACGTAGGCGCGGCGCCGTACGGTGGCCAGGTACTCGCGGCGGGCGATCACCAGCACGCGGCGGGGCGAGAACTTCATCGCGCGCCTCCCGTCAGGGCCGGCTCGGCCGCGGCCGGCGCGGCCGAGCCGGCGCGCCCGCCGTGCACCACGCGGCGGAAGATGTCCTCGAGCGGCGGGGTCGCGACCTCGAACGACTGGATCGCGACGCCGCGCGCGACCAGCGCTTGCAGCACCGCCTGCGGCGTGGTGTCGTCGTCCAGCATCAGCTTGGTGGCGCCGTTCTCGGCCGTGACCTCGCGCACGCCCTCCACCTTCGGGATCGCGCCATCGGCCTGCACCCGCACGGCGTGCTCGGCGTGATCGCGGCGGATCTCGCGCACGGTGCCGTACAGCACCACGTGCCCGTGATCGATCATCAGCGCGCGGTCGCACAGCTCCTCCACCTTGTTCATCTGGTGGGTCGACAGCAGCACCGTGGCGCCGGCGGCGCGGCGCTCCTGCAGGATCTGCTCGAACATCTCGGTGTTGACGGGGTCGAGCCCGGTGAACGGCTCGTCCAGGATCAGCAGCCTGGGCTCGCCGATCAGCGTGGTGCACAGCTGGATCTTCTGCTGCATGCCCTTGGACAGCGTCTGCACCTGCTGGGTCGCGGTCTCCGGCAGCTCCACGCGCTCGAGCAGGCGGGCGGTGGCATCGCGCGCATCGCGCGGCGACATGCCCTTCAGCTCGCCGTAGTACGCGACCGCGTCGATGACCTTGGCGCGCCGGTACACGCCGCGCTCCTCGGGCAGGTAGGAGATCTTGTCCTTGGACTCGAACGCCGGACGGCCGTCGAGCAGCACGTCGCCCGCGTCGGGCTTCAGGATGTCGGTGATCATCCGGATCAGCGTCGTCTTGCCGGCGCCGTTGGGGCCCAGCAGGGCGAAGATCTCGCCCGGCTGCACCTGGAACGAGACCTGGTCCACGACGGCGCGGCCGTCGTAGCGCTTGACCACCCCGCGCACTTCGAGCATGCGTCCTCCGATCCGATCGCTCCGGCCGCCAGAGGGCATGGCGGGCGCGAAGGGGGGCAGTCTACGCGTTCGTCAAGGGGCGGACCAACGGCGTGGCACCGCCGCAGCGTCCGGCGTCACCGGTGCGGCCGCGATCCGGCCGGCAGGCGAGCGCGACGCGCCCGGGCCCCGGGCAAAATCGCGCCACCGGCCAATCGGCCGCGGCGCTAAACTGGCGGCTCTCAACGGGTCGCCCGTGGCCTTACAATTGCAGAGTTCGCAGTTCCCGAAGCGTTCACCCGCACCGTCACCGCGCGCCCGCGAGGAGCCCGATGGAAGCCCAGCCCAACGCCGCCCGATCCGCTCGCCGCCGCGTCGCGCCCCTGGTCGTCGTCGCGTGCGCGCTCGGCCTCGCGCTGCTCTCCGGCTGCGACAAGGGCGGCACCACCATCCTCGTTCCGCCCGGCGGCGGCGTCCCTCCGGCGGACGACTTCGACTGGGTGCGGCAGATCCCGCCCGCCTCGAATCCGCTCTACGGCGTCTACTTCGTGGATTCGCTGCGCGGCTGGGTGGTGGGCAGCGCGGGGCTGATCCTGTCCACACGCGACGCCGGCGCCACGTGGCACCGGATGAATCCGACCACGTTCGATCTGCGCTCGGTGTGGTTCACGAGCCCCGCCGACGGCTGGGCGGTGGGCGCGGCGGGCACCGTGCTCGCCACCTCCGATTCGGGCGCGACGTGGACGCGCGTGTCGGTGACGGCGGGCGAGCCGCTGAACGACGTGTGGTTCGCCGACGCCAGCCACGGCATCATTGCCGGCGGCAGCGGCTACGGCGTGGTGCTGTGGACGACCGACGGCGGCGCGACCTGGAACCGCGTGACGCCGCCCACGGGGCCGCTGCGCAGCGTCACCTTCCCCGACCTGCTCGACGCCTACGCCGTGGGCGACGCCGGCGTGATCGCCGGCAGCCACGACGGCGGCAAGAGCTGGTTCAAGATCCTGCCGGCCATCACCGCGCAGAACCTGCGCGCCGTGTGGGGCAGGAGCTCGGTCAGCAACTGGGCCGTCGGCGCCGCCGGCACCATCGCCGAGACCGCGTTCGGCACGGACAGCGTGACGTGGTCGCTCGGCACCTCGGCCGGCGCCAGCGTTCAGCTCGAAGGCGTGAGCTTCCCCGCGCCGACCATCGGTTACGCCGCCGGCTTCAACGGCTCGGGCGTGATCCTGCGCACCGACGACGCCGGCACGACGTGGACGCCGCAGCCCGCGGCCAGCACGTCGCGGCTGAACGCGGTGTTCTTCGCCGATTCGCTGCACGGCTGGGCGGTTGGCGACAACGGCACGATCCGCCACACCGCGCACGGCGGCCACGAGTAGCGGCGCGGCGCGGCCGCGGGCCGTGCTAGGCTTCGCGCATGGAATCGCGGCTCGTGATCGTGGACGGCTACAACTTGATCCACCGCACCCCGTCGCTCAAACCCGGGCCGGAACGCACGCTGCGCGAGGCGCGTGACAAGCTCGTCAACCTGCTGTCGTGGGTGGTGGGTGCGGGCGATGCGAAGTTCCTGGTGGTGTTCGACGGCCAGCAGGGCGGCGGCGACAGCCGGCAGGGCCGGGTCGAGGTGCGCTACGCGCGCGCGCCGCAGACGGCGGACGATCTGATCCGCACGCTTGTCGAGCAGAAGATGGACGAGGTCGAGCGCGTGACGGTCGTCACCGCCGATCTCGAGGTGGCGCGCCACGCGCGCGCGATGGGCGCCGACGTGTCGCTGTCGGACCTGTTCATGGCGAGCGTGCTCGGCAGCGCGGCCGGCGGCGAGGGCGAGGCCGAGAAGCCCGCCGGCCTGTCCAAGCGCGAACTCGAGGAGTGGGCCGAGCTCTTCCGCCGCCGCGGCGGCGCCGCGTCCAAGGACGACGCCGACTGATCCGGCGTTTCGCGACCGCCCTCGCCAGCTCTGCGTCGGGGACGCCGTCATTCTTGCCAAGGCGACGCTATGTGACTCAAGATATCCTTTGATGGCACGACAAAGGAATATAGCGGCCTCGAAAGCCGGTGCCGATCGCGCGAGCATGCTGGATGTCGAGGAGGCGGCGCGGCTCCTCCACCTGAACCCCAAGCGCGTGCAGAGCCTGGCGCGCGCGGGCGCGCTGCCGGCGGCGCGCGTGGGGCGGAAGTGGCTGTTCCGCCGCGATGCGCTGGAGGCGCGGCTCGGCCTCGCGCCGGCGCAGGCGGGCGCGCTCGCGATCAGCGCGCGCAACCGGCTGCGCGGCACGATCGCGCGACTCGAGGTCGAAGGGCTGATGGCCGAGGTCGTGGTCCGGATCGGCGATCAGGAGCTGGTGTCGGTGATCACGCGCGCATCGGCCGAGCGGCTGAAGCTCGCGGTCGGCGATCAGGTGTTCGCGGTCATCAAGTCGACCGAGGTGATGCTCGGCCGCGAGGGGATCGAGGCGTGATCGCGCGCGCGGCGCTGTGCGCGGCGGCGCTGCTGTCGGCGGCCGCCGCGGCGCCCGCGCGCGCCCCATCACCCGCGCGCGCCCCCGGCGCCCGCACGGTCACGCTGCAGGTGCTCGCAGCCGCATCGCTGGCCGGGGCGTTCGGCGAGCTCGCGCCGGCGTTCGAGCGCGCGCATGCGGGCGTGCGCGTGCGCTCGAGCTTCGGCGGCTCGCAGCAGCTCGCGAGCCAGCTCGCGCAGGGGGCGATCGCCGACGTGTTCGCCTCCGCCGACGAGCGCTGCATGCGGGACGTGGCCGGCCACGGCCTGCTCATGGGCCCGGCGCAGACGTTCGCGCGCAACCGCCTCGCGGTGATCGTGCCGGACGCGAATCCCGGGCACATCCGCCGCCTGCAGGATCTCGCGCGCCCGGGCGTCGCGCTGGTGCTGGCCGCGGACGCGGTGCCGGTCGGACGCTACGGCCGCGCCATGCTGCGCAACCTGTCCGCCGATCCGGCGTTCGGGCGCGACTTCGACGCCCGCGTGCTGCGCAACGTGGTGTCGGAGGAGCAGGACGTGTTGGCGGTGGTGGGCAAGGTGCAGCTGGGCGAGGCCGACGCCGGCATCGTGTACGCCTCCGACGTCACGCCCGCGGTGGCCGGCCACGTGCGCGCCGTCGCGATCCCGGCGGCGGCGAACGTGATCGCCCGCTATCCGATCGCGGTGCTGCGCGGCGCGCCGGCGTCCGACGCCGCGCGCGCGTTCGTGGCGTTCGTGCGCTCGCCCGAAGGCCAGCGGATCCTCGCGCGCCACGGGCTGACGGGCGCAGCGCCCGGGGCCCCGTGACGCCGGCGCCGCCCGCGCCGCGCGGACCGCGCGCGGCAT
>DASSIN010000001.1:0-4096 GCA_035691845.1 Candidatus Eiseniibacteriota bacterium | reverse complement strand
CACCCGTCGCCGGCATCGCCCGCGCATGGGCCGCCGGCGCCGCCGGCGTGGGCGCCGGAGCGGCGGCAGGCGCGTCCGCCGCGGCGCGCGAGGGCTCGCCCAGCCGCGCCAGCACGGCCTTGCACAGCGTGCGCAGCGCCTCGTTGACGCCCCTGCCCTGGCTCGCCACCGCCTCGAACTCCGGAGCGCCGTCCGGATTGAGCGCCGCGCGCAGCCGCTCGACCGGCAGCGCGCCCGCGAGATCACGCTTGTTGTACTGGAACACGACCGGCAGCCGCGCGCGCTCGTGCGGGTTGAGCATGCCGGCCAGGTGTTCGTGCATGTCGGCCAGCGAATCGCGGTTGGCGTGCTCGCGCGCCGGGTGCGAGTCGGCCACGAACACGATCCCGTCCACGCCCTGCAGCACCACGCGGCGCGAGCGCTTGTAGTAGACCTGCCCCGGCACCGTATAGAGGTGGAAGCGCGTGAGGTAGCCGTTCACCTGCCCCAGGTCGACGGGCAGGAAGTCGAAGAACAACGTGCGCTCGTGGTCGGTGGCGATCGACAGCAGCCGGCCGCGCCGGTCCGCCGGCAGCCGGTCGTGCAGCACCTTCAGGTTGGTGGTCTTGCCGCCCAGCCCCGGGCCGTAGTACACGAGCTTCAGGTGCAGCTCGCGCGCGCGACGATTGATGAGCGCCACGGGTCTCCCGGTCGATGCTGCGGGGCGCTACTCGCCGAACAGCGCGTCGATCTCCTGCCCGGCGGCCTGGGCGAATTCGGGTGCGGCGGTTTCGACCGGCTCCGCGAGCCCCACCTTCTCGAACAGCCCGCGGAACACCCGATCCAGCTCGTGCACCGCGCGCGCGGCGCGGAATCGCACCAGCCCGAGCGTGCTGCGGCGGTCGAACACCGTGCACATGATCACGCGATCCGCGAGCAGGCACGAGTGCACCGAGCGCGTGCGGCCTTCGCTGACGACCGCGTCAACGCCGGGCTCGCCCAGCAGATGCGCCAGCTCGGCGTTGGCGGTGAAATCGGCGGCCACCAGGCTGGCGAACGCGGTGGCGTCGAAGTCGTCGGCGCGCCCGGCGGTGGTGATGAGCTGGCCGGATCGATCCACCAGGTGCACGGAGAGCGCGTTGGTGCGCTCGAGCAATTCGCTCAATACCTGGTCGATCGCTCGAAAGTCATTTTCGAACAGAGTCCACTGTGGCATTGCACCCCCCGCTCTCTGGCGGTGAGAGGGCACGTGGGTACTCCGGGCACGTCCGTGTAACCGCGGTGATTGTTACCACGCGCCGAAGGCGCGCTGCAAGAACAGATTGCGGGGATATGCGTCGGCCGAGCCCGCTGGGACGCGGCGAACGCAGGGGGCGGGGGTGAACCGGACCCGCTCGGCCGTCACCTCGATTCGCGTTTCGCGGCGGGCTTGCGCTCGGCGCCCGCCGTGCCCCGCGAACCCTCGGCCGCGCTCTCGCGCGCCGGTCCGGCGGCGAGCGGGGTCGTGAGCTTCGACTCCTGGGCGGAGAGATCGCCGCTGGTCGGTTCCCCGGGCGGGGCGGAACCCGCCGGCGTGGGCACGTCGTGCTCGTCCTCGATCTCGCCCACGATCTCTTCGAGGATGTCCTCCAACGTCACGATCCCCAGGAACTTGCCGTCGGCGCCCTGCACCACGGCCATCGGCCGGCGCGTGCGGCGGAACATGCGCAATGCGCGATTCACGGCCAGATCGGGGCGCACGAAATTGGCGGGGTACAGCGCGTCGTCCAGCAGCACGAGCCCGGCCACGCTGAACAGGTGGAACAGGTTCTTGGTGTTGACGATCCCGACGATGTGGTCGGGCGTTCCCTCCCACACCGGCATGCGCGTGTGGGCGCTCTCGCGGGCGGTCTCGAGGATCTCCTCCTGCGAGGCTCGCAGGTTGAGCGCCACCACCTTCTCGCGCGGGATCATCACGTCGGCCACCACCTTGTCGGTCAGCTCGAACACGTTCTGCACGTAGCTGGCGTGCTCCTCGGGCAGCACGCCCGCCTCTTCGCTCTCCTCGACCAGCATCCCCAGCTCCTCGACCGAGTGCACATCCTGCTCGGGCGGCGTGGGCGGCAGGTGCAGCAGGTCGACGAAGCGCTTGCCCGACACCTTCATCAGCACGGTCAGCGGCCGGAACACGCGCCCGAACGTGATCAGCGGGCCCGCCACCACCAGCGCCACCTTCTCGGCGCGATCGAGCGCCATCGTCTTGGGCGCGATCTCGCCCAGCGTCACGTGCAGGTAGGAGATCAGCAGGAACGCGACCGCCACCGCGATGACGTGCGCGACGTAGGCGCCCCACGGCAGGTTCCCGAACAGCGGCTGCAGCATGTGCGCCAGGCCCGGCTCGCCCAGCCAGCCGAGCCCGAGGCTCGAGAACGTGACGCCGAGCTGGGAGGCGGCGATCGTGTCGTCCAGGTGCTCGAGCGCGTGCTGCACGGCGCGCGCGCCGAACTTGTTCTCGCTCATCAGCTCCTCGACGCGCGTCCAGCGCACCGTCACGAGCGCGTACTCGGCCGCGACGAAGAAGCCGTTGAGGGCCACGAGGACGAGGATCGACAGCAATCCGACGATGTCGAGGAACGATGGATGCATATCGCCCGGACCGGCCGGGCTACTCGACCTCCCGCCGGCCCTCGAGCGCGCGCGCCAGCGTCACGAGGTCGGAGTATTCGAGATCGGAGCCCATCGGCACGCCGCGCGCGATGCGCGTCACCTTGACGCCGAGCGGCGACAGCAGCCGCGACAGGTAGAGCGCCGTGGCCTCGCCGGCCACGTTGGGATTGGTGGCGAGGATCACCTCGCGGATCGGTTCGGTGCGCAGCCGGTTCAGCAGCTCGCGGATGCGCAGCTGCTCCGGCGTGGTGCCCTCGAGCGGCGACAGCGCGCCGCCCAGCACGTGGTAGCGCCCCTTGTACTGCGCCGTGCGCTCGAGCGCGAGCACGTCGCCCGCCTGCTCGACCACGCACACCACGCTGGCGTCGCGCGTGGGATCGCGGTCGATCGGGCACGGATCCTCCTCGCTGAACAGCCCGCACACGCTGCAGAACCCGACGCGTTCCTTGACGTCGCGGATCGCGTCCGCCAGCCGCAGCGCCTCCTCGCGCGGCGCGCGCAGCAGGTGGAGCGCCAGGCGCTGCGCGCTCTTCTGGCCGATGCTCGGGAGCTTGACCAGCTCCTCGATCAGCGCTTCGAGATAGCGGGAGCTGTACATCAGCGGGCGCGGCGCGCGCGGGGCGCCAGGGTCGGGGGCACGGAGGTCAGAACGGCAGCTTGAAGCCGCCGGTGATCTTGCCGAGCGCCTCGTTCATCGCGGTCTCCGAGCTCTTCTGCGCCTCGCCCACCGCGGTCAGGATCAGGTCCTCGAGCAGCGTGGGATCGCCGTCCTTGAACGCCTCGGGGCTGATGGTGAGCGCGATCAGCATCTGCTTGCCGTCCACCACCGCCTTCACCATCCCGCCGCCGGCCGTGGCCTCGTGGCGCTCGTCGGCCAGCTTCTCCTGCACCTCGGTCATCTGCTTCTGCATCTTCTGCGCCTGCTTCACCATGTCGCCGAAGCTCTTCATCCCTCCGTCCTTTCGCGACCCTGCGGCTTCTGCGCGCGCGCGCGCGGGTCCACCGACTCGGCGTCGAACCACGCCATCGCGCGCTCGATCATCGGACGCACGTCCTCGGCGGTCGGCGGGCGGCGCGCCGGCGCCGGCGAGCCGTCGGCCGCGCCCGAGGCCGCGGCCAGCGACAGCCGGCGCCCGAACGCGCGCGCCAGCTCCTCCTCGAGCAGCGCGCGATTGTCCTTCTCTTCGATCACCGCGCGGTGCAGCGCGTCCATGGCGATCACCGCGCGATCGCCCCGCAGCCCCAGGAACCGGCTCTCCTCCAGGAACGCGCCCAGCATCCGCTTGCGGCCATTGATGGCATCGAGCGCCGCGCGCCAGCAGCGCTCGATCTCGGAATCGTGCGCGGGAGCATCGTCGCGCGCCGCGGCCAGCGCCGCCGGCGCCGCGGCGAGCGCCGCCGGCGGATCGGGCAGCGTGGCGGTGGCCGTGACGGTCGTCACCGCCGATGCCACCGCCGGCTCCGGCGCGAT